>JAEYXD010000178.1 GCA_023428645.1 Pseudomonadota bacterium
CAACCGTATCTCGTTCCTGCTCATCGATGCGCCCAACGAAGGCCGTCCGGTCATCTACGCGGTGCGCTTGATCGCATTCCTGTTGATTCTCGCGGCGATCGTGAGAAAGAACTGGGGCAAGAGCTGAGGCCAGCGGCGCGCTGACTTCCTGGCACGGGAATCCAATTCGAGCGTGCCCCGGGCGGCGCTTGCCTCGATTGCCCGAGCACGCTGACGTCTAGTCGTTCGGTGCCTGCCTTGCGAGGACCGAGGCGAGCCGCTCCAGCAGATCGCTGCCCGTGAACGGCTTGCGCAGATGCGCCGCGCCACGCAGGACGCGCGGCACGGCGTCCGGCTGATATGCGGACGTGACCACGAACGGAACGCCGCGCGCGCGCAATTGCTCTGCCAGCGGTGAAACGAGCTGACCGCGCACGTTGATATCCAGCAGGGCGATATCGATGCGGGCCGAGGATGCCGCGCGCATCGCTTCTGGCAGGCGGCTGTATGGCCCGATGACTTCGCAGCCCGCCTCACACAGCGCTTCTTCGAGCACGCAACAGAGCAGGACGTTGTCCTCGACGACCAGAACGCTCAGCCCTTGCAGCGCATCGATTTCACTCGGCGCTTCTTGCAGCAAGACCATTACCGGGCTCCGCCGAGCTGCGGATGGGCGGCCGCGCCCATGAGCGGTTCGTTCGACACTAAGAGCTACTCAAGGAGGAAGCGCACAAGGATACCTGAGCAGCAACGCAACGTGGCAGCGCCCTCACACGTGCGACGCATCGTCACCCCCGTCCGAGATCCGGCCAGCTCGACGATACCAGGACCTCCCTGGCGAAGCGCCTGCGACGATAGCCGATCGCGAGGGTGACGCCCCGCGACCGACACAATGATCGCAGGGCGCGGCGAGCGCTCAGTTCCGCGTCGGGCCCGCGGTCAGCGCCGCATACTCGCGCTTCGCATGTTCGAGGTGATCGAGCACGGCGGGCAGCGTTTCGGCGCTATAACGCAGCAGGTCGGCATTCTGGCCGTAGCTCAAATGCCATAGCAGCAGGTTCGCCGTCTTCTGGTGATCCCGAATCTGCGCCGACAGATACGCCTTGTCGTAGTCGGCGCCCGAGAGCTTCGCCAGCTCATCGCGCACGCGCAGATGCTCCGGGTCGAGGTCGCGCGGCAACTCCATCTTCGCCGGCTTGCCCGCCTTCACGAGCCGCTCGCCGGAAGCCGAGTGTTCCTTTTGCATGCGCGCGGCGTACGCATCGATCGCCTGCGTCCCCGATTTGCTCGCGGCTTGCTTCGCAAGCTCGACCTCGGCTCGATTGCCGAGCGCGGCCTGACGCACGAACAACTTGTCTTGATTGTTCGCATGATTCGACGCCGGACCGCCGCCCTCCGCGCCCGGTGTGTCGGGCGACAATCCGGCCGGATTCCCCGCCAGCTGCGCGGATGCCGACCCCGCAACCAGCAAGCCCATTGCCAAGAACGAACGAATCATTGCCAACCTCCTGCGGTCACAGCGTGAGCATGTACTTGACGAGCGAGTCCTTCTCCGACTGCGTGAGCTTCAAGCCCAGCACCAGATTGAAGTACTCCACGGTATCCGCGAGCGTCATCAAGCGGCCGTCGTGCAGGTACGGCGGCGAATCCTTGATCCCGCGCAGCGTGAACGTCTTGATCGGGCCATCGGGCAACGCGACCAGATCGTTGTGAATCGCGCCGGGCTTGTAGAACCGCTCGAGCTTCAAGTCGTGCATGTTGTTGTCGAGGAAGTGCGTCTGCGGAATGTGGCATTCGGCGCAACGACCCTTGCCCATGAACACTTTCTCGCCCGCGAGCTCCGCCTCCGTCGCTTTCGTCGGATCGAGACGGCCCATCGGATCGAGCTTCGGCGCGGGCGGGAAGTCGATGATGTTCTGCATCTGCGCCATCATCGCGACCTGATTCGGACGATCGGGCAAATGCACGCCCTTGCGGGTCGCGCTCACGTGATCGCCGTTGAAATACGCCGTGCGCTGCTCGAACTCCGTGAAGTCCTCGACCGAACGCAGCGAGCGCTTCGAGCCGTGAATCTGCTGGTTGAACATGCCGCGCAGGCTCGTCGAATCCAGACGGAAGCGCGCCGTCTGCGGGCGGACGTCGGGCGTCAGATGGAAAGCGGCGTTGGTGTGGAAATTTGCGTGACAATCCAAGCACGCGACCCCAAGGCTCTGCTCGGCGACCTTGCGATCTTCGGTCTGGTTGAACTCCTCTTGCGGGAACGGCGTGAGCAGCAGCCGCAAGCCTTCCATCTGCACCGGCGTGAGGATGCCCACCATCGTCGCGTAGTAGTTGCGAATCGTGAGCAGCTTGCCGCCAGACACGTCGCCGAGCTCGGGACGGGTCGTCAGGAAGATCGGCGCCGGAAACTCGGGCGTCATGTGATCGGGCAGATCGAAGTCGACATCGAAGCGCCGCAGGTTGCGATCTTCCGCCCGGCCGATCTCGTCGATCTGATTCTGCGGAAACACTTGTCCGCCCGTGAGCTGCTTCACGTGCGGCAAGGGCAGAAACCCGAGCGGCAACAAGTTGCGCTCGCGGATCTCGTCGGGAGACATCTGCGCAAGCTGCTCCCACGTCGTTCCGGGGCGGAGCTTGACGCGCACGCCATCCTGCACGGCCCTGCGCCCGCCGGACATCATGACGCCCGCCATCGGCCGGTTTGCAAGATCGTAACGCTCGCTCAGCAAGCCCTGCTGTCGACGCATCACACCGGGCTTGGCGCCCTCGTCGTTACGGCGCACGACGTCGAGCGGCAACGTGGGTAAGGGTCGGTATGTGGATTCCGGCGGCAGCGGATCCGTATGGGACAGCGGCACTACAGCCAACGCCATCAAACCCACTGCCAAACGCCACGTCGTTCGAGTTCTCATGGTCGCGCCTCCATCGCACGCGCATTCGTATTCGTAAGAGACGCCTGAAGCGGCGTCGGCAATCGTCGGCGGGTAGACGGCGTCTACTTACCGCATAGCGACAAGAGCAATGTGATGCGTGCAGCAAAGTTCCGCGCGAAACCACGCGAGGCGCGCGCGCGTTCTCGCATCGCACTCCTCGAGGAGCACTACATGATCGGTCGCACGGTCCCTTCGGTCGTCTTCAAATGCCGGGTTCGCGACGAGAGCATCGGCGGCGACAATCCGTACCGCTGGCAGGATGTCGCGAGCGATACCCTGTTCGCCGGCAAGCGCATCGCGGTGTTCTCGCTCCCCGGCGCGTTCACGCCCGTCTGCTCGGGCTCTCAATGTCCCGACTATGAGCGCCAATACGACGCGATACGCGCGTGCGGCATCGACGAGGTGTACTGCGTCAGCGTGAACGACGCGTTCGTGATGCATCAGTGGGCGAAGCATCTGTCGATTCAGCACTTGCAACTGCTGCCCGATGGCAATGGGGCCTTCACTCGCCGCATGGGAATGCTCGTCAACAAGGAGCATCTCGGCTTCGGCTATCGCAGCTGGCGATATTCCATGGTCGTTCAGGACCGCAACATCGAGCTGTTCTTCGAGGAGCCCGGCATCAACGATGTCGGCAGCGACGACGATCCCTACACCGTGACCATGCCCGACGTGATGATCGAGAACTTACGGCGCGTTAGCTGACAGCGCGAGGGGAACCGTACGTGACACACCGTCGTTCCCATCGACGGGGGACGGTAAGTCATGCAGCGCAGAAACAAGATCGTGCTCGCGGTTGCGATCGTCGCGGCCGTTCTGATTGCAATCCGTGCGGCCCTGCCCTATGCGGTAAAGGATTACATCAACCGGACGCTGCACGGGTTGACGGCGTACGACGGCAATGTAGATGACATCGACATTGCGCTATGGCGCGGCGCCTATCGCGTCAATGGCATGCGCATCGTCAAACGCGGCGCGGAAAAGAACACACCGTTCTTCGAAGCCGACGCTATCGATCTGTCGATGCAGTGGCGCAGCTTGTTGCAAGGCTCGCTGGTCGCGGAGGTGCTCTTCACCCGACCCGTCATCAATCTGATTCAGATGGCTTCGGAGAAGCAATCCCAGACAGGCAAGGAAGAGGACTGGCAGGCGCAGCTCGAACAGCTGTTTCCGTTCCGCTTCGACACCGTCGAAGCCCGCGACGCGACGGTCACGTTTCAGGCGCCAGGCATTCGCGCTCGGGATGCACTCAAGGCGGAGCACGTGCACGCGATCGTGACGAATCTGACGAACGTCACGAACGAGAACGAGACGACGTTCGCCGACTTCGACGTGACAGGCACCGTGCTCGGGTCCGCGCCCGTCAAAGTGACCGGCAGCCTCGACCCGTGGGGCAAGCAGCCCACGTTCGACATCAACTTCGAAATCAAGGAGGTCGCCGTTCCACAGCTCAATCCCTGGCTGCGCCAATACATCAAGGCCGATGCCGAAAGCGGCCGGTTCGAGCTGTACATGGAAATCGCCGCGGCCGAAGGCAAGTTCAAGGGCTACGCCAAACCGATCCTGCAGGACTTGCAGATGACGAGTTCCGAGGAGCACGAAGAGAGCCTGCTGCGCAAAGCGTGGGAAGGCATCATCGATTTCGCGGCGGGCGTCCTCACGAACGAAAAGAAGGATCAGGTCGCCGCGCGCGTGCCGTTCACGGGCACGATCGCGCATCCCGACGCGAACGTCTGGGCGACCATCGTGAGCGTCTTGCGGAATGCGTTCGTCAGCGCCTTCGCGCGGTCGATCGAAGGCAGCATTTCCTTGCGCGACGTGAAGGGAAATCTGGGCAAGTACACCAGCGACGAATCGCAGGACGCGGCAGACAAGCAGGATCGGGTGGTCCGGGAGCAGCAAAAGAAGCAAGACAAGTCGGAGGCTCGGCGCAAACCCGCGGGCGCGCACGGCTCGTCGCGTTGAGCTCGTCGCCGGCGCCGTCACGGGCCCGGAACCTCGCGGAAAAGGACACGTTGCATGACCAACGCACCCCCAGGAGATCCGCCATGAATGCGAGCGCCAATCCACCGACAGACACCCGAGCGCGGCCGGTGGCCTTGATCACAGGTGCGTCGAGCGGCATCGGTTACGAGCTCGCTCGCAAATTCGGCGAGCATGGCTACGACCTGATCGTGGTCTCCGACAATCGCGAGAAGCTGAGCGCCGCCGCCGATCGCCTGCGCCAGCTCGCGAGTCAGCCGGGCATCGAAGTCGTGACCGCGGACCTCGCGACCTCGGCGGGCGTGAACGAGGTGTACGAGCGCGTGAGGCAGCTCGGCCGCCCGGTCGCGGTGCTCGCGGCCAATGCCGGCGTCGGCGTTTATGGCAGTTTCGACGAGACGAACCTCGATGACGAGATCGCGCTCATCAATCTCAATGTGACCTCACAAGTGCATCTCATCAAGCTCGTGTTGCGCGACATGCGCGAGCGCGACGAAGGCGACATTCTGATCACCTCCTCGATCGCAGGGCTGATGCCGGGCCCCCTCATGGCCGTGTACGCGGCGAGCAAGGCGTTCTTGCGTTTCTTTGGCCAGGCCATTCGTGAGGAACTGAAGGATACGGGCATCAATGTCACCGTACTGATGCCCGGCCCGACGGAGACCGAATTCTTCGAGCGCGCCGGCATGCTGGAGTCGACGGTCGGACAGGCCAAGAAGCAAAGCGCCGAGGACGTGGCGCAGGCGGGGTTCGAAGCGCTGCGCGACCGCGAAGACCATGTCGTGCCGGGCGCCAAGAACAAACTGCAAGCAGGCATTGCGAAGCTGATGTCAGACCCGGCCCGCGCCAAGGCGCACGGCGCGCAGACGAAGCCGAAGCATTGAGCGGGCAACGGTGTTGCCTTGCCCGTCGCGACTCGGATCCCGCTGACAAGTGCGACGGAACTTGTGCACGTGACCTTGCATTGACCCTTCGAATTCCCTGCGAGTGGCCAGGAGATTGCGATGAAGGTCCGCGATTGCATGACGCGCGATGTACGAGTGGCTTCGCCGAACCAGACGCTGCGTGACGCGGCGCTGCTCATGTGCGAGCTGGACGTTGGCGTGCTGCCGGTCGGTGACGACGAACGCCTCGTCGGCATGGTCACGGACCGTGACATCGCCGTGCGCGGCGTCGGCCAAGGCAAGGGACCGGATGCGCTCGTGAGCGAGGTCATGACCGACACGGTCAAGTACTGCTACGACGATCAGTCGATCGAGGAGGTCTCCCGCAGCATGGGCGACGTGCAGGTCCGGCGCATGCCCGTCGTCGATCGCCAGAAGCGGCTCGTCGGGATCATCTCCTTGTCCGACATCGCGAACGGCGAAGGCGCGGTGGACGAAGCCGGCGAAGCGCTGCGCGATATTTCGCAGCCGGGCGGCGAGCACTCGCAAACGGCGGCGCGCCACTAGTCGTCGCGTCGCAACGATTGATGGTGGGAGCGAACAGGGGGCCGTGTCGGGAGACACGGCCCCCGGCGGCAAACAGAATTCGTCTTGCCCTCAGGCGTGCGCCCCGCCCTCCGAGCGAGCCCCGCCTAGGTGCCCGATCCCCTCTCGGCAACCATGCTGAACATCAGCAACGAGCGCCCCGTCACCTGATACACATCACCTGGCTGGAACGCGGTCCGCCCCAATTCCTCGTCGGTCTGATTCGTATCGATCAAGAGCATCCAGAACGCGCTATTCGTCGTTTCCGGCAGCGTGAACTGCACGACGTCGTGGTACGCGTTGAAAATGATGAGCATCGTCGCATCCTGGCCGCGCTGACGAATACCGGTCGCCTGCGCGCGGCCATCGAGCAGCATGCCGAAGCACTTCATCAGATCGTCCGCCCACTGCTCCGGCTGCATCTCCGTCCCGGTCGCGTTGATCCACGTGATCTCCTTGATCTCGAGCGCCTCGTTCATCTCGCCGGACAAGAATCTGCTCCGGCGCAGGATCGGAAACTTCCGGCGCAACGCCGTCAGCTTGCGAACGAAGCGCGTCAGCGCCTCGTGCTGCTCCGCGGCCTTCCAGTCGATCCAGCTGATCTCATTGTCCTGACAGTACGCGTTGTTGTTCCCCTGCTGCGTGCGCGCGAACTCGTCGCCCGCGAGCAGCATCGGCGTACCCTGCGAGAGCAACAGCGTCGCGAGCATGTTGCGCATCTGTCGCTGGCGGAGCTCCTCGACTGCGCGATCCTTTGTCGGCCCCTCGACGCCGCAATTCCACGAGCGATTGTGCTGGTGGCCGTCGCGATTGTCCTCGCCGTTCGCCTCGTTGTGCCGGTCGTTGTACGTGACGAGATCGTTCAACGTGAAGCCGTCGTGCGCCGTGATGAAATTGACGCTCGCATACGGCTTGCGGCCGAATCTATTGAATACGTCGGGAGAGCCGAGCAGCCGCGGAGCGACCGCCGCGGCCGCGGCTTCGCCGCGCCAATAGTCACGAATCGTGTCGCGGTACTTGTCGTTCCACTCGGCCCAGCCCGGCGGAAATTCGCCGACCTGGTAGCCGCCCGGACCGCAATCCCAGGGCTCGGCAATCAGCTTCACTCCGCCGAGGACGGGATCCTGCGAGCACGCCTTCAGGAAGCCGCTGCTGTTGTCGAAGCCGTTCGGCTCGCGCGCGAGTATCGTCCCGAGGTCGAAGCGAAACCCATCGACATGCATTTCCTGCACCCAATAGCGCAGGCTGTCGGTGACCATCTGGATGACGCGCGGATGGCTCAGATTCAGCGTGTTCCCCGTACCGGTGTCGTTGATGTAGTAGCGCTTCTGCTCCGGAATCAAACGGTAGTACGACACGTTGTCGATCCCCTTGAACGATAGCGTCGGCCCGCGCTCGTTGCCCTCCGCGGTGTGGTTGTAGACGACGTCGAGGATCACTTCGATGCCGGCGTCGTGGAAGCGCAGCACCATCTCCTTGAACTCCTGCACGCCGCGCATCGGATCGGCGAAGTAGCGCGGATCCGCGGCGAAGAAGCCGATCGAGTTGTATCCCCAATAGTTCGTCAGCCCGCGCTCGAGCAGCAACGAATCGTTGATGAACATGTGGATGGGCAGCAGCTCGATCGATGTCACGCCGAGCGACTTCACGTATTCGATCACTTCGGGAACGGACAACCCGGTGAACGTGCCGCGCAGCGCCTCGGGGACGGCGGGATGACGCTTCGTGTACCCGCGCACGTGCGTCTCGTAAATGATCGTCCGGTCCCACGGCACGAGCGGCTTCAGGTTCTGTTTCCAATCGAAGCCGGGATCGACCACGACGGATTTCGGCACGAACGGCGCGCTATCACGCTCGTCGAAGGTGAGGTCATCGCCCTTGGCGCCGATCGTGTAACCGAAGCAGGCGTGATTCCAGCGCAGCTCGCCGACGAACTCGCGCGCATAGGGATCGAGCAACAGCTTGTTCGGATTGAAACGATGGCCTGCCTCGGGCGCGTACGGGCCGTGCACTCGATAGCCGTACACGGTGCCGGGGCCGACGTTCTCGACATAGCCGTGCCAGATTTCGTCGGTGTACTCCGGCAGCTCGATCCGCTGCAGCTCCCGCTCGCCGCGCGAATCGAACAAGCACAGCTCGACCTTGGTCGCGTGCGCGGAGAACAAAGAAAAATTGACGCCCCGACCATCCCAGGTCGCGCCGCGCGGATGCGGCAGGCCTTCGCGAATCCGGATCGATTTATCGCCCATGTGACGCAGCTAGAGGGTGGAGGACCCTGTAATGGCTGGCGCTTCGCTAACGTTCCGCCGGCCGGCGAGCGCGCGGGAGAGGCTTAAAGCGTGTATCCCGCGCTTCGCTGCAATGTGGCGGAGCATCGCGGCGGCTGACCCGGCAACGGACCATGCGCGCGCAATCGGCAACTCGGGTTGCGTCGGCCGGCGATCGCATCGACGGTCATGATCGCGCGCCGTCGCACTCGACAGGGAAAGGTCGCCAGGATTCGCTTTTGCACCATTGCCGCTTGCTCCGCCGAAGAATCGCAAGAGAGCACTGAACGCCCGGCGCCCGAGGTTGGTGCCGCGGAGTGCGCAATCTAGACGCGTCGGTGAACGATTCTTATCGGTGCAAGCACCTAGACGCGACGCTAAGATGCGAGTTCGATCGCTCGCTGGCCTGTAATAATTTCCCGATCACACTCCGTCGCCGTGCCGACTCGAATCATTCATCCGGCGGATGACGCCGCCGTTACCAGCGAAGAGCTGCTCGAGCGCCTGCGCTTGGCGCTCGCCTTCTCGGAGATCGGCGAATGGACCTGGGACGCGGCGACCGACGCCGTCAATCTCTCGGTGCTCGCCTGCGAAATTCTCGGCCTCGCTCCGCATACGCCGATCACGTGGCGACGGATGCAAATGGACCTGCTGCACCCGGACGACGCACCGCGCGCCGCCGCCGCCGTGACGACCGCAAACGAGAACCGTACGCCCTATCGCACTGACTATCGGGTACGAAGGCCGGACGACGGCCGTGAGGTGTGGGTCGCCGCGAGCGGCAATGCGCGCTATGCCGAGGACGGCAGCCTGGTCGGCATGATCGGCGTTCTGCAAGACATCACCGAGCGCAAGCACGAGCAGCTCGCGCTGGCCGAAGAAGCCGAGACGCTCGACATCCTGAATCGCTCGGGCGCCGCGCTCGCCTCGGAGCTCGACATCGACAACGTCGTGCAGACGGTGACGGATGCCGGCGTGAAGATCACGGGCGCGGAGTTCGGTGCCTTCTTCTACAACGTGCCCGGCGACTCCGGCGAGGCGTGCATGCTCTACACGCTCTCCGGCGTGGAGCGCGAAAAATTCGCGCGCTTTCCCATGCCACGCAAGACGGCTTTGTTCGGCCCGACGTTCATGGGCGAAGCCGTGCGCTCCGACGACATTACTCAGGACCCGCGATACGGACAGAACGCGCCTCATCACGGCATGCCGGAAGGGCATCTCCCCGTGCGCAGCTACCTCGCGGCGCCGGTCACGTCACGGTCCGGCGAAGTGATCGGCGCCTTGTTTTTTGGCCACTCGCAAGCTGCTGCGTTCAGCGCCCGGGATGAGCGCTTGCTGCTCGGCATCGCGGCGCAAGGCGCCATCGCGATCGACAACGGCCGCTTGTATCAGCGCGCCCAGCGCGAGCTCGCCGAAAAGCAGCAAGCCGAGGACGCGCTTCGCGTGCTGATGGCGGAGCTCGAGGCGCGCGTGCAAGCCCGCACGGCCGAGCTGCAAACGAGCTATGGCCATCTCAAGCGCGAGATCGAAGAGCGCGAGCGCACCGAGGAAGTGTTGCGCCACGCGCAGAAGCTGGAGGCGATCGGCCAGCTCACCGGCGGCGTCGCGCACGATTTCAACAATCTGCTGACGGTCGTGATCGGCAATCTCGACACGATCACGCGGCGCCTCGGACCCGATGCGGAGCCGCGCCTCAGACGCGCGGCCGAGCATGCGCTCGAAGGCGCCCGCAAGGCGGCCTCGCTCACGCAACGGCTGCTGGCGTTCGCACGACGGCAGCCGTTGAAGCCCGAGCCCGCCGATCCGAATCGACTCGTGCAACACATGTCCGAGCTGCTGTATCGCACGCTGGGCGAGCGCATCGAGGTCGAAGCGGTGCTTGCCGCTGGCGCGTGGATGATCGAAGTGGACATCGGCCAGATGGAGAGCGCGATATTGAATCTCGCGGTGAACGCGCGCGACGCGATGCCCGAGGGCGGCAAGCTCACGATCGAAACCGCGAACGCCTACGTCGACGACGCGTACGGCCGCGAGCACGCGATCAACGTCGGCCAGTACGTCATCATCTGCGTGTCCGACACCGGCACGGGCATCGCGCGCGACGTGATGGACAGAGTGTTCGATCCCTTCTTCACGACGAAGACGACCGGCCAGGGAACAGGGCTCGGCTTGAGCCAGGTGTACGGCTTCGTCAAGCAATCGGGCGGCAACGTTCGCATCTACAGCGAGCTGGGCGAAGGCACGACGGTCAAGCTCTACCTGCCCCGCTATACCGGCACCCTGCCGCCCACGCAGTCGAAGCCTTCGCATCTGCTGCGCGCCGATCGCCACGAAACGATTCTGGTCGTCGAGGACGAAGAGCGCGTGCGCGACTTGAGCGTCGCGCTGCTGCAAGAGCTCGGTTATCGCGTCATCGCGGCGCCCGATGGCGCGACCGCGCTCGCCCTGCTCGACAGTACGCCGCGCGTCGACCTGCTGTTCACGGACGTGGGCTTGCCGCGCATGAACGGCCGGGAGCTCGCGGACGAGGCTCGCAAGCGCTACCCGCGGCTGAAGGTCCTGTTCACGACGGGCTACGCGAAGAACGCCATCGTGCATCACGGCCGTCTGGACGTGGACGTGCAATTGATCGTGAAGCCGTTCACGTTCGCGGAGCTGTCGGAGAAAGTCCGCTCGGCGATCGAATCCGCCTAGACGCACCGCCGGAACAGCGCTTCGCTTGCGCCGTTAACTCATCGACGAGGTGATGTTACGGAGCCAACATGCGTACAAGAAGCAAGCGTCCGGTCGCGCTCGCGTGCGCCATCGCTGTCTGGTACTGCGCTGCCGCACTGACGCAGACAGGCGGCGGACAAAGCGCGCCGCGTCCTGCACAGCGCGATTCGAACCCCGCGATGCCCTCGCAACCGAGCACCGCACCCGCGAACCGAGCAGCACCCGCCACTGATGCGACACAGACGACGACAGCACAGCAGATGCCGCGGTGCGCGGGGCTGACGGGATTGCCGCGCTCGGAATGCGAGCGGCGCGATTCGACGGAAGAGCTGCCTGCCGGAGTCACTCAGGGCCAGGCGGAACGACAACGCGAACGCGCCGCCGAGGCGGCACGCGACACGCAAACGCGCTCGGACTCGACGGATACGATGCGAGCGCCACCGTCGAGCACACCGCCGCCCGCGACAAGGACGCCAGCACCGACCGCGCCGTCCCCGTCGGGCACGCCCCGCGACGACTCCGATACTTTGAATCGACCCCACCAATGAACGAAAGCCAGATCGGCGATCTGGCTTTCGGAAAGAGATGACAGGAAGGATTGCCCGATGTGGGCAATGCCGTGAAGACGCGCTCGCGCTCGGCTCAAGAATTCAGCGGATGCGGCTTGGCGTCCAGCGAATCGAGATACAGGTCATGCATCTCGGCACCGAGCTCCTCGATCGTGTTCATGCCCGAACCGAGCCGGGCGCTCCACTCCTCCAGCTCGAACTCTTCTTCGATCTGGCGCAGCGAATGAAGCAACAGCATTGCATCGAGCATCGGCATCGACAGCCGCAGCGGCTCGCCGCCGTCGAGGCAGTGCAGCATGACGGTGCCACAAATTGCGGGGCGATCGCTCGGCACTTCCGCGGTCGCGGCGGCCGTCACGATTTCGCGAGTCTGGGTCAGGTCGGCAAGACACATGATGATTTTCCTCGCCCGGACACCTACAGGATGTGAACCTGCAACGTGTGAGATTGGAAATAAGATCCCTGTGCCGGGCCCGGCCGGGAAAGGGGGGTAGCAGAGAAGCAAAAGCGTGCCCCGTGCAACCACCTAACGTTCGTCCCGCTAGTCTGCTACCCCGGTTCGATTGCCCGCGCGATCGCAGCGGTGCTCAAGAAAACTCCTTTCAATAGAACATGTCCGCCATGACGGCGACGACGACACCCGTCGTGACCGCCGCGAGTACGACATCGCGGTCGATGCGCACCCAGTGGTGCCCGTGAGGCGGACGGTACAGGTCGTAGGCGCGGTAGTCGTGCACGATGTAGCGCGGCGCGTAATACGCGGCCGGCAACCGCGCACCGCGATGCCAGACGTGCGGCCGATAACCGCTCGGCCGGTGATAGTGGCCGACGTGATAGCGCGCCGGCCGATGCACCACGACGTGGCGCTCGACGTGACGATCGACGTGACGATCGACATGGCGATGCACATGGCGATCGTCGTCGCGATGGTGCTTGCGCTTGTCGTCATGGTGGGCGCGGCGATCGTGACCGCGGTCGTTGTCGCGGGCTTCGGCCAGGACCGGGCCGGTCAACAGCGTCGCAGCGACGGCAGCGGCAATCAGGCGTTTCATCTTGGTCTCCCAATCAAAGTCGAGCGTTTCGACTACGGCCGCAGTATCGGCGGCGTTGTCTGATCGGTGCCTGAATGCCAGAAGTCAGGTAACGTTCAGGCTTCGGCGGCGCAACGAACGCTACAACGACGAATTTCGCCTGGGAGGACTCGTGAATCGCGCACTCGTACATACAACGGTCGCCGTCGGCGCCATCCTGCTCACTCTCGGCACAGCGACCGCGGACGAAGACCCCGCCGTGCAGCGGGCACGCCAGCTACTGGATCAGACGATCCTCATCGACGGGCACAACGACCTGCCGTGGCAGGTGCGCACGAATCGCGAATTCCCGAAGGACGTCGAACGCTACGATCTGCGCGGGAAGGTATCGGGCCAGACCGACCTCGCGCGGCTCAAGGCCGGCGGCATCGGCGCGCAATTCTGGTCGGTCTACGTGCCCGGCAATCCGCCGGACAACGACGCGCGCACGCAGCTGGAACAGTTCGACATCGCGAAACAGATCCTGGCTCGCTATCCCGACCTCCTGCAGTACGCCACGACCGCCGCGGACATTCGCGCCGCGAAAAGCGCCGGCAAGATCGGCTCGTTGCTCGGCATGGAAGGCGGCCACGTCATCGAGAATTCGCTTGGCGCGTTGCGCATGTACTACGAGCTGGGCGCACGCTATCTCACGCTCACCCACAACGTGCACACCGACTGGGCCGATTCGGCGGCCTTGCCGCCGGTGCACGGCGGACTGACGGCATTCGGCGAAGCCGTCGTGCTGGAGATGAACCGGCTCGGCATGCTCGTCGATCTGTCGCACGTATCGGAAGGCACGATGGACGACGCGCTGCGTGTATCCAAGGCGCCCGTGATCTTTTCGCACTCCTCCGCGCGCGCGATCTGCGACGTGCCGCGCAATGTGCCGGATGCCATTCTGAAGCGGCTGCCGGCGAACGGTGGCGTCGTCATGGTCACGTTCGTCGCGGCCTTCATCGATCCCGAGATCGCGAAGGCGGAGAAGGCGCTCAACGAAGCGCTGCGGGCGCGCATGGCGAACATCACCGATCCGGCGCAGCGCGCCCGCATCAGCGAGGAGGTTCGCGCGCAGCACGTGCTGCCGAAAACGACGATCGCGAAGGTCGCCGATCATATCGAGCACATTCGCAAGGTCGCGGGCATCGCGCACGTCGGCATCGGCGGCGACTTCGACGGCAACGATGTCTGGCCGGAGCGGCTCGACGATGTGTCGACCTACCCGCTGCTATTCGCCGAGCTCATCCGCCGCGGCTGGACGGATCGCGAGCTGCGGATGCTCGCCGGCGAGAATGTGCTACGGGTGTTGGAGCGCGCGGAGACGGTCGCGAGGGACTTGCAGAGGCGCTAGCGGCGGAGGAACCGTCCCGCTTTAGAACGCAACCGTGATGCCGATCGTGACGACGTCCGCGTCCGCCTCGCCGAACGCTTCGGCGCCGGCGTCGAAAATGCGCGTGAACTCCGCGCGCAAGGAATAGACCTCCGCGAGCGATACCGAGATGCCCGCGCCCGCGAGCCAGTCCGTGCTGGACTCGTTGATCGTCATGCCATGCGGACTGCCCGGATCATTGGCGCTGTTCGCCCACAGGCTGAGCGAATTCGAGCCGATGAGCACACCGGCGCGCGCATACAGCTCCCACGAGTAGCTGATGGGCAAGATGCCGACCGCGGACAAGGCGAAGCCGCTCGTTTCGCTCGTGAGACTGAGGTCCCACACTTCGGCTTGCGGATCACCCTGGGGCGGGAAAAAGAAGCCGTTGGCCTGCTCGCGATATCGCTGCTTGCCGAGAAACATGTAGGCGCCTTCGAACGCGAGATGCCGCGTGAGGCGATAGCCGGCGAGGAATCCATACGCCTTGCCATCGTCCTCGCTGGTATACCTGCGCAGCTCCGGCACGTGACCGAAGTCCGAGTAGACCCGCGTCGCCCATCCGCCGAAGGTGGCGATGTCCAGCTCCTGGCTTCGATCGCCGTATAGAAACCCGACATAGAACCCGAGCTCCGATGCGCCGGCCGGCGCCGAGGCGACCGCCGCGGCGAACGCAGCGGCTGCAATGACTCGGGATCGAAGTGCGCGCATTGAGCTACCCACGGCAAGAGGAAAGCATCGGCTTCGCGGATACTAGCACTGCCGGGCGTCCGCGCTGGTCCGCGCTCAAGCCGCACGCCCCTGCGGACGGATCGCGAACGCGAACAGCGTCGTGACGAGAGCGGCCAGCGCGACTGCGCTCAGGGCGAGCGAATAGTGAATGCCGATCAAGCCGCCGACGACGCCGATCGTCACGCCGCTGAACGTACGCATGCCGAGCGCCGCCATCGAATACACGCCGATGACCCGCCCGCGGATGTCGGCCGGCGCATTCAGCTGCACGAGCGTCTGCGCCATCGAATTGAAGGACAGCTCGACGAATCCGGCGACGAACAGCAAGGCGAGCGACAGCGGATAGACCGACGACATGGCGAAACCGACGAGCGCCGCGCACCACAGCAGCGCGAGCACGCAGGCGGTGCGCGGATTCGGCGGCAGCAGGCCGCGGCTTTCCAATACGAGTCCCGCGAGCAAGGCGCCGGCGGCGTCCGCGGCGAGCAGGATGCTGTACGACAGGTCCGCGTCCATGTGGCCGAGGTCGTGCGCGAACCCCGGCATCTGCGCCTGATAGGCCGTGCCGATGAACAGCGATGCGCCTGCCGCGAGCAAGGTCATCGGCATGATCGTGCGGTGGGTGGCGATCTCGCGCAGCGTCGAGGTGATGTCGCGCAGCCCGCGGACCGGACGTACCGGCCGAGGCTTCGTACGAAACTTCGGGCCATAGGGTGCGCGCCAGAGCCAGAGGATCGTTGGCAGATACAAGAGCGCGTTGCAGAGGATTCCGTAGGTCGGACCCATCGCGAGCAGGATGAGGCCGCCGATCGCCGGTCCCATGAGCAAGCCAAGATAGCGAGCGGTCGCATTCAGACGCACGGCGCTCGGCAACAGCTCCGGTCCGACGATGTCGTGCAACAGCACTTGCGCCGGTGGACTCCACAGCACGCCGGCAAAGCCGTGCAGAACCAGCAGCACGCAGGCGTGCCACATCTGCAGCGTGTCGGTATAGAACAGCACGCCCCACGCGAGCGAGACGAACATGAACAACCCCATGCCGAGCTGGATGAGGCGACGGGGATCGAAGCGGTCCGCGAGCGCGCCCGCGTATACTGAGAACAGCAGGAACGGCAGCCAGTGGGAGATGATCGCGAACCCACCGAGCGCGGGTGAGTTGAACTTCGCGAAGATCACCCAGTAGCTGATGACGTGCTCGATGCTGTCGGCCATCATCGCGCCGGCTTGCGAGCAGAAGAATCCGCGATAGCCGGCGTGCCGAAGCGCGGCGAACGAACGCGGGGCGGCGACAGGCGTGCTCGCGCTCACGTTCGATGAGGCCAATGCCATCCCCCGCCGGGCGTCAGCCGAAGTAGCCGACGCCGCGGGCCATCAGCACTGCGAACAGAACGACGAAGGCCAACAGCGCGAGCTCCAGGTGCACGACGTGGCGCAACTTTCCTTGGGTCGCCGCATCGAGGGCGGGCGCGGCATCGGCTTTCAGGTCGCGCCGCCATGCCATGAAGCGCCGGGTCGGGTAGATCGAAATCAGGCCAATGGCGACGAACAACACCATCTTCGCGATGAACGTGCCGCTGTGGAGGTAGTACGCCGCGCCCTTCTCGGTGAAATAGACGCGCACGAGGCCGAACACGATCAGCGCCATGGCGCTCGCGCCGTAGATCGCATCGAGCCGCAGGAGCGTGCGTGCGACCGTGGCGTTGAGCTGCTGCTTGACGAGCATCAGCTCGGCGAACAAGGACCCGAACAGTACGAAGGCGGCAACGTGATGCAGAAAGGCAAATAACGACGACATACGGACGTAACTCGCAAGTGCCTGCAACAGGCCGACAAGTCTAGCGCAGAGTCAGCCTCCGCTTCCTTTCTTGCTTTCGAGATCCGCCCAGCGCTCGAACTTCTGCTCCAGCTCCTGCGCGATCCGCTCCGCCTCGAGCCGATCCGCCTTCATCTGCTCCGGACCGACGCGGTGGTAGTCGGCGGCGCTCATTTTCGCGGTGAGGTCCGCCTGCCGCTGTTCGAGCGCTTCCAGCTCCTTCGGCAGCAGCTCGAGCTCGCGCGTCTCCTTGTAGCTCATCTTCGCCGGCGCAGCCTTGCGCGGCTCGGTCTTTGCCGATGCAGGAGCCGCGGCTGGCGCCGCTTTCGGCGCGGGCGGCTTGCGCTGCTGCAGCCAATCGCTGTAGCCGCCGACATACTCCTGCCATTTGCCGTCGCCTTCCGCGACGAGCGTCTGGGTCACGACGTTGTCGAGGAACGCGCGGTCATGACTCACGAGCAGCAACGTGCCCGCATAGGTCTGCAGCGTGTCTTCCAGCAGCTCCAGCGACTCGATGTCCAGGTCGTTCGTCGGCTCGTCCATCACGAGCACGTTCGCCGGCCGCGCGAACAGGCGCGCCAGCAACAGCCGATTGCGCTCGCCGCCCGACAACGCCTTCACCGGCGAGTTCGCCCGCTGCGAGGGAAACAGGAAGTCCGCGAGATACGTGATGACGTGCTTGCGCTCCTGCCCGATCTCGATCCAATCCGATCCGGGGCTGATCGTCTCGACGACCGACTTGTCGGGGTCGAGCTGCTCGCGCAACTGATCGAAGTACGCCACCTGAGTGTTCGTGCCGAGGCGAATCGTGCCGGCATCGGGCGGCAGCTGGCCGAGGATCAATTTGATCAGCGTCGACTTGCCCGCGCCGTTCGCGCCAATGAGCCCGAGCCGATCGCCACGCTGCACGCGGATCGACAGGTCCTTGACGATCGTCCGGGCGCCGAAGCGCTTCGTCACGTGGTCGAGCTCGGCGACGAGCTTGCCGGAGCGCTCGCCCGAATCCAGCGTGAGCTTGACGTTGCCCATGCGCTCGCGCCGCGCCGCGCGCTGCTCGCGCAGCGATTCCAGGCGCCGCACCCGGCCTTCGTTGCGCGTACGGCGCGCCTCGATGCCGCGACGGATCCAGACTTCTTCCTGCGCCCAGAATTTGTCGAACTTCCGCTTCACGACCTCTTCCGCCGCGAGCTGCTCGCTCTTGCGCGTCTCGTACGTCGCGAAGTTGCCCGGATACGAACGCAGCAAGCCGCGGTCCAGCTCGACGATGCGCGTCGCCACGCGATCGAGGAAGCGTCGATCGTGCGTGATGACGATGCAGGTCGGCCCCTTGATCAGCAGGTCTTCCAGCATCGCGATGCCGTCGATGTCGAGATGGTTCGTCGGCTCGTCGAGCAAGAGCAGCTTCGGCTCGAGCGCCAACGCCAAGGCGAGCGCCGCGCGCTTGCGTTCGCCGCCCGACGTCGTCTCCGGCGCTCGCTCGCCATTCACTTCGAGCCGATGCATGAGCTCGGTCAGGCGCGCCTCCAATCGCCACCGTTCGCGCTCGTCATGGATGTTCTCGAAATCACCGCGCGCGACGAGGCTGTCGCGGATCGTCGCCGCCGCTGGCAGCTCAGGCTCCTGTTCGACGAATACCGGCCGCGCGCCGCCTTCGATCACGAGCTCGCCGTCGTCGAGCACCGCGCGTCCGGCGATGACCTTCAGGAGCGACGACTTGCCGGTGCCATTGCGGCCGATCAGCCCGATGCGCTCGCCCTCCTGGACGGCCAGCTGCGCGCGATCGAGCAGCGGATGCAATCCATAGGCGAGTTCGGCGTCGCGAAGCGTGATCAGGGGCATAAGTCTCGAGCGGTGTGAGGCGAAAGGCGAGTCAGCGCCCCGGAACGCCCGGAGCGACTCGACATCATAACGGTTGCCGTCGCGCGCGGCGGCCCCAGGCCACGGGTCGCGGTCGGAGGTCATTCGCGCACGGCACGCCGGCGCTTCACAAAAATAAACCGACGGGCCGGCCGGGGAAGCGGCGGCGCCGATCGCGGCGGTTCAAGCGCCCGCCCCCGTATCGCGACGCAACCCGCGGCGCCCCTGGTGTAGCGATTGCTACTGAGAGTACGTAGTCATTGCTACACTTTCGCGGCCTCCCCTGGCCTTCAACCCATCCGAGTGTCCATGCCCTCTCTGAACTTGCCCGGCAACGGGCTGTTTCCCCTGTGCGTCGCGTTCATCGCCCTGCTCGCCGGATGCGGCTACGGCGACTCCACCGAGCAAGCCGGCGCGCCGCTCGCGGTCACGACCGTCGCAGTGGCGCAGAAGCCCTTGCCGCTCGTGATCGAGACGGTCGGGCGCGCGGAGGGCTCGAAGGAAATCGAGATTCGCGCGCGCGTCAGCGGCATTCTCGAGAAGCACACCTATTCCGAAGGCGAGACGGTGAAAGCCGGGCAGGTCCTGTTCCAGATCGAGACTTCGCCGTTCGAGATCGCGCTCGCGCATGCCCGCGCGGCCCTCGCGCAGGAACAGGCCCGCAATCAACAAGCGCGCCGCAACGCCGAGCGCTTGACCGGCCTCGCCGAGCAGAACGCGGTCAGCCGCCGCGTCGCCGACGATGCGCTGAGCGAGCTCGACAGCTCGAACGCCGCAATGCTCGCCGCCCAGGCGAACGTGCGCGAGGCGGAGCTGAATCTGTCGTACACGAAAGTCGTCGCGCCGATCGGCGGGATCACGGGGCGCGCCCTGCGCTCCGAAGGCAGCCTCCTGAACGCCGGCACCGATTCGAGCCTGCTCACGACGCTGACACAGGCCGATCCGATGTGGGTGCGCTTCGCGTTGTCCGAGGCCGAGTACGCCGCCCTGCGCTCGGCCGAGCTTGCGAACGCCAAGTCGCTGGCGCTCACGGTGCTCGACAAGGCCGGTGCCGTCCGCGCCGATCGCGGCAAGCTGAACTTCTCCGCCTCGACGATCGACCAGTCGCTCGGCACCCTGCAATTGCGCGCCGAGTTTCCGAACCCCAAGCTCGCGATCCTTCCCGGCGAATACGTGCGCATCCGCCTGACCGGCGGCGCGCGCGAAGCGATCACGGTGCCGCAGAAGGCGGTGCTGCAGAACTCGCAAGGCCCGTTCGTGTGGATCGTCGATGACGGCAAGGCGCAGCAGCGCAAGGTCAGGACGGGCGCGTGGGTCGGTGCCGATTGGGAGATTCAGGAGGGCTTGCAGGTGGGCGATGCAGTGATCGTCGACAACCTGCTCAAGCTGAAGGCCGAGCAGCCCGTGCAACCGCACGCCGCGGTAGCGTCGCACGACACCGCGGACACCTCACCGGCGACGCCGGCCACGCGCACGGCGGGATGACGCGCCCATGATCTCCGATTTCTTTTTGAAGCGGCCGGTGTTCGCCGGCGTGTGCTCGATCGTCATCGTCCTCGCCGGCATCGCCTCGTTCATCATCCTGCCGCTCGCGCAGTATCCCGACATCGTCCCGCCGACGGTCGTCGTCACGGCGAACTATCCCGGTGCGAGCGCCGAGACGATCGCCCGCACGGTCGCGGCGCCGATCGAAGAACAGCTGTCCGGCGCGGAAGGGCTGATGTACTTCAACTCGACGTCCGCCGCGAACGGCACGTTGACGCTCACCGTGACGTTCGACACCGGTACGAACGTCGATACCGCGATCTTCAACGTCCAGAATCGCGTGCGGCTCGCGGAGCCGCGGCTGCCCGAGGAAGTGCGGCGCAACGGCATTCTGGTGCAGAAGCGCACGAGCGATCTGTTGCTGTTCGCCGCGCTGATCTCGCCGGACGGCACGCACGACACGCTCGCGTTGTCGAACTACGCGACGATCAATCTCGTCGAGGAGCTCAAGCGCGTCCCGGGCATCGCGGATCTGACGATCTTCGGCGCGCGCGACTACTCGATGCGCATCTGGCTGCAGCCGGACAAGATGTCGCAGCTCGGCGTGACGACCTCCGACGTCGCGAACGCGCTGCGTACTCAGAACGCGCAATACGCGGCGGGCAAGATCGGCGGCGAGCCCGCGGCACCGGGCCAGATGCTCGCGTTCACCGTGACGGCGACGGGCCGCTTGATCGAAGCCGAGCAATTCGGCGACATCATCGTGCGTGCCGGCGGCCCCGCCGGCGTGCTGCGCATCAAGGACATCGCGCGTGTCGAGCTCGGCGCCCAGAACTACGAGGCGATGTCCATCCTGAACGGCCAGCCGATGGTCGGCCTCGGCATGTTCCTGCAAACCGGCGCGAATGCCCTCGATGTCGCCGACGCGGTCAAGGCGAAGCTCGACGAGATGAAGGCGAGCTTCCCGGCCGGCATGGACTACGTGATTCCGGTCGACTCGACCGACTTCGTGAAAGCGTCGATCACCGAGGTGACGAAGACGATCTTCGAGGCCGCGGTGCTCGTCATCGCGGTCGTGTTCCTGTTCCTGCAATCGTGGCGCGCGACGCTCATTCCGCTGATTGCGGTGCCCGTGTCGCTGATCGGCACGTTCGCCGGGCTGTGGATGTTCGGCTTCTCGATCAACACCCTGACGCTGTTCGCGATGGTGCTCGCGATCGGTATCGTCGTCGACGACGCGATCGTCGTGCTCGAGAACGTCGAGCGCCTGATGCGCGAGAAGAAGATGCGGCCGATGGAGGCCTCGATAGCGGCGATGCACGAGGTTTCGGGCGCGGTCGTCGCGATCGTGCTCGTGCTGTGCGCCGTGTTCGTGCCGGTCGCCTTTCTCGGCGGCATGGCGGGACAGCTGTATCGCCAGTTCGCGGTGACGGTGTCGATCGCGGTCGTGATCTCCGGCTTCACCGCGCTGACTTTGACGCCCGTGCTGTGCGCGCTGCTGCTCCACCAGGAGCACGAAGAGCGGCCGATCTTCCGCCCCTTCAATCGCGGCTTCGAATGGCTGACGCAGCGCTTTCTCCGCTGGGTGCAGTACGTGCTCGCCCATCGCGTGACGGCCTTCGCGATCTTCGGCGGCGTGATCGTGATCGTCGCGGTGCTGTTTCGCGTCGTCCCCGGGAGCTTCCTGCCGAACGAGGATCAGGGCCAGGTCATGACCTCCGTTCAGCTGCCGGACGCGGCCACGCTGGAGCGCACGCTCGAAGTCACGCGCCAGCTGCGCGAGCTGATCAAGGACGAGCCGTCGCTCACGTACACCGCGGCGGTCAACGGCGTCGACTTGATCGGCGGCGGCAACAAGACGAGCGCCGCGACGATGTTCGTGCGCATGCGGGATTGGGACGAGCGCGAGACGACCGCGGACGAGCTGGCGGACATCATCTCGCGCAAGGGCGGCGCACTGGCGGACGCGCAGGTGCGTGCGTTCGGCCCGCCGCCGATCCGCGGTCTCGGCGCCGCCGGCGGCTTCGAGTTCTATATCCAGGCGCGCGGCGATACCTCGACGATCGAGCTCGAGCAGGCGACGCAGGCGTTCATCGCGCGCTTGAACGCGCATCCGCAGCTCGACTCCTCGAGCACGTTCTATCGCGCGACCGTGCCGCAGCTGCGCGTCGACGTGGAGCGCGAGAAGGCGCTTGCCCTGGGCGTGCCTGTCGCCGACGTGTTCGAAACCCTGCAGAGCACGATGGGCGCGCTGTACGTGAACGACTTCAACAAGTTCGGCCGTACCTACCGCGTGCAAGTGCAGGCGGAAGCGCCGTTCCGCGCGAAGCCCGAAGATCTCGGCAACGTGTACGTGCGCTCGCAGACGAGCGGCGAGATGATCCCGCTCAAGGCGATCATCACGGTGAGCGAGATCATCGGCCCCGAGCAGCTCGATCGGTTCAACGGGTTCATCGCGGCGAAGGTGCTCGGCAACGGCAAGCGCGGCGTCAGCTCCGGCGAGGCGATCGCCGCCGTGGAGCAAGTCGCGAGCGAAGCGCTGCCCGATGGCTACGAGCTCGCGTGGAGCGGACAGGCATTCCAGGAGCGCCGCACGGGCAATGCGTCGATATTCGCGTTCTCGGCCGCGATCATCATGGTGTTCCTGATTCTCGCGGCGCTGTACGAGCGCTGGCGCTTGCCGTTCGCGGTCGTCCTGGCCGTGCCGTTCGCGATCGCGGGCGCGCTCGCGCTCGTGTGGCTGCGCGGCAAGGAGAACGACATCTACTTCCAGATCGGCCTGGTCGTGCTGATCGGCCTGGCCGCGAAGAACGCGATCCTGATCGTCGAATTCGCGCAGCAGGGCTATCTCTCGGGCAAGAGTGCGGTGGACGCGGCCGTCGAAGCGGCGCGCCTGCGTTTCAGACCGATCGTCATGACCTCGCTCGCCTTCATGCTCGGCGTCGCGCCGCTCGTGATCTCGAGCGGCGCCGGCTCGGCGGCGCGGCAATCGATGGGCACGGGCGTGTTCGGCGGCATGCTGATCTCGACGTTCGTCGCGACGATCTTCGTGCCGATGTTCTTCGCGCTCGTCAGCCGCTCGCGCCGCAATCGCGCGGCGGCGACCACGCCGGCGGCGACCGCCGAAGAGACTGGTGCGTCATGAGCACGCGCGCCCCGAATCGCCTTGCGTTGCGCCGCGAGCGCATCCTCGAAGAGGGCCGGCGCCTCTTCTTGAGCAAGGGGTATGCGGGCGCGAGCGTGAACGAGATCGTGCGGCGCGCGGGCGGCTCGCTCGCCACGCTCTACGGCGAGTTCGGCAGCAAGGAAGCGCTGTTCGCCGAGATCATGCGCCGCCGCGCGCATGTCTTGTACGGCTGGGACGAGGTCGAGTGCTTCAGGCAGAAATCCGGCCGCGATGCGCTGGTCGCGCTCGCGCGGCGCTTGCTCGATCGGGTGCTGGAAAAAGACAGCCTCGCGCTGTACCGGAT
>JAEYXD010000231.1 GCA_023428645.1 Pseudomonadota bacterium
TCGATGGAGCTGTCCTTGCGCTGGGCGAAGCGCAGCCGCGCGGAGTTCGACCGGCTTGCGAATCCGCATGCGCTGTTCGGCATCGTGCAGGGCGGCATGTACGAAGCGCTGCGCCGCGAGTCGATCGCGGGTTTGCGCGACATCGGCTTTCACGGCTACGCGATTGGCGGACTCGCGGTTGGCGAGCCGAAGGAGGAGCGCGAGCGCGTGCTGGAGGCGATCGAGCCTCACATGCCGAGCGACCGCCCGCGCTATCTGATGGGCGTGGGCACGCCCGACGACTTGGTCGAAGCCGTGCGCCGCGGCGTCGACATGTTCGATTGCGTGATGCCGACACGGCATGCGCGCAATGGACATCTGTTCACTTCCGCGGGCGTCGTGAAGATCCGCAACGCGCGGTACGAGGCGGACACGGGGCCGCTCGATCCCGCGTGCGGCTGCTACACGTGCTCGAACTACACGCGCTCGTATCTGCGGCATCTCGATCGTTGCAATGAAATCCTCGCGGCGCGCCTCGGGACGATTCACAACCTGCACTACTATCTGCAATTGATGCAGTCGATGCGCGAGGCGATCGCGGCCGGGCGCTTCGCGGCATTCGCGGCGGATTTCTACGCGAGCAGGACGGCTGCCGGGACGACAGAATCGTAAGGACGAATGGTGGTGCGATCGGTAATATCGCGCGGACGCGTGTCGTCTCGTGGCCTTTCGCGATAAACAATTCAATGCTCGCAGATCTTCCCACCGCTCCCTGGTTCAGGCGCCTGCTCGTCGCGGGTCTGATCCTCGGCATCGTGCTGCTGACGTTCAGCGTCATCCGGCCGTTCCTCGTGCCGCTGATCTGGGGCGCGATTCTGGCTTACGTCGCGTGGCCTGCGCATCTGCGCATGCTCAAGCTGTTCCGCAGCCGGCCGACGCTGGCCGCGCTCGCGACGACGGCCCTCGTGACCGTCATCATCGTCGTGCCGCTCGTGTGGATGATCCTGCTGCTGCGGGTGGAAGCGATGTCGGGCTACGCAGAGGTGCAGGCCTTTCTCGCCTCGCAGCCGGAGCTGCCGCCCGCGTTGCGAGACCTGCCGGGCGTCGGTGCTTGGTTGCAGGACGTGCTGCACCAACTGTCGAGCGATCCCACGCAGATCCGCCGCCGGTTCATGGTGCTGATGGAAGAGTCGTCGATCGAGATGACGCGCCTCATCGGCGGCGTGGGCCGCAACGTCGCGAAGCTGTTCTTCGCCGTTCTCTCGATGTTCTTCCTGCTGCGCGACGGTCCGCGCCTGTTGCGCGAGGCGCGCGCGATCCTCGAAGGCATTCTCGGGCCGACGGTGCGCGACTATCTCGACGCGGTCGGCGCGACGACACAGGCGGTCGTGTATGCATTGATGCTCGGCGCCCTCGCGCAGGGCACGGTGGCCGGCATCGGTTACGCGATCTTCGGCATCAAGGCGCCGATATTGCTCGGCGCGGTGACCGCGGTCGTGGCGCTCGTGCCGTTCGGGGCGCCGCTCATCTGGGGCAGCTTGTCGATCTGGCTCCTCGTCACGGGCAACATCTTGCAGGGCACGGGTCTCGCGCTGTGGGGCGTGATGCTCGTGAGTTGGGTGGACAACATCGTGCGTCCGCTCGTGATCTCGAACGCGACGCAGATGCCGTTTCTGATCGTCGTGTTCGGCGTCCTCGGCGGCGTGCTTGCGTTCGGGCTCGTCGGCTTGTTCATCGGCCCCGTGCTGCTCGCGGTGTCGCTCGCGATCTGGCGCGAGTGGCTCGAGCAGCACCAGAAGCCGGAAACTTAAGCTTTGCCTGCGGCGGGCTTGAAGCCCGACAAGAGCACCTTGTCGATCCGCACGCCGTCCATGTCCACGATCTCCATCTTGAGATCGCGCCAGGTCAGGGTGTCACCCGCTTTCGGAATTCGTCCGAGGCGCGCCAGCACGAAGCCCGCGACGGTGTGATAGTCGCGTCCCGCCATGTCGCGCCGGCCGAGGCGGCGCTGCAGTTCCTCGATCGGCATATGACCATCGATCAGCCAGCTGCCGTCGTCGCGCTGCTGCGCCTCGGGCCGCTCACGGCTGCCGAGCTCCGGCAGCTCGCCCGCGATCGCCTTCAGAATGTCGATCGGCGTCGTGATGCCTTCGATATCGCCGTATTCGTCGGTGACGATCGCGAGGTGGGTGTTCGAGCGCTGGAATTGATCGAGCAACTGCAGCACTGAAATCGAGTCGGGAATGTGCAACGGCGGCTGCAGGTCGCGATCCGTATCGAGGTGGCCGCGGTGCATCGCTTCGCTCAAGTCCGCGAGCGTGATCATGCCGAGCAGGTTGTCGAGCTTGCCGCGCGCAATCAGAAACCGTGCGTGACCGCTTTCCTTCGCGTGCTGCCACAGCGTCTCGAGCGGCTCGTCGAGGTCGAGCCAGATGACGTCCTGACGCGGGATCATGATCGAGCCGACCTTGCGATCCGCGAGCGCCAGGACCCCTTCTAGCAAGCGCCGCTCGGAGGCGAGAAACACGCCGGCGTGCGTGCCTTCCGCGACGAGCGCGCGGACGTCGTCTTCCGTCACGGCCGCCTGCGGCGCGGACGACACTGGCAGCGCTTTCAGGACGACATTCACCGACGCGCGCAGCAGCATCACGCCGGGCGCCATCAGCTTCGCGAACACGCGCATGATCGGCGCGACATGGATCGCGAGCGTCTCCGCATGCGTCAGCGCGACGCGCTTGGGGACGAGCTCGCCGATAATCAGGGACACGTACGTCACGAGAACGACGACGATGGCCGTCGACACGTCATCGGCGTAGCGCTCGGGAATGCCGAGCGGCAGCAGGAAATCCGTCAGTCGATCCGCCAGGGTAGCGCCGCTGTACATACCGGTCACGAGCCCGATCAGCGTGATGCCGATCTGCACTGCCGACAGGAAGGTCGTAGGGTCCTCCAGCAGCGCGAGCGCCGATTTCGCGCCCGACCGCCCCTGTTCCGCGAGCGCCTGCAGACGGGCGCGCTTCGCCGAGACGAGGGCCATCTCGGACATCGAGAAAAACCCGTTCAGAAGCAGGAGCAGAAGGATGACGCCGATTTCACCCCAGGGCATTCACTCACCATAGCGACGCGCCGCGGAAAAGCGCCTGCGCAGTGTACTGTGAGAAGGGCGGCAGGCGTTCGGTGATCGGCGAGGCGTTGCGGGCGCGCGCAAGGCAGATCGCGGCCCGTAGGGTGCCCGGACAGTGCCTGTGTATAATGCGCCGCTCATTTTGCCCGGGGCACGACCAGGCCCTACCTCCCAATCAAAGACAGGGGTTTCATTCAAGATGGATTGGCTGATCTCAACCGCCTCAGCGCAAGGCACCGGCGCCGCGGGCCCCTCCGGAATGGGTGCCTTGTTGCTCCCGGTCATCATGATCGTGGTGTTCTACTTCCTGCTCATTCGGCCGCAGAGCAAGCGTGCGAAAGAGCACCGTGCGATGGTCGCGGCCCTCGAGGTGGGCGCCGAGGTCGTCACGAACGGCGGCATCCTCGGCAAGGTCACGGAAGTCAGCGAGCAATTCCTGACGGTCGAGATCGCGCCCAACGTGAACGTCAAGATTCAACGTCATACCGTCGCTCAAGTGCTGCCGAAGGGCACGTTGAAGAGCGCCTGATCACCCCCCTCGAACGTAGCCGCATGTACCAGTTTCCTGCGTGGAGATATTGGATCGTCGGGATCGTTTTGGTCGCGTCGATCATGTTGGCGCTGCCGAACGCCTACCCCTACGACCCCTCGTTGCAGATCTCGCGCGAGGATCGCAGCGCCATTGATCCAGCGGTCCAGGAGCGAATCGACGGCATCCTCCGGGGCGCTGGCATCGCCACGAATGCGGAGTACATCGAGGCCGATCGACTGGTCCTGCGCTTTCCGTCGGTCGACGATCAGCTGAAGGCGCGCGCAGCGATCCAGAAGAGCGCGGCCGGCGACTACGTGATCGCGCTCACCCGCGAATCGCGCATGCCGAACTGGATGCGCAAGATCGGCCTGTCGCCGATGCCGCTCGGGTTGGATTTGCGCGGCGGCGTGCACTTCCTGTACGAGGTTGACGTCGAGGGCGCGATCGCGCAGAGCCTCGAGCGTCTCGATCGCGACATTCGCTCGCAATTGCGCGATGCGCGCATCCCCTACGGCAGCGTCATCACCGAGAAGGATGCCGTCAAGGTGACCCTGCGCAGCACGGACGACGTACAACGCGCGACGAAGGCGATCACCGCGGATGCACCCGGCGTCACCGTCAGTGCCGACACGTCCTTGCCCGCGCCCGTTCTCACTGTTGCCCTGACGCCGGAACAGATCCGTCAGCGGCAGGATTTCGCGATCCAGCAGAACATCACGACGCTGCGCAATCGCGTCGACCAGCTCGGCGTCGCCGAACCGGTCGTCGCGCGGCAGGGGCGCAATCGCATCCTGGTGCAGCTGCCGGGCGTCGACGATCCGAATCAGGCGATCCGCGTGCTCGGCGCCACGGCGACGCTCGAGTTCCGATTGGTGGACGAGACGAACGACGCCTACGAGGCGGCGCGCACGAATCGCGCGCCGATCGGCACGAAGCTGTACAAGTCGCGCGACGGCGCGCCGATCCTGCTGAAGCGCGATCTCATCGTCTCCGGCGATCAATTGACGGACGCGACGACGGGCTTCGGCGATCAGGGTCCGGAGGTCAACGTCCGACTCGATGATCGCGGCGGCAAGCAGATGCTCTCGGCGACGAGCCAGAACGTCGGGCGCCGCATGGCGGTCGTCTACAAGGAGCGCAAGCGATTGGCCGAAGGCGAGGCCTGCCGCGGCGTTCGCGATGGCGAATGGTGCACCGAAGAGCAGGTCATCACCGCGCCGACGATCCAGTCGGTGCTGTCGTCGAGCTTCCGTATCACGGGGTTCAACGCGGCTGAAGCGCACGATCTGTCGTTGCTGCTGCGTGCCGGCTCGCTCGCGACGCCGAACTTCCTCGTCGAGCAGCGCACGGTCGGACCGAGCCTCGGCGAGGACAACATCAAGAGCGGCTTTCGCGCGATGCTCATCGGCATGGGGCTGACGTTCGCGTTCCTGATCATGTACTACCGCGGGTTCGGTGCGATCGCGTGCGTCGTGCTGCTCGCAAACGTCATCATGCTGATCGCGACGATGAGCCTCGTCGGCGCGACATTGTCGCTACCCGGCATCGCCGGCATCGTCTTGACGGTCGGCATGGCGGCCGACGCGAACATTCTGATCTACGAGCGTGTCCGCGAAGAGCTGCGGCTGGGCAATTCGCCGCAGTCCTCGATCAGCGCCGGCTTCGACAAGGCGTTCACCGCGATCGCGGACGCGAACATCACGACGTTGATCGCCGGCATCGTCCTGTTCGCGTTCGGCACGGGCCCGATCAAGGGCTTCGCGGTGACGCTGAT
>JAEYXD010000250.1 GCA_023428645.1 Pseudomonadota bacterium
CAGGCGCTCGTCGCCACGACGCTCGGCACCGGCCGCGATGCGCAGATCATCGATGCACTGACGGGCGAGCGCAAAGAGCCGTTCATGCTCCACTACAACTTCCCGCCGTTCAGCGTCGGTGAGACGGGCATGATGGGCTCGCCGAAACGCCGCGAGATAGGCCACGGCAATCTCGCTCGCCGCGGCATCCAGGCCGTGATGCCGGACATGACGACGTTCCCGTACGTGATTCGCGTCGTCTCCGAAATTCTCGAATCGAACGGCTCGAGCTCGATGGCCAGCGTTTGCGGCACGAGCCTCGCGTTGATGGACGCGGGCGTGCCGATCAAGGCATCGGTCGCCGGCGTAGCGATGGGCCTGGTGAAAGAGGGCGATCGCTTCCAGGTCCTGACGGACATCCTCGGCGACGAGGATCATCTGGGCGACATGGATTTCAAGGTGGCCGGCACCCGCAACGGCGTGACCGCGCTGCAGATGGACATCAAGATCAACGGCATCACGCGCGAGATCATGCAGATCGCGCTCGACCAGGCGAAGGCCGGTCGCCTGCACATCCTCGAAGAGATGGACAAGATCCTCGCGGCGCCGCGCTCGAACATGTCGGAATGGGCGCCGTCGATCATCACGATCAAGATCGATCCGGAGAAGATCCGCGAAGTCATCGGCAAGGGCGGCGCGGTCATCCGTGCGATCACGGAAGAGACCGGCACGACGATCGACATCGACAACGACGGCACCGTGAAGATCGCGTCGGTGAACGGCGCCGCAGGGCGCGAGGCGCAGCGTCGCATCGAGCTCATCACGGCGGAAGTCGAAGTCGGCCGCGTTTACGAAGGCAAGGTCGCGCGGCTCATGGATTTCGGCGCGTTCGTGACGATCCTGCCGGGCAAGGACGGCCTCGTGCACATCTCGCAGATCTCCGAGGAGCGCGTCGAGCGCGTCAGCGACAAGCTCAAGGAAGGCGACGTGATTCGCGTGAAGGTGCTCGAAGTGGATCGCCAGGGACGCGTGCGCTTGAGCATGCGCAACGTCGACGTCGAGGAATAGCGCTCGCGCCTGACGAGCTGGCGCGGCCAGCTCGCGGCCGGAAACACGCGGGGCCGTCTTGCTCGGGCAAGCGGCCCCGTTTTTATTGGGCTCTTCTCGATCGATGCCGCGATCGAGAGGCTCTGATCTGCTAGCAGCTAGCGCGTCGGCCAATCGCTAGTAGATCAGATCCGCTTCTCGTGCTCGTCCACGCCGTCGTCGTCCTTGCGCATGGCGGGCGTTGTCATTGAGTGATCCATCGCGCGGAAGATGTCGTCCTGTACCGCGCGCCAGTGCTCGAGGTTCTGCTTGGTTATCGTCGCGATCGAATCGAACGCGTCGGACCCCATTGAATCCCGTAACTGTTCGCGCATCTGCTGTTGCTGGCTCGCGAGCAGCTTGAGGCTCTGCTCGAGATAGCTGCCGACGAAGCCTTGCATCGCTCCGCCGTACGAGCGGATCACTTGCGACAGGAAGTCCTGGCTCATCAGCGGCTCGCCCATGTGTTCCTGCTCGGCGATGACCTGCAGCAGGATTGAGCGAGTGATGTCTTCCTGAGACTTCTTGTCGATGACGACGAAGTCCACCGTGTCGGTGACGAGTCGACGGATATCGGCCAGTGTGATGTACCGGCTCTCGACAGTGTCGTAGAGACGGCGGTTCGGATATTTCTTGATGACTCTCGGCTCGATCATGGACGCTCCTTCGTGTGTGTGGCTTCGGAGCTAAGAACCGGTCGTGTTTCAAGGCTCGAAAATACTAATGCAATGTCGCGCTGATGCCTAACAGGACCGTCTTGTGGACGAAGCAACGACTGCCGTCTGAAGTAATCCCGTGAGCGGGGCTGTAGTCCAATGTTCGACGGCCCAACTCCAGAGAGTTTCGAGGTTTGCGGATCGAAGCTGTAACGGTGGCGTTTGACGCAGTAGATAAAGGCTTCGCCAGAGTTCCTCGGCCGGCTTCGTTGCGTCGACGGCACCCGCGCCAGCTGATTTGGAGAATTTCACGCCGTGCTCATCCGTGACTAGCGGCACATGTGCGTACGTGGGAGGCGAAAAGCCGAGTGCCCGTTGCAACAGCATCTGTCGCGGCGTGCTCGATAGCAGGTCGGCACCGCGCACGACATGCGTAATTCCCTGTTCCGCATCGTCCACGACGACAGCGAGTTGATATGCCAACAATCCGTCGCGTCGCTTGATGACGAAATCGCCGCTGTCGCGACTCACGTCCACTTGCAGCGGACCTTGAATTGTGTCGACGACGCTCACCTCTTGCGGATTGACCTTGAAGCGAATTGCGGATGGGGCCGCGGGATCGAGTGGGCCTTCGCGGCACCAGCCCGCATAGCGCGGCTCTTCGTCGGCGCCGCCGCGCTGAGCCGCGGCGGCGATGGCCTTGCGGCTGCAGGAGCAGCGATAGACGAGTCCGTCGCGCGCGAGCTGCTCGAGTGCGGCTTCGTAGCGCTCGATGCGCTCGCTTTGCCGAACGATGGGTCCAGTCCATTCGAAGCCGAACGCGGCGAGCGTCGCGATGATTGCGTCGGCGCTGCCGGGCACTTCTCGAGGTCGATCGATGTCCTCGATCCGCAGCAGCCATTCACCGCCCGCACGGCGTGCGTCGAGATAGCTCGCGACGGCGGTGACGAGCGAGCCGAGATGAAGTGCGCCGGTAGGCGAGGGAGCAAAGCGGCCGCGATAGCGGGCGCCATGCGGGGCGAGGGGCGGGTTGCGGTGGGTGTCGAGACTCACCTGGGTGCGTGCTGCGGGTTCAGCGGCGGTCTTGCGACCGCCGCCCGCCAGCCGCTGGGCTCAGCGGTAGCGGTCGTCCCGATCGCCGTACTGCTTCTCGCGCCGCTCGCGCCGCTCCTGCGCTTCGACGCAGAGCGTCGCGACCGGGCGTGCTTCGAGGCGCTTGATGCCGATCTCCTCGCCGGTTTCCACGCAGTAGCCGTAGCTGCCGTCGTCGATACGCTTGATCGCTTCTTCGATCTTGCGGATCAGTTTGCGCTCGCGGTCCCGCGTGCGTAGTTCGAGGCTGAACTCGGATTCCTGGGTCGCGCGATCGTTCGGATCGGGGAAGTTCGCAGCTTCGTCCTTCATGTGGAGCACGGTGCGATCCACTTCCTGCATCAGATCCCGTTTCCAGGTCTCGAGGATGTTGCGAAAGTGATCGAGCTGCTCCTTGCTCATGTACTGTTCGCCGCGCCGGGGAATGTATGGTTTTACGTTCCGCGGACCCGCGAGCAGGTTCGTGCTGAGATCCGGATCGCTGTCGTCGGAATCGCTCGAGTTGTCCGCATCGGCGTTACGGCTGGCGAGGTTCCTGGCAGGAACCGGCGCGGCCTTGGGCGCGGCGGACGGCGCCGGCTTTGACGCAGCAGCGGGTTTCACGATCTCTTCCGAGGCGGCGGACGCTTCCGTCTTGATTGATTTCGGCGGTGTCACTGATGTCTGGGATGCTTTGACAGGGGCTTTCGACGGAGCCTTCGCCGCAATCGGCGCAGGCGTGGGTTTACGCGCCGCAGGCGCAGAAGGTTTCTTCACCGGCGCTGCTTTTTTCGCAGGCTCCGGCTTTTTGGCAATGCTCTTTTTCGGCGCAGTCTTCTTGGCCTGGGTCGCCTTTACAGACGGTTTCTTCGCGGCCATTTACGATGCCTCCACTACCCGGGCCCGATCGAGGCCCAATGCAGGTCGATATACGTGTGTGGGGGCCGACTATGGTCTGCCCCTCACCCTTACTTGTGCGGGGTCGGACGGAAAGTCTGCCCCTCACGCCTAAAAGAGGGCCGCGATTATACAGACCGCGACTAGCAGGTACAGCCGAAAAACTTACGGCCGACCCCGCACAGGGATGTCAGTGGAAATCCGCCCGGTTCGCCGCGTGTCTCGTGGCAAGTACGGCTCGCGACCCTCTGCTTTTTGATGCTGCGAGCGGGGATTCGTTTCCGTACACTAGCCCGCCAACCAAACCCAACGTGCCGCGAGGGCCGTCCCACCGCGCGACACGAAGGTGGCCGCGCTCGACCCTCTCGCCGTCGGGCCGCGTTGTTCGACCCGTTTCAAGGGGCAGCTTTCGCCCGGAGCGCGATGCGACTCAATAAAATCAAACTGGCCGGTTTCAAGTCATTCGTTGATCCGACCACCGTCAATCTCCCCAGCAATCTGTTAGGCGTCGTCGGACCGAACGGCTGCGGCAAATCGAACATCATCGATGCCGTGCGCTGGGTCATGGGTGAAATCTCGGCCAAACATTTGCGCGGCGACTCGATGGCCGATGTCGTGTTCAACGGCTCCAGCTCGCGCAAGCCGGTCGGCACGGCGTCGGTCGAGCTCGTGTTCGACAACTCGGACGGCACGCTCGCCGGCCAGTACGCCGGCTTCGCCGAAGTGTCGCTGAAGCGCGTCGTCTCGCGTGATGGCACGTCGGCGTACTTCTTGAATGGCACCCGCTGCCGCCGCAAGGACATCACCCAGCTGTTCCTCGGCACCGGGCTCGGCGCCCGCAGCTACGCGATCATCGAGCAAGGCATGATTTCGCGCGTCATCGAAGCGCGCCCCGAGGAGCTGCGCGGCTTCATCGAGGAGGCGGCCGGCATCTCCAAGTACAAGGAGCGCCGCCGCGAGACCGAGAATCGCATTTCGCACACCAAGGAGAATCTCGAGCGCCTGAACGACGTTCGCGAGGAAGTCGAGAAGCAATTGCGGCACCTGCAGCGTCAGGCGGCGACCGCACGGCGCTACCAGGCCCTGAAGCAGGACGAGCGCAAGGTCACCGCGGAGCTGCTCGCGCTGCGCCTCAAGGTCATCGAACAGGATTCGCAGACCAAGGAAGGCCTCATGCGCGAGCGGGACATCGCGATGCAGGCGGCGATCGCGGAGCTGCGCTCGACCGAATCCGCGATCGAGACGTCGCGCGAAACCTTCACCGAGGCGTCCGAGGCGCTGAACGCGGTGCAAGGCCGCTACTACCAGATCGGTGCCGAGATTTCCCGCACCGAGCAATCGATCCAGCACGCCCGCGAGCTGCGGCAGCGGCAGCGGCAGGATCTCGAACAGGCGGAGCGCGGCGCCTCCGAAGCCCAGCTGCATCTCACGCGCGATGAGACGCAGATCGACGAGTTGCGCGCCGAGCTCACCCACCTCGAGCCGAGTCTCATCGAGGCGCGCGAGCGCGAGCGAGCGTCCGCCGCGGCGCTCGAGCAGGCCGAAGAGAGCATGCAGGTCTGGCAGGAGCGCTGGGAGGAATTCAATCGTGCTTCGCGCGCCGCGAGCGAGCGCACGCACGTCGAGCGCGCCCGTATCGAGCAGCTCGAACATCAGCTGCAGCGTCTGTCGGCGCAGCGCGAGCGCCTCGCGGCCGAGCTCGGCACGCTAGCGACGGCCGAGGCCGAAGCGCGCATCGAGGCGCTGCAGATGGAAGAAGCGAGCGTCCGCGAGCGAGGCGAGACGACCGAGGAGCAGTTGCGCGGCGTCGTCGACGAGCTGCAGCAGTTGCGCGAGCGCGAGCGCCAGCTCGTGAGCGGCGCCGACGAGAGTCGTCGTGAGCTGAACGAAGCGCAAGGCCGTTTGATGTCGCTGCAAGCGCTCCAGCAGGCGGCGCTCGGTCTGGCGCAAGGCAAGGTGAGCGAGTGGCTGAGCGAGAACACGCTGAGCGACCGGCCGCGCCTGGCACAGCAGATGAACGTGGAGCCGGGTTGGGAGCGCGCCGTCGAAACCGTGCTCGGCTCTTATCTCGAAGCGGTGTCCGTCGAAGCGATCGATTCGATCGCGACGCGCCTCGATTCCCTCAAGGTGGGCGCCGTCAGCTTCTTCTCGGAAGGCGGCTCGACGCCACAGGCCGTCGACGCCGCCCGCCTGTTGGCAAAGGTGCAGGGTCCGGCGGCCGTCGCGGCGTTGTTGAGCGGGATCATCGCCGTGGATTCCTTGGACGAGGCGCTCGCGAAGCGCCCGACGCTGCTCGCGGGCGAATCGGTCATCACGCGCGACGGCATCTGGTTCGGGCGCGATTGGCTGCGCGTCAGCCGTGACAAGGACGTGCATGCGGGCGTCATCGGGCGCGAAAAGGAGATGCGCGAGCTGCGTGACGCCGTCGATGCGGCGGAGCAGCGCCGCGATGCGCTGCAGGGCCAGATCGCCGAGGCGCGCGAGCGCGTCGCCGATCTCGAAGGCCGTCGCGATTCCCTGCAGGCCGAAGTCAACCGGCTGCACCGCGCGCAAAGCGAGCTGACCTCGCAGGTGGCCTCCCTGCGAGCGAGGGTCGAACAGAACGCCGGGCGCGCGCGCAAGATCGAAGCCGAGACCGCCGAGATCGAAGCCGACTACGAGCGAGCGGAAACGGCCGTCAGTACCGCCCGCGCGAGCCTGGAGGAAGGCACTGAGCAGATGGCGCAGTTCGAAGAACAGCGCCGCGCCCTCGAAGAGGAGCGCGAGGCGCTGCGCAACAACCTGTCCGCGAAGCGTTCGCAAGGACAGGCCGACCGTGACCACGTCCAGGATGTCGCGATCAAGGTCGAGTCGAAGCGCTCCGCATTGAGCTCGATCACGGCCGGCCTGGATCGGCTGCGCAATCAGCTGGAACAATTGACCGAGCGCCGCGAGCAGCTGACTCTGCAGCTGGCGGACGGCGACGCACCGCTCGAGACGTTGGGCGCGAAGCTCGAAGAATTCCTGCAGCAGCGCATCGGCGTCGAACAGGAGCTGACGGCCGCACGCGAAGCGCTCGAAGGCGCCGAAACGCGCATGCGAACGCTCGATCAGCGGCGCATGGAGGCGGAAACGTCCGTCGAAGAGTTGCGTGCGCACCTCGAAGATGTGCGCATGGTCGCGCAGGAGCTGAAGGTCCGGCACGAAACGCTGCTGGAGCAGTTCAAGGCGACGCAGTTCGATCTTGCGGTCGTGTATCAGGAGATGGCGCCCGAGGCGGATGTCGCCGCGTGGGAGCAGACGCTCGCCGAGCTGTCGCAAAAGATCGAGCGCCTGGGTCAGGTGAACCTGGCGGCGATCGACGAGTTCAAGGAGCAGTCCGAGCGCAAGGAATACCTCGATCGCCAGTTCAAGGATCTGACCGACGCGCTCGAAACGCTCGAGACCGCGATCAAGAAGATCGACCGCGAGACACGCGCCCGCTTCCAGGACACGTTCGATCGCGTGAATGCGGGCCTGAAGGAGCGCTTCCCGCGCTTGTTCGGCGGTGGCCACGCGTATCTCGAGCTCGCGGGCGAAGACATCCTGAACGCCGGTGTCTCGATCATGGCGCGCCCGCCAGGCAAGCGAAACAGCACGATCAATCAGCTGTCCGGCGGCGAGAAGGCGCTGACGGCCGTCGCGCTCGTGTTCTCGATCTTCGAACTGAATCCCGCGCCGTTCTGTCTGCTGGACGAGGTGGACGCACCGCTCGACGACAACAACGTCGGACGCTTCTGCGACACGGTCAAGGAAATGTCGGAGCGCGTGCAGTTCATCTTCATCACGCACAACAAATCGACGATGGAGCTGGCGCAGCAGCTGATCGGTGTCACGATGCACGAGCCCGGCGTATCGCGGCTCGTCGCGGTCGACGTCGATGAAGCGATGCGAATGGCGGCGATGTAACCGGGAACTGCGCGAACTTCTTTATGCCCGAGCTGCGTTGGATTCTCATTGCCTGCGGTGTGGCCTTGCTCGTGGGTATCTACGTGTGGGGCCGCCGGAGTACGAAGTCGAGCGCGAGCGCTGCCCTCGACGAGTCGCAGTGGCGCCCGCGGCCAGAGCCGGCCGTCGAGGCCGAGGTCTTCGAGCCCGTCGTCGATTCGAGCGAGAGCGTGCTCGATGCAGCCGATCTCGATCTCCAGGAGGAGGGCGAAGCGCTTCCTGATGAGCCGGAGCCCGCGCCCTTGCGCAGCCAGGTTCGGCCAGACCTGGACGAGGCGAGCGAGCCGACGCTCGCAATGCCGGCGAGCCTCAACGATCACAACCGGCGCTACGCCCGCATCGAGCCGACATTCAGCGAAGAAGTCGTGACGGCCGAACTGCCGGCGCATGAAGCAGCGCCGGCGGCGACCGTCAGATCAGCGCCAGCGCCCGCGCCTCAGCCTCCTGCCGAGGCGCCCACATTGTCGATGAGCAACGCACCGCCGCCGCGACGTATCGAGCGCCGCAAGATCATTGCGCTGCGGCTTGCGACGCCGCAGCGCATTCCTGGGGTGCAACTGCGGGCCGCGTTGGAAGACGAAGGGCTCGTTCACGGCAAGTACGACGTGTTTCATCGGCTCGACGAGGAGGGCGGCGGCGCCCTGTTCAGCGTCGCGAGCATGGTCGAGCCAGGCACGTTCGATCTCGACAAGATGCAGCAGGAGAGTTATCCGGGCATCACGATGTTCGCGCAGCTCCCGGGGCCCGTCGCGGGCATGCTGGCGTTCAACGAGCTCGTCGCCTGCAGCAAGCGCCTGCACACCGCGCTGGGAGGAACGTTGCAGGACGAGCGCGGCGTGCCGCTGACCGTGCATCGCATCGAGCGCATTCGGCATGAGATTCGCGAGTTCGAACTCCGGCCGGCGGCGGAAGGCGCGCATCGGCCGGCAACGTATTCGCCGTCGCCTTAGCGGGCAGATTGAGAGGCCCGGACGGGCCCCCACCCCTGACCCTCCCCCGCTGCGCGGGGGAGGGGGAGTAAGCTGAAGCCGTTCTTTAAATATGGAATCGTCCGCACAAGCTCGAGCGGTCGAGCTGCGTAAGCTCATCGATCACCACAACTACCTCTATCACGCGCTCGACAGCCCCGAGATCTCGGATGCCGAGTTCGATCGGCTCATGCGGGAGTTGCGGGCGATCGAGGCTGAACATCCCGATCTCATCACGCCGGATTCGCCGACGCAGCGCGTCGGCAGCGCGCCCGTCAGCTCGCTTGCCGAGGTCGTGCATGCGACGCCGATGCTGTCGCTCGACAACGCGTTCACCGACGAGGATGTGCTCGCCTTCGATCGCCGTGTGCGCGAGCGCCTCGAGGGCGTGGAAAGCGTCGAGTATGCCGCGGAGCCGAAGCTCGACGGCCTGGCAATGAGCTTTCGCTACGAGCGCGGCAGGCTCGTGCAAGCGGCAACGCGCGGCGACGGCACCCGCGGCGAAGACGTCACTCACAACGTTCGCACCGTCAAAGCCGTGCCGCTGAAGCTGCGCGACGGGGCGCCGGAGCTGCTCGAAGTGCGCGGCGAAATCTTCATGCCGATCGCGGGCTTCAAGGAAATGAATCGGCGTGCGCTCGAGAAAGGCGAGAAGACCTACGTGAACCCGCGCAATGCCGCCGCGGGCATCATCCGCCAGCACGACCCACGGCTCACCGAAGGCCGCCCGCTCGATGTGTACTTCTACGGCCTGGGGGAAGTGCGCGGCTGGAAACTGCCCGCAACGCATAGTGAGTCGCTCAAGCAATTGCGCGAATGGGGCCTGAAGATTTCCCCGCTGCTGCGCGTCGTGCAGGGCGCTGCCGGCGTGCTCGAGTACTACCACGACATCGGCGCGAAGCGCGCGACCCTGCCGTACGAGATCGACGGTGTCGTGTACAAGGTGAATCGTTACGCCTTGCAGCGCGAGCTCGGCTTCGTCGCTCGCGCGCCGCGCTTTTCGATCGCGCACAAGTTTCCCGCCCACGAAGAAAATACGATCGTGCGCGACGTCGAATTCCAGGTCGGGCGCACCGGTGCGCTGACGCC
>JAEYXD010000254.1 GCA_023428645.1 Pseudomonadota bacterium
CCCGAGTGGCTGTCCTGTACACGCTGCGTCGGGCCGACCTGCAACAGCCGCGCGCCCTGATCGCCCGCGTACACGACGTTGCCGCTCGCCGCACCCGCGAACGGCTGCGTCTGCGTCGAGAAGCCGCCGAACAGATATTCGCCGTTGCCGTCCTTGCGATTCGCGATGTCCTGCATCTGCTCCAGGCGGCTCTGCAGCTCGACGGCGATCGAGCGGCGATCCTGATCATTGAGCGTGCCGATGTTCGAGGCCTGGAGGATCAACTCGCGCACGCGCTGCAGGTTCGTGCCGGCATCGGCCAGCGCGCCCTCCTCCAGGTTGAGGCGATTGCGTGCCAGCGAGCTGTTCTTGTCGTATTGCGCGTATTCGAGCTTGCTGCGCTCGAGCTCCGCGATATGCACGGCCGCGATCGGGTCGTCCGCCGGCGAGTTGACGCGCCGGCCCGTCGCCACCTGATTCTGCAGCTTCGACAGCCCCGCTTGCTGATCGAGCATCGCGGCGATGGAGCGACTGTAGTAAGCGTGAGTGGATAGACGCATGGTGAATGCTCAGCGCACTAGAAGTGGGTTCATCGGCCGCTGACGGCTTGCAACACCGACTGGAACAGCGTGTCGGCGACGCGAATCATTTGCGACGCGGCCATGTACGCCTGCTGATAGCGCACGAGATTCGCGGCTTCTTCATCGAGGTTCACACCCGAGACCGACGACAGCGCATCGGCGCTTTCCTCGAACACGGCCTTTTGCGCGGCGGCACTCACCAGCGCCTGGTTCGTCTTCACGCCGACATCGCCGATGAATTGCCCGACCGCGGCGCTGAGCGAGGTCGTCCCGCCATCGAGCACCGGCTGATTGAGCACGGCCGCGAGTCGCAGCGCGTTGCGGTTGTCGCCAGTGCCGCCGACGTTGTCGCTCACGGTGAACGTATCGCCAGCCGCCGGCGTGCCGTTGATTTGCACGCGCCAGCCGTTCGCGTCGATGTTCGCGCCCGGCGTGTAGGTGTACACGGTCGGGTCGCCGCTGATCTGATACTGCGTCGCGCTCGTGAACGTGATCGTCCGCGGCGCGCGCAGATTCGCATTGGACGCGTCGATCACCTCGCCCGCCGAAATCGTCGCGCTGCCGAGATTGCCCGCACCCCGGCCCGTCGTGATCGGCGCGGCCGCGGCGACGTGCGCCGGATTCGTGATGAGCAGCTCCATGCCCGAGGCCGCCTCGGCCGTCGGCTTGATGAGAAAGCGATCGCCAGGCACGGCGCCGGGCGCAACGACGATCTCCATGCCATCGGCGATGAACGGGTCCGCGGCCGTGCCGGTGCCAGTCATCGTCACGACCGCGCCGGTATCGGCGCGACTCAGTTGCCAACCGCCGCCGGTCAGCTGCATCACGTAGTTCGAGTTCGTGAGATCACCCGCGGCACCCGTGATCCGTTGCGCGGCAACCGAGCCCGTGCCGGTATTCGCGGCATGAGACAGCACGCGCGCGGGGCCCGTCGCGAAGAAATCGCCGCCGAGCTGGCCGTTCAGGTCCATGCCGGCGTGATGCTGTTCGTTCACGACCTCGGCGAGGCCCGCGGCCAGGCGTCCGAGTGCATTGCGCGCGGGATCGAGCATCTCCGAGCGGAATTGCAACATGCCGCCCAACGTGCCGCCGTTGAGACTGCGCGTGATGTCGACCGTCGACGTCGCGGTTCTGAACGCCAGCACCGAGCGGCCGGGCTCGTAGGCATCGTCGATCGCGACGACCTGGCCGGCAGTCTGGCCGACGACGAGCGGCTGGCCGTTGCCGACGAATACGTTCAGCGCGCCGTCGCTCTGTTTCACGACGTTCACGTTGACGTGCGTTCCGAGCTCGTCGATGAGCCGATCACGCTGATCGAGCAGATCGTTCGGCGGCTGGCCGCTGCGGCCCTGCGCGCTCACGATTTCCTGATTGAGCCTGGCGATGCCGCGCGCGAGCGAGGTGATCGAATCGGCGCTCTTCTTGATGTGTGAGTTCACTTGCGCATCGAAGCCGCGCAGGCTCTCGTCGTAGCTCTGCAAGCGCTGCATCAGCGTCTCGGCCTGGCTCAACAGGGTCTGGCGCGCCGGCGTCGAGGTGGGGGTGTCCGCGACGGCCTGGAAGGCGTTGATGAAGTTCTGTAACGATGCATTCAGGCCCGTCGAGGTATTGCCGAGCAGGTTGCTCACGCGGCTCGCCTGCGTCGCATAGGTTTCGAACTGGTGGAACGTGCTCGAGGCCGAGCGCGTCTGGCCGGCGAGAAAGTCGTCGTACGCACGCTTGACGGTCGAGACGTCGACGCCGTTGCCGACCCAGCCCGAGCCGGACTGCTGCGCATTGCGCGTCATGAACTCCGTGAGCTGACGGCTGTAGCCCGGCGTGTTCGCGTTCGAGATGTTGTGGCTGGTCGTGTCCAGCGCGCGCTGGAACGCCATCAGGCCGGAGATACTGGTGCTCAGCAGATCAGCCATGACGGCTCCTAGTTAAATACGGCTTCAACCGACTCCCCCGCTGACGGGCAGGAGCCCGAATGCTGCGAGCGCAGGAGCGCAGGAGCAGCCCCCGCTTTAGCGGGGGGAAGGTTAGGGATGGGGGCTCTCCTAGATCCTTCTTCATCACGCCTCACCCTTCGTGAGCCTGCGCATCTCATCCGCCACCGCGACGAGCTTGCGCGCGTAATTCGGATCGGTCGCATACCCGCCTTCCTGCAAGGCCGACGCGAAGGCCGCGACGTCATTGCCGGTGCCGACTGCTCCTTCATACCGCGCGTTGTTGCCGATCAGGCGGGCGTAGTCGCGGAAGCTGTCGGCCGGCGATTCATAAGCGCGGAAGCGTTCGACCTTGCGGACGGCAACGCCCTCCTCGAACTCGAGCGTGGGCACATGAACCGCCGCGCCCGACCATTGCGAACCGGCCTTGATGCCGAACAGATTGAAGCTGCATTCGCCGGCGGCATTGCACGGAACCGACTTGCCCCAGCCGGTTTCCAGCGCCGCTTGCGCGAGCAGCGCGTGCGGATCGACGCCGAGCTCGCGCGCGGCGGCTTCGGCATGCGGACGCATCTGACGGATGAAATCGAGCTTCGTCGTCGCGAGCGGCGCGGGCTTCGCCGCGGCGGCCTCGATCGTCGATGCGGTGCCCGCGGCGCTCGTGGCGCTCGTAGGCGAGATGCCGCCTTGCAGCTGCCGCACGAGCATGTCCGCGAGCCCGAGACCGCGGCCCTGCGACAGATGCAGCGCCATCTGATCGTCGAACATGTCCTGGTAGAACTCGGTCTGCTCACTGCTGAACATCGAATCGCCGAAGCTCTTGTTCGCCTCGCGCATGCTCTTCAGCAACATCTGCGTGAACAAGCTCTCGAACTGCCGCGCCGCCGCTTTCAAGGCAGCCGGGTCCTGCGCCTTCGCATCCTTGCGAATCGCGTTCAGGCCCTCTCGGTCTGCGAAGAACGTGTTGTGAATCGGTGCGGTCATGCGAACGGCAATGTGGTCAAAAGTTTGGCCTCATGAACTACAGCAAGGGACATGCCAGCGCCGCTCACTGCCGCGAACTGCGCGACTTTCGGCCGCTCCGCGCGACGCAGCTGCGAACCCGGTCACGCGCGGCGGCACGTTGTTGCCGCCGGCCATTGCCGCGTTCGGCCGCTCGCCGGCATCAAATGACGATCAGCTCCGCCCGCAGCGCGCCGGCTTCCTTCAATGCTTCGAGAATCGCGACGAGGTCGCCGGGCGCGGCGCCGACCTGATTCACGGCGCGCACGATCTCGTCGAGATTCACGCCGGCGTTGAACACGAACATGCGCGCCTCGGGCTGCTGGATCGAGATCTCGCTGCGCGGGGTGACGACCGTCTGACCTTGCGACAAGGCACCGGGTTGACTGACGTCCAGACGTTCGGTGATCGTCACGGAGAGCGAGCCATGCGCGACCGCTGCCGACTTCACGCGCACGGCGCTGCCGATGACGACCGTACCCGTGCGCGAATTCACGATGACGCGCGCCGGCGCATCGCCAGGCTCGATCTCGATCGCTTCCAACGTCGCGAGATACGCGATGCGCTGGCTCGGATCGACCGGCGCCTGCACGCGCACTGACACCGCATCCATCGCACGCGCGGTGTCCGGGCCAAGCAGATTGTTGATGCCATCAGTCAGTCGCGAGGCCGTCGTGAAATCAGGGGTATTCAGGTTGAGCACGATGTACGGCTCGGAGGCGAAATTGCTCGCGACCGCGCGCTCGACGGTCGCGCCGTTCGGCACGCGGCCCGAGCTCGGCACGTTCACCGCGATGCGCGAGCCGTCCCGGCCCGACACGCCGAATCCGCTGACGACGAGACTGCCTTGGCCGATCGCGTAGACCTCGCCGTCGATACCGCGCAACGGCGTCATGAGGAGGCTGCCGCCGCGCAGGCTGCTCGCGTTGCCGATCGAATCGACGGTGATGTCGATCATCTGGCCGGGCTTCGCGAATGCCGGCAGGTCGGCACGCACGGTCACCGCCGCGACGTTCTTCAGCTGCGGATTCACGTTCTCCGGAATCGTCACGCCGAACTTCGCGAGCATGTTGCGAATGCTCTGGATCGTGAACGGCGCCTGGCTCGTTTGATCGCCCGTGCCGTCGAGACCGACGACGAGACCGTAGCCGACCAGCTGGTTGCCGCGGACGCCCGCGACGGACGTCAGATCCTTGACGCGCTCGGCGTGGGCGGGGATCGCGATGAGCGCGATCAGGGCGGTGAAGGTGCTTAGTACGGTTTTCATTGCTCAGATCCGAATGTGGGGAGAAGACCCCCCATGAGGCCGTTCTTAGAAGGGCAGCCCTATGTTGAAGAAGCGTGACAACAAGCCCGGGCGGTTCGCATCCGCGAGCGCGCCGGTGCCGCCGTAGGAGATCATCGCGTCGGCCACTTTCAGCGAAGAAATCGAATTGTCCGGATTGATGTCGATCGGACGCACGATGCCCTGGATGCGCACGTACTCCTTGCCTTGATTGATCTGAATCCACTTCTGGCCGCGCACGAGCAGATTGCCGTTCGACAGGCGCTGCGCGACCGTCACGGTGATATCGCCTTCGAGCCGATTGCTCTGGCTGCTGCCGCCTGCGCCGTCGAATGCAGACTCGCCTTCCACCGTCGCGCTCAGCACGTCGTTGCCGTTGTGCGTGATCGGGCGGCCGCCGAGCGTCACGCCGCCGACGTTCGCCGAGGTGTTCTTGCTCGTGTTCGTGCTCGAGCTCTTCGACGCATTCGTGCGCTCGTTGAGGCGCACCGTCAGCGTGTCGCCGACGCGACGCGCCACGGCGTTCTCGAACAGCGCCACGTCATGACCCACTTGATAGATCGCACCATTGCCCGCCGTCGCTTGCGGCGGCGGCTCGGGCCAGGTGGCGGCGTAGTCGTGCTGCTCGGGCGCCATGACGCAGCCACCGAGGAGCGCGCACAGTGCGACGAGCGCGCCGGCGCCCGTGCCGCGGAGATTCGTGTGCTTGTTCATTCGTTCACTCACTTTCAGCAGCGCTCGTCACAACTGCTGCGTGACGTATTCGAGCATCCGATCCGTCGTCGAGATCGCCTTCGAGTTCATCTCGTACGCGCGCTGGGTCTCGATCATGTTCACGAGTTCCTCGACGACGTTGACGTTCGAGCTCTCGAGCGAGCCCTGCTCCACCATGCCGAGGCCGTTCAGGCCCGGCGTGCCGCCCTGCGCCGTGCCGCTCGCCGCGGTCTCGACGAGCATGTTCTCGCCGCGCGGCTGCAGGCCGGCGGGATTGATGAAATCGAAGATCTGCAGCGAGCCGACCTGCTGCGGATTCGCCTGGCCCGCGAGCTGCACGCTCACGACGCCGTCCTTGCCGATCGTGATGCTCTGCGCGGCGTCGGGAATCGTGATGCCCGGCTGCACGCGATAGCCGCTCGACGTCACGAGCTCGCCTTGCGCGTTGATCTTGAAATCGCCGTCACGCGTGTAACCGAGCGTGCCGTCCGGCAGCAGCACTTGAAAGAAGCCGCGGCCGTTCACCGCGACATCGAGCGAATCGCCCGTCTGCTGCATGTTGCCTTGCGAGTAGTTCTTTTCCGTCGCGACGACGCGCACGCCGGTGCCGAGCGACAATCCCGTCGGCGCTTGCGTGTCCTGCGAGGTGGCCGCGCCAACCTGCCGCACGTTCTGATACAGCAGGTCTTCGAACACGGCGCGCGCCTTCTTGTAGCCGGTCGTGTTGACGTTCGCGAGATTGTTCGACGTGACCGTCATGCGCGTCTGCTGCGCGTCGAGTCCGGTCTTGGCGGCCCAAAGTGCGGGATTCATGCGTTTGCTCCGAAATTAAATCGCCATCAAGCCAGGGGTCACGACCGCAACAGCTGCGCCGCCGCGGCGGCGTTTTCTTCCGCCGTTCGCATCGCCTTGACCTGCAGGTCGAAGTGACGCGACAGCTCGATCATGTTCACCATGGCGTCCGCCACGTTGACGTTGCTCGATTCGAGCACGCCCGACGCGAGTTGCACCGTCGCATCCGCGGGCGCATCCGTGCCGTCCTTGAGTCGAAACAGGCCGTCATCGCCGCGCGCGAGCGCCTCGGCCGGCGGATTGACGAGCTTGATGCGGCCGACCAGCGCCGAGGTCTCCGGTCCTTGGCCGAGCGGCACGATCGACACCGTGCCGTCGCCGCCGATCATCAGCGAGGCATTCGGCGGCACGCTCAACGGGCCCGCATCGCCGAGCACCGGCAAGCCGGCGCCGTTCATCAGCAAGCCGCTGGCGTCGACGCGCAAATCGCCCATGCGTGTGTACGCTTCGCGGCCGTCGCGTCCTTGCACCGCGATCCAACCCGCCCCCTGCACGCCGACATCGAGATCGCGGCCCGTCTGCACCAGCGCGCCTTGCTTGTCGTCGAAGCCCGTCGTCGAGTTCGTCGCATACGCGCGCGATGCATGGCCCGCGCCCGCGACCGCGCGCGTCTGGAACGCGCTCAGGTCGGCGCGAAATCCGGTCGTGCTCGCGTTCGCGAGGTTGTGGTTGTTCACCGTCTGCGCGCGCAAGGTTTCCTTCGCGCCGGACATCGAGATGTAGAGGAAGCGGTCCACGTCGAGCTCCTGCCGCTAACGCCGAGTCGTCAGCAGCGATTTACGCATCAGCGGATGTTGATGATCGTCTGCGTCACCGCGTCCGCCGTCTGGATCATTTGCGCGTTCGCCTGGAAGTTGCGCTGCGCGGTGATCATGTTGACGAGCTGTGCGGTGATGTCGACGTTGGACGCTTCGAGCGCGCCCGATTGGATCAGGCCGTAACCCGAGCCGCCCGCCTGGCCGTACAGCGCCTGCCCCGATGCATTCGTCTCGGCCCAACTGGTGTTGCCGAGCTGCTGCAGACCTTGCGGATTCGAGAAATTCGCGATCGCGACCTGACCCAGCGAGGTCGAGCGGCCGTTCGTGAAGCGCGCCTGCACGACGCCCGTCGGACCGACATCGATGCCGATCAACCGGCCGGTCGTGAAGCCGTTCTGCGTCGCCGCCGTCATGCTGAAGGCGTCGCCGAACTGGGTGGAACTCGCCAGATCGAACGTCAGGTTGAGCGGCGCGGCGCCCGTCGTCAGACCGGCGGCGGCGTCATAGGCCGGCAGCGCGAGCTGGCCGTTCGCCGGCGTCGTGAGCACACCGGTGCTCGAGTATTCCAGCGTCTGCGCGCCGCCGAGCGCATTACCGTCGACGTACACGTGCATCGACCATTGATTCGGCGTCGCCGACTTCACCCAGTACAGGCTCGCCGTGTGCGCGGCGCCAAGGGAGTCGTAGATCGTCACCGAGCGGGCTTCGTTGTAGCTGTTCGGGTCCGCCGGATCGAATGGCGTCGCCGTCGGCTGGGTCGCGTTCGCCGGCAGATTGAAGACGGTCTCGACCGAGGAGGTCGCCTGCGGCGGGCTTTCGGTCGTGACGAGGCGCAGATCGCCCATCGTGCTCGTGTTGAAGTTGCCCGTCGTCGCCGGCGGATACGCCTGCAAGCGCTGATTCATGCTGTTGACGACGTAGCCCGCGTTATCGACCTGGAAGGCACCCGCGCGCGTATACGCCGTCGCGCCCGCGTCGCTGAGCACGAAGAAGCCCTGCCCGCTCAGCGCGAGGTCGAGGCTGTTGTTCGTCGTGTTGATGTTGCCCTGCGCGAACTGCTGCGAGACGGCCGCGACCTTCACGCCGTTGCCGAACTGGTTCTTGCTCACGCCTTGCGGCGACACCGCGAACAATTCGGCGAATTCCGAGCGTGACTGCTTGAAACCGGTCGTGGCGCTGTTGGCGATGTTGTTCGCCGTCACGTTGAGATCCGTTTGCGCCGCATTGAGCCCGCTGAGCGCGATACCGAATGACATGTCTGTAGCTCCTGGTGGTGATCTTGGGACGCGTTACATCACGCGACGCACGTGGTTCATGGCAATGCCGCCGAGCGCGCTCGTGTTGAGCGTGAGGTTCGTGCCGGTGCTGTCGAGCGTGACGCTCGACACACGGCCGGCCATCAGCACTTCGAGCGAGCCGGTTTCGCTGCCGAGCGTGCCGATCGCCTCGATGGCGTAATCACCGGACTCCGCCAGCGTGCCGTCATCGGTCAGGCCATCCCACGTGAAGGTGTTGATGCCTGCGCGCGGCTCGATGTCGATCTCGCGCACCAGCGTGCCCGTGGCATCCGTGATGCGGATGTGCAGCGACGACAGGCCTTCCGGTGCTTCGATCTCGCCGCTCACGGGGATGCCCTGCGTGAACGAGAACGCATCCGCCTGAACCATGATGTCGCGGCCGATGAGCGTCGAGCCGTTCAATACCTGCGTGGCGCGCAGCGAGTGCGCGAGGCCCTCGATCGAGCCCTGCATGCTCTGGATGCCCGACACCGCGCCGAACTGCGCCAACTGCGCGACGAACTCCGTGCCTTCGAGCGGCTTCATCGGGTCCTGGTTCTTCAGCTGCGCCGTCATGAGCGTCAGAAACTCGTCGATGCCGAGACTGTTCGCGGATTTCTTCTGCTGCGCGGCCGCGAGCGCGGCCTGCGTCTGCGCGGCGTACTGGGCGATGGGATCGGTCGTTGCCATGGTGTTTCCTAGCTAGCCTCTGTTCGTGCGCTCGCCTACTGCCCGAGACGCAGCGTCGCGAGCATCATTTCCTTCGCCGTGTTCATCACTTCGACGTTGTTCTGGTACGAGCGCGAGGCGGAGATCATGTTCACCATCTCTTCGACGGTGTTGACGGCCGGCCCATACACATAGCCGTTCGCATCGGCGAGCGGATTGCCCGGCTCGTAACGCGCCGTCGCCGGCGCCGTGCTTTCGTAGATGCCCTTCACGGCGACACCGTTCGACACGCCGTTCGCGCCGAGGCCCGAGCGGATCGCTTCGAACAGCGGATGCTTCGCCTTGTAGACCTGGTTCGGATCGCCGCTCACGCTGTCGGCGTTCGCGAGATTGCTCGCGGTGGTGTTGAGCCGCACGGACTGCGCGCTCATGCCGCTGCCGGCGACGTCGAAGATCTTGAAGCTCGACATGGTTCGTTACTCCGTCAGCTCACTGGCCCGTGATCGCGGTCAAGAGCCCGCGAAACTTCGAGCTGAGGAACTGCAGCGTCGCCTGATAGCGCACCGAGTTTTCGGCGAATGCGGCCTGCTCGAGCTGCGTGTCGACCGTATTGCCGTCGAGCGCCGGTGCGAGCGGCGTGCGGTACTTCAGCTCGCCCGCCGGCGTGCCGTTCACTTGGGCGGTCGTGATGTGGCGCGTCTGCGTGGTCTTCATGTGGCTCGCGGATTGCGGGTTGCCCGCCGCCGCCAGCGCGCTCTTGAAATCGATGTCGCGCGCGCGATAGCCCGGCGTGTCCGCGTTCGCGAGATTCGCCGCGAGCACTTCCGTCCGCTGCGAACGCAACGGCAGCGCTTTCGCATGTACGCCGAGGTAGGCATCGAGATTGATGGGCATTGCGCGTTCCGCCAAAAAACTGTCTTGGGCCGGGAGTAGCAAGGCGCGTGCCAGAGACGCGCAAGCAGCGCCACGCGGCGCTCCGCGGCCCACGAACGGCGGCGCGAGCTGCAAATCCTGAGATCCGCGTCACGCGCGGGCGGCAAGCGACTGCCGCCCGAGGCAAGCCGCGCACGCAGTCAAATTTCAGCGCTTGCCTGCTTCGGCCGCACGCGCGCCCACACGATCATTCCTCTCTATGTGCCTTGGGGATGAGCGCAACGATCTGCGTCGCGGCGATTGTGCTGCTCGTCACAACTTCGCGTTCGAGGTTGCGCTCGTGCCGGCAGCGCACGGCGTGGCGGCGCTCGCTGGCATTTCCCTTGCTTTCTCTTTCCCAGGCGTCAACGCAACGACGACGAGCACTCGATGCTGAAGATCAAACTGTTATTGGCCGCACTGGCGTTAGGCGCGTTCGCGCAGGCGCATGCGCAACCCGTTCAACCGCTCGACGCGATTCAGGCGCAAGCCGAGACGTTCGTGCGCGGACAACTGCCGCCGACGGGCGGCACCTATTACGTGACTGCATCGCGCTTGGATGCGCGCTTGCGGCTCGCGAACTGCGCCGCGCCGCTCGAGGCGTTCGTCGCGAACAACGGTGTCGTCCAAACCCGGACGACCGTCGGCGTGCGCTGCTCGGCCGTCGGCGGCTGGACGGTCTATGTCCCCGTCGCGGTGGAAACCGAGGCCTCCGTGCTCGTCTTGCGCCGTGCACTCGCCCGTCGGGCGCGCATCGAGCCGCTCGACGTCGAGCTGCAGACGCGCCGGCTGCCAGGCATTGCCGCGAATTTCGTCAACGACGTGAACGCGGTGGCGGGTCGTCGGCTGCGGCGCGCCCTGCCCGCGGGCTCGCCTCTCACGACCGACGTGCTCGACAAGGCCGTGCTCGTGCAGCGTGGACAGCAGGTCACGTTGATCGCCTCGAGCGGCGACATCGAGATTCGGGCGCAGGGCCAGGCGCTCGCCGAAGGCGGCGCGCAGGACCGGATTCGCGTGCAAAACGTGAGCTCGCTCAAGATTGTGGAAGGTGTGGTGGAAAACGCCGGAACGGTGCGGGTCGAGCTGTAAGCGTCGACGCGGCTGACGAGACATCCAGCGTCGGTTTACTGACGCTCGGCGAAAACCCGAGGCGGCGGACACGAAAGTGCGAGCCGGTTCGCGGTTGGATGCGAGAGACGACAGAAATTCGGTGGATCGCGTTTAACCTATTGTCGTGCCGGGCTCATCCCGACTGCGGGAATGCCCTAAGGACCGGATAAGGCTGCATCCGACGAGGGTGCTAAAGTTCTCAGAACGAGTGCCGTTAACGGTCCCGTGAACGACAGGAGTTCAGGACGTGACCACCAAGATTGATGGGCTTCATAGCCGCCCCGTGCACGTAGGCACCGACCGCAAGGTGTCGAGCACGAGCGATGCAGCTGCCACGTTGGCGAAGAGCCAGGTCGCAGCCATGAGCCCGGTTCGCATCACTGACCAGGCTCGGCAGTTGGCGGCGCTCGAACACGCGCTCAACGACGTGCCGATCGTCAACGAGTCGCGGGTCGAAGCAATTCGCCTTGCGATCGAGACAGGTCAGTATGAAGTGAATCCGGAACGCATCGCCGACAAGCTCCTGCGCACGGAACGGGAATTGAGCGCGTAACGGGATTCCTGCCGCGTCGCGAATCGTTCGCGGCGCTCTCGGGTCCCGAACTTTAGGAGTATCAGTTCGTGGATCCGTCCGTGTGTCGCGAGCATCTCGCGAAGCTGTTCGACGAAGAGACCAATGCCCTGACCCGCCTCGAAGGGCTGCTCGATCAAGAGCACGAGCATCTGCTCGCCAATGATGTCGATGCCCTCGAGCGCACCGGCGAGCTGCGCCAGGCCTGCATCGCCGATCTCATCCGCGTCGAGGACGATCGCCGCATGCTCTGTCGCATGCTCAACCATCCCACCGATCGCGTCGGACTCGACCGCATGCTGAAGTGGTGCGATCCGGGCGCAACCCTGCAAGCACGAATCGCCAACTGTGCCGAGCACGCGCAGCGTTGCCGCAATCTGAACGATCGCAACGGTGCGCTCGTCACCGCGCGCCTGAAGCGTGTCGAAGGCATGCTCGATGTCGTCACCGGCCGGCAAGGCCAGCCGAAGATCTACGGCAAACAGGGCGGCTACGAAACGACCGCTCGCACGACGAACGTACTCGCGAAGGTTTGAGGCGCGCTACGCGCGCCACGCGCTGACGGAAGCGAACGCCGCGAGCCGCGAGGCATGACTCGCGTGCACGCGTGCGTCGCGACCGGATGCGGAACGCAGGAACGCTCCGCGGGCCAGCTCGCTATTTCGTGAGGATCAGCTTGTTACTGTGCGTGACCCGCAATCGATACAAGCTGCCGGCGTGTTGAATGATGATTTCGCGCTGCTTGCCGAACAAATCCTCGGAGCGCAGGCAGGTCATCCCTAACTGTTGCGGCTCCACTTCCTGGGGCTCCGGACGCAAAACAGGGGCTGGAGAGTTCATGGCGCTATCCCATCGACGTATTCGATGCAAATGATAATGGTTCTCAATACCATTGCAAGCGTCGATCGCCACGAAGTCACACCCGCGGATCACCCGTCACATCGCAAGGAAGCTTTTCGCTGCGGGCGCGCTACTGCAGCGCGCCCATCTGCTCGAGCGCCGAACGGATGACCTCGTCGTTCTTTTTCTTGTTCGCGGCCTCGCTCGGTTGCGCCGCGATCTCATCGGCGCGTTCGAACAACGGCACGAACAAGCCGAGTTTGTCGACGGGTCCGCGCAGCGTCACCACACCTTGGCGCTCGAAGGCGCTCACCCAACTGGCGCGAACGCTGCGCCAGAAGTCTTTCGTGCTCTCGTAATACTGATCGGCCGCGTTGAAATCGGCGCTCTTCATGCGCTCGTACCGAGCGACGCCGTACTCGCGACCCAGATACGGTCGAGCCGCATCGAGACCGCGGCTTGCCGTCACGACGGCCTTGAGATTGTTTTCTTCCTGCACCCAGCCGGTCGGCCCGATCGTGTGACGGTTCGTGCCGATCAAGGTTTCGTAGTCGTCGCGGACGCTCCATTCGCGGCGCGGCAAGGGGCGCCACGTGTCGCCGCTGATCCAGGTGGAAAAGCTCGCGCTGTGCTCCCAGCGCCCGAGGCTCGCATAACGCGGCGACTCATCGACCTGATACACCGCTTGCAGCCACGCGCCCTTTCGTTCCGCATTCAGCTTGCGGCGCTGCCATTGATCCCGGCCGCGATACTCCACGATGTGCGTGGGCTCGTAGTACCAATCCTGGCGCCAATGCTTCGTCACCATCGGCTCGCTGATCGAGCCGTCCTTTTGCACGAAGCGCATCTCGAGGATGTGCACGAGACTGATGTGCTTGCCGTCGTCGCGATCGACGTACACCTTCTCCGTGCCCCACGACTGATAAGGCGCATTCGGCTTGTCACTGGCCACGTACGGCACGACTTCCAGGAAATCGAACGTCACCCGATAGTCCCCCGCCATCGCGAGAATCGCGCGGCGGTCGCGCTCGAATGCCGTGATCCCCGGCTCCTGCAGCGCATGCCACGCGGCCGATGGTGATTTGTCGAGCTCGAGCGGCGCACCCTTCGTCGAGCCGCCGCGAGGCTTGACCGCGTCGCCGTCGAGCGGCCAGGAAAACGTGTAACGCGGGCCGGCGTCCGCCGCGGCGGCGCTATAAGAATCTGCTGCGTGCCCCGCGGAAGTCGCAAATACGCACGCTGCGAGGGCTACCAGGCACTGACGAGTCTTCATACGGGCTCCGCACGTTCGACGTAAGGCGGGCGGCAGAATAAAAGACGCCTCGTCGCTCACGCAAACGTCTGCGCCGCTTGGGAAAAATTTGCGAAACATCCGCCGCGGAGCGCCGCGATCGGGCCAGCGAGTCGCAGCATGCTGCCGCCGTTTTCCTCAGCGCCACGATTGTGCTGTGCCGCCTCCCTTTGCCAATGGGAATCATTCTCAACTATGATGCCCGCCGATCACCTGCATGCGAATCGAGAATGGCCGAAGCGGCGCGTGTAACGACAGCGAAGGAGCAACGATCCCGAGCGTTCTGGCTCAAGCACTTGCACCAATGGCATTGGGTCAGCGCGGCCGCCTGCCTGATCGGGATGATCCTGTTCAGCATCACCGGTTTCACGCTGAACCATGCGGGCTGGGTGGGGGCGAAGCCGACCGTAACGACACGAACGGCACAGCTCCCGGCGGCGCTGCAGCAGGCATTGGCAGCGCTTGCGATCGAAAAGGACGGCGACAAGGAACCCCTGCCCGCCGCCGCGATCGAGTGGCTCGGCGATGCACTGTCGATCCGCGCGGCCGATCGCGAAGCGGAATGGTCGGCGGATGAGATTTACGTGTCGCTGCCGCGGCCCGGCGGCGATGCATGGGCGACGCTCGATCTCGCGACTGGCGAGGTCACGCACGAAGAGACCGATCGCGGGTGGATCTCGTTCTTCAACGATCTCCACAAAGGCCGCAATACCGGCGCGGCGTGGAGCTTGTTCATCGACGTGTTCGCCTTCGCCGCGCTGATATTCGCGACGACCGGCCTCGTGCTCCTGAAGATGCATTCGAACCACCGGCCCGCGACGTGGCCGATGGTGGGACTCGGGCTCGTGCTGCCGTTGCTGATTGCGATCCTGTTCATTCATTGAGGAAACGATGCCCGCGATGACAAGAGTTCTTGCGATGAGTTCGGCGCTGGCCCTTGGCACGCTCGCGGGCACATCCGCCAGCGCGGCCGACCTCAACATCAAGGTGCAGGTACCGCGCATCGACGTCGCGGAGTACCACCGCCCCTATGTCGCGATCTGGATCGAAAACCCGGATCAAAGCCTCAACGCGCACCTCGCCGTCTGGTACCAGACCGATCCGAAAAAGGAAGACGGCACCCAATGGCTGAAGGATCTGCGCCAGTGGTGGCGCCGCGGCGGCCGCGAGCTCACGGTTCCTGTCGACGGTGTCACCGGCGCAACCCGGCCCGTCGGCGAGCACAGCATCGTCGTGAAGGGCAACAGCGCGCCGCTCGCGAAACTCGCGCCGGGCAAGTACGCGCTCGTCGTCGAGGCCGTCCGTGAAGTCGGCGGCCGCGAGGTCGTGAAGATTCCGTTCGAGTGGCCCGCCGCTCGCAAACAACACGCGACGGCGGCCGGCAAGACCGAGCTCGGCACCATCACGCTAGACATCGTTCCCTGACACAACTTTTTCTCGAGAGGCCGTATGCGCACGCTCAAGATCGCGACTTTGACACTTGCCGCCCTGCTCCCGATCGCGAGCCATGCCCACAAGGCGTGGTTGTTGCCTTCGGCGACCGTCTCGACGGTCGATCAATGGATCACGGTCGATGCCGCGGTATCGAACGATCTGTTCTACTTCAATCACAACCCCCTGCGCACCGACGGCTTGAGCATCACCGCGCCAGATGGCTCGAAGGTGAAGCCCGAGAATCAGGCGCGCGGCAAGTACCGCAGCACGTTCGATGTCCATCTGCAGCAGAACGGCACGTATCGCCTCGCCGTCACGAACGGCGGGTTGTCCGCGACCTACGAGGAGAACGGCCAGCGGAAGCGTTGGCGCGGCACGCCGGCGACGTTCGCGAAGGAAGTGCCGGCCGGTGCACAGAAGCTGCAGGTGTCCGAGAGCATCGGCCGCGTCGAAACGTTCGTGACCGCGGGCAAGCCGACGACCGACGCTTTGAAGCTGGCGAACGTCGGCCTCGAGCTCGCGCCCGTGACGCATCCGAACGATCTGTACGCGGGCGAGGCAGCCACGTTCGCGATGATGATCGACGGTAAGCCGGCGGTGAATCTGCCGGTGACGATCGTGGCGGGAGGCACGCGCTATCGCGATGCGCAGGGCGAAATCGAAGTGAAGACCGACGCGCAGGGTCGCTTCAGCGTGACGTGGCCCTCGCCCGGCATGTATTGGCTGGAAACGACGCTGTCCGATGACAAGACCTCGGTGCCGCAGGCGAAACAGCGGCGCCTGAGCTACGTAGCGACGTTCGAAGTCCTGCCTCAGTAACGACACGAGACCACACGCCACCCCCTCTCCCGAAGTCAGAGGGGGTGGCGGGCCAGCGAAGCTGGCTTCTTGACGCGCCATCGCATGCCCGACCCCTATGTGGAGCGCCTTTTCCGACTTGAGTGACGCACGCGTCTGGGCCGCTGGCGCGATCGCGCTCGCGTATCTCATCTTCACCGCGTATTGCTTGCGCCCGCTGTGGCGGCGCCGTGCGAGCGCGGCTCAGTCGCGCGACACGACGCTGATCGCCTTCGCGAGTCAAACGGGCTTCGCGCAACAACTCGCGAGCCAGACCGCGCAGTCGCTGCAAGCGGCTGGACGCGCGGTACGGGTCGCCTCCTTCGCCGATCTCTCCCCCGCCGACCTGACGAGCGCGGAGCGTGCTTTGTTCATCGTGAGCACGACCGGCGAGGGCGATGCGCCGGATCCCGCCGCGGCATTCGTACGCAAGGTGCTCGATGGCGAGGTACCGCTTGCCCGGCTGCGCTATGGGTTGCTCGCGCTGGGGGACCGTGAATACGACAACTTCTGCGCCTTCGGTCACCAAGTCGACCGTTGGCTGCAGCAGCAAGGCGCGCAAGCGCTGTTCGATGTGATCGAAGTCGACAATGGCGATGACGGCGCGCTGCGCCATTGGCAACACAACCTCGCGTTCGCGTTCGAAGCGCCCGATCTACCCGACTGGGAAGCGCCGACCTACGATCGTTGGACGCTGGCGACGCGTCGCTGCTTGAATCTCGGCAGTGCTGGCGATCCCTGCTTTCACCTGGAGTTGCGGCCGGCACCGGGCGTGGCACTCGCCTGGAACGCCGGCGATATCGCCGAGATCGATCCCTTCAATTCGCATGCACGCGGCGGTGAGCGTCATCCGCACCGCGAGTATTCGATCGCCTCGCTACCCGAGGATGGCTCGCTGCACCTGCTCGTGCGCCAGATGCGTCGGCCAGGGGGCGAGCTCGGGCTCGGCAGCGGGTGGCTGACACGCGACGCTGCGGTGGGCAGCGATATTTTTCTGCGCGTCCGCTCCAATCCCAACTTCCATCCGCCGGCCACCGACGCGCCTTTGATCCTGATCGGCAACGGGACGGGAATCGCGGGCTTGCGAGCGCTGCTCAAGGCGCGTACCGCCGCCGGGAGGCGGCGCAATTGGTTGCTGTTCGGCGAGCGCAACGCCGAGCACGACCGGTTCTACGAAACCGACCTCGATCATTGGCGGGCCGCAGGCTCGCTCGCGCGGCTCGATCTCGTCTACTCGCGCGATCAAGCAGCACGCCGCTATGTTCAGCATCGGCTCGCGGAATGCGCCGAGGAGCTGCGTCGGTGGGTCGATGACGGCGCATTCATCTATGTCTGCGGCAGCCTGGCAGGCATGGCGCCCGGCGTGCATGCGGCGCTGGTCGGCGCGCTCGGCGCGGAGGTCGTCGAAGCGCTGACGATGGCCGGGCGCTATCGGCGCGACGTGTATTGATGCGCCGTTCGCTCAGAACATCCATGTGGTCACCTCCGGCACCGGCTGTCGCTGCTCGAGATATTTGTATCCCTTCACCACTCGCACGATCAACCACACCGCCCAGAACAACAACACCAGGAACCCGATCAACACGATCGAGAGAATTCCGCCGATCACGCAATAGAGCAGACCGATCCAAAACGTACGAATCTGAAATCGGTAGTGCGTCCGCAGCCAGTCGGGCGCATCGTCCTTGTTGACGTAGGCCATGATCACGCCGATCAACAGCGTGAGCCCCGTCGCGAGGCCGATGAGGTACAGGATGTAGATGATTTTTGCAGCATCCGTACTGATGGGACGATCGGTTGCGACCTGATTCATGTCGATCCCCTTGGCGTCGAGCTGAACATCCGCTCGTCGAGCGGCGCGGCGAATCGCGACGATTGTCGTCGCAACCCGACAACTGGGCAACCTCGCGGCCATGACGTTGAATGGCGCCGCGGTGGATGATTAAGCCCACGTACAGGCTCAGGCACTCACGCTTGACCCCATGGCTGCCGCAATGTTGTTTGGGCCTGCGGATCGAGAGTGGATTGCGCGACCCAAGATCGCCACGCCAGGCGCTCACGTCATTGCCGGCCAGGAATGAGTGTCATGCCGCCGCTCCCGCAGATCGCGGGCGCGAGCAGCAGTAATCTGTCGTCGGTGGTACAGGTCTTGATCGGCACGACAGCCAAGATCCTCGTCGGGATGACCCTCGGTGTCGCGGTGTGCGTTGCACTGGTGGTTGCGCTGTTGGTCGATCCGTCGAGCGAGGCACACACATGAAATTCTTTTTCGGCAATGACAACGTCGTGCGGCTGTCGAGCCGCATCAAGACCGCGACGCCCGATGCGTCGCATGCGCTCGAGCAAGCGTGGCTGAAGCGCCGTCAGGAGCTCGCCGGGTGGCAGCCCGCGAACGGCTGGCTGATGGACCCTAAGGCGCCGCTGCGCCGGCCGCTGACGGGTACCCGTTAGGGCCGACGCTCAGGCCGCGCGCATCGAGTCGGGGCGCTGGCGCACGAATTCGGCGACCCGACCGATGAGTCCGCGACACTCTTCGATCGCGGCCGCCAGCACCTCGATGCTCGCCGTTCCCTGCGCCTGTTGTTCGAGCTGCACCGTGAGCTGCGCGATCGCTTCCGCGTGAACATTGAGCGCCGCGCCCTTCAAGCGATGCACGATGCGCGCGAGGTGCTCGCGATCACCGGCCCGCAACGCGAGCGTCATGTGGCTGAGGCTCTCGTCCGCGCTCGCGAGGAACGTCTCCAGCAGCTCCTTCGCGAACTCCGGATCGCCGCCCGTCACGCCTTGCAGTTTTGCAAGATTGATCGGCGTCGCGGTGTCCGTCTCGCCCAATGAGACGCGTTGCGCCGGCTTCGACTCCAGCAGCTCCACCTCCGGGTTACGCAGCCCGAAGCCGCTCAACACGGTCGACAGCCGCTCGATGCTCAGTGGCTTCGTCAGGAACCCGTCCATGCCGACCGCCATGCAACGGTCGTATTCGCCGCTCATCGCGTTCGCGGTGAGCGCGATCACCGGCGTGCGACGCTTGCCTGTCTCACGCTGACGCAGCGCCGTCGTCGCCGTCACGCCGTCCATGACCGGCATCTGCATGTCCATCAAGATGAGATCGAACGTCGTGCCCGCGCACATCTCGAGCGCTTGGGCGCCGTTGCCGGCGATCTCCACCTCGCAGCCGAGCCGCTCCAGAATGCGCCGCGCGACCTTCTGATTCACGTTGTTGTCTTCGACGACGAGCACGCGACCGCTGAAGCGCGCCTCGAACGGCCCCGCCACCTGCATCGAGCTGGTCGCCCCGGTGGCCATGGCTTCGCTGCTGCCAGCAATGGCGACGAGCGGCAAGTCGAACCAGAACGACGAGCCCTCGCCCACGACGCTCGATGCACCGACGCTGCCGCCCATCATTTCCACGAAGCGCTTCACGATCGACAGTCCCAATCCGGTGCCGCCGAAATTGCGCGTCGTCGACGAATCGGCTTGCACGAACGGCTCGAACAGCCGGCTCATGGCCGTCGCTTCGATACCGATGCCGGTGTCGCGCACTTCGAATCGCGTCAGCGGCTCGCCCTGCGCCTGCGGCACCTGGCGCACGACGATCGTGACGGAACCTGCTTGCGTGAATTTGATCGCGTTGCCGACGAGATTGACGAGACATTGGCGCAGCCGCTGCGGATCGCTCATCACTCGCGGTGGGATCGCCGGATCGACGCGGACGTGCAGCGCGAGATTCCTCTGCGCGGCCTGGGGCGACATGAGCGCGCGCACGTCTTCGATCGTGCGGCGCACGTCCGTCCGCACGGACTCGACGGCCATGCGCCCGGCCTCGATCTTGGAGAAATCGAGAATGTCGTCGATGACCCGCAGCAGCGAATCGGCGCTGCCTCGAATGGTTTCCGCGTACTCGCGCTGCGACGCGCTCAAAGCGCCGTCGAGCAGCAACGCCGTCATGCCGATGATGCCGTTCATCGGCGTGCGGATCTCGTGGCTGACGTTCGCCAGGAGCGTGCTCTTCGCCCGGCTCGCCGCGTGCGCCGCCTCGGTTGCCTCCATCAGCGCTTGCGCGGCCGTGACTTCGTCCGTGATGTCCCATGCGACGCCGAGAACCCGCTCCGCGCGACCGCTCGCGTTGCGAAACAAGCGACGGTGACATTGAATGTGGCGCAATGCGCCATCCGTCTCGCGAAGGATGCGGAATCGATCGGTGATCACGCTCGGCGTGTCAGGAGTGCAGAGCGGCGCTTGGTGCGATTCTTCGACCCGTGCGAGATCGTCCGGATGAATCACGCGACGCACGTCCTGGAAGCTGTGAGCGACGCGCATGCCGAATACCTTCGCGAAGCTGTTGTCCACGTAGACGGTATTCGCGATCACGTCCCGATCCCAGATCGCGAGACCGGCGGTCTGGGTCGCGAGGTTCAAGCGATCGAGCAACGCGCGCTGCGCTTCGGTGAGCTTGACGATGTCGATATGCGATTCGAGCGCGGTGCCGGCCCACGTACCCGGCGTTTCACGGATTCGCACCAGCGGCCGCGGCGTGCCGCCGCGTGATGTCCCGACCAGCACCACCATCCACACGAGCACGATCGCGAGCAAGGCGCTGACGAGCGCATCGGACAGCGCCAAGTTCCGCTGTCCATCGAGCGCAAGACCCGCGGCGATGAGCCCCGTCGCGAGCACCGCGAACGCCAGCGCCAGCCGCGCGCGCGCCGGGCGAGCGACGAACAGCGCGACGCCCGCGTAAGCGACGCTGACCGCGAGCGTCGGTGGGCTGAACGCATCCAGCAGGAAAATTCCAGCGCCAACAGCCAACAAGCTCAGCAGATCTCTGATCTGAGCGACTCGTCCATCCACGTCGTGATACCTCGTCAAAGCAGCAAGCGTTCCGCTGCTGCACTTGCGCACGACATCACATGGCGATGCGTCCGGCAATGTCGCGCATCACCGCTGTGACCGTTTTAGGGAAAGCCTTACGGGGACAGCCCGGAGCGACTTGATTCGCCTAGGGGAATGACTGAGAAACGTCAATCGAGACTGTCGATCTTGCGCATCGAGAGGCCATGTTGCGGGGATGACGAACGCGGACCGAACATTCCTTCCCGCGGATCGCGGGGGAATGTGCAGAAACCCGTTTACTCTTGGGAGCCCTCATGTCAGAGACGAACAACATCATTGCCGTGACGGACGCGACGTTCGAAGCGGCCGTGCTCAAATCCGATCGGCCGGTGTTGCTGAAGTTCGAGGCCGACTGGTGCGGTCCTTGCCAGGCGATGAAGCCCGCGATCGCCGAGATCGCCGCGATGTACGGCGAGCGCATCACGATCGCGACGCTCGACATCGATCAGAACAACCAGACGCCCTATCGCCTCGGCGTGCGCGGCGTGCCGACGGTCATGCTCTTCAGCAACGGCAGCGTCGTCGGCCAGAAGGTGGGGCTCGCTCGCAAAGCCGAGCTCGCCGCGTTGATCGACAAACAGGTCGCATAGTCCGCCCTCGCCAGGTTCCGGCGCCATGGCTCCTCGTTCCGAGACCATGGCTCCTCCGGGCGATTCCCGTATTGGCGCCCCAATCGGACACTGCGCCATCGAAGTGGCGCTGCGGCGCCGGCTTCATTTACTACGGGAGCTCATCATGCGTTGGCATCTTCTCGCGCTCGTGACGTGCGGCGCGCTCAGCACCTTGGGTTCAATGACGGCGGCACGCGCGGCAACACTGCCGGCGCCTAGCGTCGCGTACTCGGCGGATCGAGTCATGGAAACGTCGTCGGGCACGTTTACCGGCAAGGTATTTGCGAGCGAAGGCAAGGAGCGCTCCGAAACGAACATGGGCGGCATGCAGAGCGTCATGATCCTGCGCCGTGACAAACAGCTCGGCTGGCTGATCATGCCGGCCCACAAGATGTATCGGACATTGGATTTCGCGACGGCGCAGGCACAGAGTGGCAATGCGCCTGACGATCAGGTCGAAATCACGGACGTGGGCACCGAGACGATCGAAGGCTTCGTCACGACGAAATACAAGATGCTGATGAAGGACGGCTCGGCCGGCGGATTCATGTGGATCACCACGCACGGCATTCCCGTGAAGATGGACATGCTCAGCAAGCAAGGCGGCGAAAAGTCGCGCATGACGATCACGCTCAAAAACCTGGCGATCGGCCCGCAGGATGCTCGGCTGTTCGAGCTTCCAAGCGGTTTCACCGCGATGCCGAGCATGGGCACCCTCGGCGTGGGCAGGTGAGAGCGCACGTCATGGCGAAATTCCGCAACACCCTGCTCTCGCTGTGCACCTTCGTGGCGATGAGCATGGCCTGCGACGCGAATGCCGATTGCGCAGGCACCTCCATCGACACGACGAAGCGACGCTATGCAGAGGCCCAGGCACTCGAGCGCGCGGACAAGACCCGCGAGGCGCTCGCCGCCTACGTCGCCGCGCAGGAATACACGTGCGAGCCGAATCCGGTAGCGCTGCCAGCGGCGCGACGCGCGGCAGCCTTGGCCCTGCCGCTCGCGCGCGCGGCGGAGCGCGCGAACGACCTCGACGCTGCCTACCGACTGTACGACGAGGGCGCTCACTTCGCCGAGTCCGATCGCGCGCTGCTCGCGCTCATGCGCGCCAATCCCGATGATCCGGTCATCTACTCGCGTGCACGCGATTTCTTCGAGTACCGCGCATCGCCGGCATTCCAGCGCAACAACGAGCTGCGGCTCGCCGTCACCGGCGCCTACATCGCGAATCCGCAGCATCTAGCGGCGGTACGAGCGATGCCCGCCGCTGGCGCGGAGCGCGCGTTTCAGCAAGAAGCCGCCGCCTTCGATGAACGATACCTGCGCGAATACGTAGACCTGATTCAACGCCGTCCCGAAGATCAAACCGACATGGCCACAGTGCAGCAGTACGGCGCCGCCATGCAGGCATTTCATCAGCGCTGGCAGGGCAATCCGCTCGAGACTTCACGCGACGCGCTGTCACTCGCGCATGCCTGGAGCTCGATCACGAACGATCGCGCACTCGCCGAGAAGATCGCCGCCCGGCGGCGCGAGCGCCTCGAGCAGCGCATTCTTACGATCACCCGATCGTTCTATCGAGCGCCCGAGCTGCTCGAGGTGGCGCTCGATTACCAGATGGCGATGCACATCGACATCGCCGCCCGAGACGCACGGGTCGCCGCGATTCGTGAGCAGGCGGCGACGCTCGGCAACGAAGCCCTCACGCAGCGGCGCTTCGGCCTCGCGGCGGACTACTACCGCGTCGCGCGGCTCGATACCCAGGCGGAGAACGCTCGCGAGCTGCAACACGAGGCCGCGCTCGCGAAGTCGCAGCCAATGATCGATGCGATGCGCAAACAAGCGGAAGACATTCAGCCGGCGTATGGCGACCCGCAACAGGTGCAAGCCATGCAGGAGCAAGCGCGCCGGATGCAGCAGGCGATCCAGACACGGCAACAGATGAATATGAAGACGAACGCGAAGGCCGCTGCCGAACTGGAGCAAGAGCTCGGGCTGTGACGATCACGCGGGCGGCGGGGCTCGTCAGCGATCGCGTCGCTCCTGCGCCGCGCGCAGGAATGCTTTCAACATCGGCTCGGGAGGGAGCAGCTCGGGAAAGCGCGCATCATGGAATTCGGGGTGCCATTGCACGCCGACCATGAAGGGCAGCTCGGCGTGCCGGACCGCCTCGATGACGCCGTCGTCGGCGGTGGCTTCCACGACCAAGCCATCACCCAGCCGCTTGATGCCCTGATGATGAATCGAATTGACCCGAGTCGCGGTGGACCCTTCGTACAACGAGTTGAGCCAGCCACCGGGCGTGAGCTGGATCTCATGGCTGAGCTCGTCGTAGAGCTCGAGCTTGCGATGCACGTTCTCGACGATGTTCGCGTGTTGCAGATCCTGATGGAGCGTGCCGCCGTACGCCACGTTGATCAGCTGCATCCCGCGGCACACGCCCAGCACGGGCTTACCGGCCGCGGCGAACGCACGCAGCAGCTCGAGCTCGAACCGATCGCGAATCGGATCGGTCTGGCCCAAGAGCTCCGTCGGCTCCTCGCCGTACAGGCTCGGATCGATATCGGCCCCTCCTTGCAACAGCAGTCCGTCGAGCAGCGATGCGTAGTCGCTCGTGCGAACCTCCCACACGCCGAGGCGATCATTCCGATCGACCGTAGGAATCATCACCGTCACGGCACCGGCGCGGATCACACAATGCGCCATCGATTGCTCGAGGTACTGCAAGGTCTTGCCCCGGAACCCGAGTTCGGCGGGCACGGCGTGCAGAATGCGCGGCGACAGGCCGATCGCGACCTTGGGTGAGGAACTGGACTTCATCGCCGTCATTCGACCGACTTGGTCGTTTCCACGAGCCACTCAACAACACCTCGCAGCGCCTGCATGCGCGTCGCGCCGGCGACGCGGCGCTCATTGTAAATCCGCAGCTGCGCGTGCGCGCTGGTCCCTTCGCGCATCATCGTTTCCAGGCGGTCGAACGCCGGCGTGCATCCGAGGCGGCGCGCTTCCGGCGCGACGATGTCCAAGAGCTCCGCCAGTACCTCCTGCAACGGCCGCGCCGTTTGCGACACCTCGTCGATGAACCGTGCGCTCGTGCCGTCACGTTTTGCGCGCCAGCGATTCTCGTCGATCAACCGCCGCGTCAGCGTCGAGCGTCCGGCACCGAGATCGGGCCGTGCCACGAGCGTGGCGATCAGCGCGCGGAACAACGCCGCCAGCGCGATGCCGTCCTGCACGCGCGTGCACACGTCGGCGATGCGCAGCTCCAGCGTCGGATAACGAAGCGCGGGGCGGATCGCCCACCACAAGTAGCTGGCGTCTTCGACCGCGTTCGTTTTCTTCATGAGCTCCACGAAGCGCCCGTAATCCGCCTCGTCCGCGAAAAAATCCGGAATGCCGCTGCGCGGCCATTCGTCATACACCGCCTGGCGATAACTGAGCAGGCCGGTGGCGTGGTGGTTCCAATACGGCGATGACGTGCTGAGCGCCAGGAAGATCGGCAGCCATGGCATTGCCCGATTCATGAGCGCTACACGATCGACGCCATCCGGGACGGCCACGTGCACGTGCATGCCGCACACGAGATTGCGCTGACCGATGATGCGGAAGTCCGACATCAGTCGGTCGTAGCGCGGCTTGGCGGTAACGGCCTGCTCGCGCCACGCGCCGAGCGGATGCGTGCTCGCCGCGACGAGCTGCAATCCGCTCGCCTGCGCCAAGCCCGCCAACTCACGCCTGAGCTGCCCCATCGATTCGCGAGCCTGGTCGATCGAATGGAAGATCGGCGAGGCAATTTCGATCTGCGATTGCAGCAGCTCCGAAGTCACCCAGTCGCCGAGTCGTTCCTTCGCCGCGGCGATCAGCCCTTGCGGCATTCGCGCCGCGAGCTTGCCGCTCGCGGACGCGAGAAAGTATTCCTCTTCGATGCCAAACGAAAAATCGAATGCTGTCACGGTTCCGCCATTCAAGATTCGACTCGAATATGCTC
>JAEYXD010000069.1 GCA_023428645.1 Pseudomonadota bacterium
GTTGGGAGATCTGCGAGTTCCAGTACAACAAGCCCGCGGTCGCGTTCTGGCGCAGCATCGTGTCCGACTACACGAACGGCCGCTTCCGCGAAACGCAGCTGCACGGAGAAGTGCGGCAGGTATTCGCTTCGCGGCAGAAGAAATAGAGAGCCGCGTCATCGCCGCGGCAGTCGCCTAAGCGCGCTTTCTCGCCACTCGTTTTGCACGCTCGAGGACCGGCGCGAGAAAGCGTCCGGTGTACGACGTACGATGTCGCGCGATGTCTTCCGGCGTTCCGCACGCGACGATCGTGCCGCCGCCCGTGCCGCCTTCCGGTCCGAGGTCGATGATCCAGTCGGCCGTCTTGATCACATCGAGATTGTGCTCGATGACGACGATCGTGTTGCCCTCATCGCGCAGACGCTGTAACACGCCGAGTAATTGCTCGATGTCGTAGAAGTGCAGGCCGGTCGTCGGCTCGTCGAGGATGTAAAGCGTGCGCCCCGTCGAGCGTTTCGACAGCTCCTTCGCGAGCTTCACGCGTTGCGCTTCGCCGCCCGAGAGCGTCGTCGCGTTCTGACCCAGGCGAATGTACGCGAGGCCGACATCCATGAGCGTCTGCAGCTTCGGCGCGATGGTCGGCACGTGGCGGAAGAAATCGAGGCCGTCCTCGACCGTCATCTCGAGCACTTCGCTGATGCTCTTGCCCTTGTAACGAATCTCGAGCGTCTCGCGGTTGTAACGCTTGCCCTTGCATACGTCGCAGGTGACGTAGACGTCGGGCAGGAAGTGCATCTCGACCTTGATGACGCCATCGCCCTGGCAGGCCTCGCAACGGCCGCCTTTCACGTTGAAGCTGAAGCGGCCGGGCTCGTACCCGCGGGTGCGCGCCTCCGGGACCGCGGCGAAGATTTCGCGAATCGGCGTGAACAGGCCGGTGTAGGTCGCGGGATTGGAGCGCGGCGTGCGGCCGATCGGGCTTTGATCGATGTCGATCACACGATCGATCGCGTCGAGCCCTTCGATGCCGTCGTTCGGCGCGGGATCGGTCGAGGCGTCGTTCAGGTGGCGCGCGACGTATTGATAGAGCGTGTCGTTGACGAGGGTCGACTTGCCCGAGCCGGACACGCCCGTCACGCACGTCATGACGCCGAGCGGAATCTCGACGGTGACGTTGCGCAGGTTGTTGCCGCGCGCGTTCACGATCGTGAGCGAGCGGCCATCCTGGCGCGGCGTACGCATCGGCGGCACGAGGATCTCGCGGGCGCCGGACAGATACTGGCCGGTGATCGACAGCGGATTCGCGGCGATTTCCTGCGGCGTGCCCTGGGCGATCACTTGCCCGCCATGGACGCCGGCGCCCGGGCCGAGATCGACGACGTGATCGGCGTGCTTGATCGCATCCTCGTCGTGCTCGACGACGATGACCGTATTGCCGAGGTCGCGCAGGCGATTCAGCGTCAGCAGCAGGCGCTCGTTGTCGCGTTGATGCAGGCCGATCGAGGGCTCGTCGAGGATGTACATGACGCCGACGAGCCCGGAGCCGATCTGGCTCGCCAGACGAATGCGCTGCGCCTCGCCGCCGGACAGCGTTTCGGCGCTGCGATCGAGCGTGAGGTATTCGAGGCCCACGTCGCACAGGAAGCGCAGCCGATCGCCGGTCTCCTTGACGATCTTCGTCGCGATCTCGCCGCGCCAGCCCTCGAGCTTCAAGCCGCTGCTGAACTGCAGCGCATCGCTCACGGCCATGCTCGTGATCTCGGGCAGGCTGCGGTCCGCGACGAACACGTTGCGAGCCGCGCGATTCAAGCGCGAGCCCTTGCACTCGGGGCAGGGCTGATTGCTCAGGTATTTCGCGAGCTCTTCGCGCACGGCCATCGACTCCGTCTCGCGATAGCGGCGCTCGAGATTCGGGATCACGCCTTCCCATTTGTGCGAGCGTTTGGACGTGTTGCCCTTCGCGTCCGTGTATTTGAATTCGATCTTGTCGTCGCCGCTGCCGTACAGAACGATCTTCTTCTGTTTCGCCGTGAGCTCGTCCCACGGCTTGTCGATGTCGATCTTGTACGGCTTCGCGAGCGACTGAATCAGCTGGAAGTAATAGATGTTGCGGCGGTCCCAGCCGCGGATCGCGCCGTCCGCCAGCGATGCGTTGCCGTGATGCACGACGCGCGCCGGATCGAAGAACTGCTGCACGCCGAGGCCCGAGCACGTCGGGCAGGCGCCCGCGGGATTGTTGAACGAGAACAAGCGCGGCTCGAGCTCGGCGATGCTGTAGCCGCAGATCGTGCACGCGAAGCGATCGGAAAAGACGAGCTCTGCGCGCTTCGGGTCGTCCATGAATGCGACGCGCGCCGTGCCGTTCGAGAGGCGCAGCGCCGTTTCGAAGGATTCCGCGAGACGCTGTGCGATGTCCGGGCGAACCTTGATGCGATCGACGACCGCTTCGATCGTGTGCTTGCGCTTCGCATCGAGTTTTGGCGGCGACTCGAGCTCGACGACGTAGCCGTCGATGCGCGCGCGCACGAACCCTTGGCCGCGCAGTTCCTCGATCACCTGCGCGTGCTCGCCCTTGCGCTCGTCGATGAGCGGGGCCAGCAGCAGCACGGGCGTACCTTCCGGCAGCCGCATCACCTGATCGACCATTTGACTGATCGTTTGCGCGGCGAGGTCGACGCCGTGGTCCGGGCAGCGCGGCGTGCCGACGCGCGCAAACAGGAGTCGCAGGTGATCGTAGATCTCGGTCACCGTGCCGACCGTCGAGCGCGGGTTGTGCGAGGTGGACTTCTGCTCGATCGCGATCGCCGGCGAGAGGCCGTCGATGGAGTCGATGTCGGGCTTTTCCATCATCGACAAGAACTGCCGCGCGTACGCGGACAGCGACTCGACATAGCGGCGCTGGCCCTCGGCGTAGATCGTGTCGAACGCGAGCGAGGACTTGCCGGACCCCGAAAGACCGGTGAACACGATCAGCTTGTCGCGCGGCAAGGTGAGGTCGACGTTGCGCAGATTGTGGGTGCGCGCGCCGCGGATGACGATGGACGAGGACATTGAGGAAGTGCGGGTTCTGGTCTTGGTCGGGGGCATTTCGATCGTCGTCAGCGAATAACTTAAGCTCAATGAACCGGAGAGTCATGGCCCTCGCGGTCGATCCGGCCAGTTTGCGGCAAAGCCTCGTCAGCTCCTGTCATACAAAGTACCGCCTGCACGCCAAACGCTGTCCAGAACGTGCAGATCGGGGTGGTTCGGGGTAGATATTTCGCTACTCCGTACCCCAAGCCGCGTCTACAATCCCGTCCTTCTTGAGGATTGGGGATCGCCATGGCTCGCGGTATCAACAAAGTCATTCTCGTCGGCAACCTGGGCAAGGACCCGGAGACGCGCTACATGCCGAACGGCAAGCCCGTGACGAACTTCAGCATCGCGACCTCGGAGTCCTGGACGGACCGGCAGTCCGGCGACAAGCAGGAGCGCACGGAATGGCACAACATCGTCATGTTCGAGAAGCTGGCCGAGATCGCGGCCGAATACCTGCGCAAGGGCTCGCAGGTCTATATCGAGGGCAGCTTGCGGACTCGCAAGTGGCAAGACAAGGAAGGTAAGGATCGCTATACGACCGAGATCGTCGCGCGCGACATGCAGATGCTGGGCGGCCGCGGCGGCGCGGCAGGCGGCGGCATGGGCGGTGGCGGTGGCGGGGAAAGCCAGAGCCGCTCGCGGCCCACGGCGGTTGAAGAGCGGGGCGCTCCGTCGGGCGCGGACGAGGGTGGGTTCGACGACGATATCCCGTTCTGATATCGACCTTTTCTGATTCGTAAATAAAAGAGCCTGTGATCCAATTATCACAGGCTCTTTTTCTTGTTTACGCGTTTTAGATCCGGAGGCTATGCTGTGAATAGCAGAACACCTCATAAATGCGTAAACAAATTAGCCCATTTACCGTTAGGCAGGTGCTCCTTTCCTCGGGTGAGCGGCTGCCGATGCTTTGCTCACGCGGTGGCACGAAGGCGGCTCGGCTGTAGCCGAGCGTGGCCACGAACGCGAGCAATCGATCACCGCCGCGGCGGATCGTAGTGAAATCCGCCTGCATCTGCAGGCCCGGCGCCGTCTCAAAGCGCACGACAGGATCGACGCGAACGACCTTCAATGGCCGCACGTACGTTTGAGCTGGCTGATGCCGCCGGTGTAACCGGCCGCTTGAATCTCGCGCATCAACGCCGTCGCTGAAATCCACTCTGGACGCGCCTGTTCGATGCGCTCGAGCAGATAGGGCTTGAAGGGATCGAGCTTGCAGGGCCGCGCTTCGCGCGGCCCGTACTGCACCTTCGCCGGCCCGCGCAGGTACTTGCGCACCGTGTTACGCGACGGCCCCGTCTCTCTCATGATCTGCCGAATCGAGCGCCCTTGTCGTTCTAAGACCTTGATCTCCACCGCTTGCTCCTGGGTCAACAGGCAAGGAACTTGGAGCGACTGCTCTCGCCACCCCCTGCCACATCAGCGACCCCTTCGACGAAGGCACGTTGTGGTGCGCTTCCTTACCGGCAAGGTCATGGAATCCGCTAGGCGTGTCCCAGAAAGCGGCGATGCGTCGGCGAAAACGCGCGTCAGATCACATTCAGCTCGCGAGAGGCGCATTTAAGTCCTTCGCGAGCAGCGTCGCCTTGTGGTGTTGAGGGCGCGAAATATCCAGACGGTGTCGCCCCCGGTTCAACTACCCACAGGAGTTCTTACGATGCTCAGTCTTCACACCAATGCTGCGGCACTGTCCTCGCAGAATGCCGTTGGCAGCACGCAGAAAGCGCTCACGACTTCCTTGACCCGCCTCGGCACGGGTTTCCGCGTCAACTCGGCGATGGACGATGCCGCCGGCTTGCAGATTGCGGTGCGCTTGAATGCCCAGACCCGCGGCATGGCGGTGGCGCAGAAGAACACGCAGAACGGCATCTCGATGATGCAGACGGCCGAAGGCGCGTTCACCGAATTGACGAACGTGCTGCTGCGTATGAAGGACCTCGCGACAGAAGCGTTCAACGCGTCCACGACGGCCGACGATCAGACTGCGTTGCAGGCTGAGTACGATGCGCTGGGCCAGGAACTGAACAACATCATCCGTACGTCGTCGTTCGGCGGCCAGACGTTGTTCAGCGATGGCACGGAAACCGACGGTACGGGCGGCCTGTTGTCGGCGGCCATCACGTTCCAGATCGGCGCGAGCGAAGCGGAAACGATGGAAATCGATACCGAAACCAGCATCGGGGATCTCGCGACCGCGCTCGATGCGGTTGCCGCTCAGTACGGCACCCCGGACAACGCCACGCCTGGCGACGAACTGACGGCCGGCACGAACGCGATCATCACGTCCATCAACGACGCGATCGCCGCGGTCGGTACGGTGCGCGCGCAGCTCGGTGCGGCGTCGAACCGCCTCGAGCACGTGTACAACAACCTCGGTAACATGATCACGAACACGACCGCTTCGCGCGGCCGCATCATGGACGTGGACTACGCTGCCGAAACCTCGAACTCGACTGCGAAGCAGCTGTTGATGCAGGCCGGCACGTCGGCCCTCAAGCAGAGCAGCAGCTTGTCGCAGCTCGTGATCTCGCTGATGCAGTAACGCCTGCTGCGATGACCGCGCATGCAAGTCATGGGCGGTCACGGTGGGGTACTGCTGGAGCCAACCGCGCGAGCGGTTGGCTCTTTGTCCTTCAGGGGTGGCGAGTTCCATGAAAGTCGAGCGCATTTCCGCCATCGTCGACGCGCGTGCCCTGGGGGGCGCACGGGATCAGGCCTTGCCGCCGGCTGGTGAATCGCTGCTGCTGACGATCGGCGATGCCGACGGCGCCGGTGCCGTCGCGACGCTGGCGAACGGCATGGCACTGCGCCTGGGGGGTTTGGAGCGCTGGCGCGGCGCGTTGCGGCCGGGCGATACGCTGCGCGTTCGTGTGTTGTCGAGCGACCCGGTGCTCGAGCTTGAAATGGAGGGCGCGCCGACGCGCGCACGTGCCGATCTAGATGCGGACGATGCGACGTCGATGAGCCATCAGCGCGCGATGCGGTTGGACCAGGCTGTATTGCGTCAGATCGCCTGGCAGGCGCCGAATGCGGCGGCCCTCGCAACCTCGTGGCATGCTTTTGCAGAGACGCATTGGGGCAATCCAACGGTGCGTGAAGGCGGCGAGGGCGTTGCGCCAACGACGATGATGGGTACGGCGCCATTTCGCGAGCCGGCGACAGTATTGCCGGCGCCGACGCTCGAGCGCTGGGCACTGCCTGCTTATGTTTGGGGCGGTGTGCACATGCTGCTCGGGCTGGTCGAGCTCGCACAGGAACGGCAGGCGCGTCGCGAACGGCGACCCACGCCGATGCTGCGGCTCGAGCTTGCGCCCGCGGCATTGGGCCGAATCGTACTGCATGCGTTTCACGGTGCGAGCGGCGTGCAGCTGCTGATCGCCGTGGTGCGCCAGGAAACCGCGCCGCTCATCCGCGATGCGTTGTCGCTCATCGTGAGTGCGCTCGCGCGTGCGGGCGTGCGGCCTGCGAGCGTGCGACTGATGCAGGAGGGCGAGAAGACGCGGGCGCTCTACCAGCCCTCGACGCACGCGACTCAGGCTTGGTTTGCCGCGCAG
>JAEYXD010000080.1 GCA_023428645.1 Pseudomonadota bacterium
GATCTGCTGTAGCAATCTCCCGCCCGCCCACCGCGATCCACCCCTTCCCCCGCGCAGCGGGGGAAGGTCGGGATGGGGGCTCTTGTCCTCTTCGCCCGCTCGAACTCGCCTACCGCCGCCGCAAATCCCGCAACACCCGGCGCGCGTGCTTATCCGGACGCCCTTCCGGCGCGGGTGCCGCGAAGTCGAGGCGCCGCCGACGCTCCTCGCGCGCCGCGATGCTCGCTTCCGTCTCCTCGTAGTGTTTGCGGGCCTCGGGCGCCGGTCCGCGGCGCACTGGCAATCCCGTCACGATCACTTCGATGCGCAACTCGTCGCGCGTGATCGTGAGTCGATCGTGGACCTGCAACTCGCGCGACGGCTTCGCCCGATCCCCATTCACGTGAACGAGCCCGCCGGCGACGGCAGCGGTCGCCTGCGAGCGCGATTTGTAGAAGCGCGCGAACCAGAGCCACTTGTCGACGCGCAACGACGACACGGGCGAATTGATCAGCTGATCGGATCTCATGGATCGAATTGTAGCTGCAACCAGTTGCAGTCACGTGCCGCAAATTTGCAGCACTGATTTATTGGTCAGCGACACAACAAATAAGACCACTCATTCTTCGTCCGACGACACGCCGACGGTGAACATTTGCAAATAATTCTTCCGCGCCGAATGCAAACATTTAAGTTCTTGCACCCCGCTGTTGCATAGACAACGGGCACCGTAAACCAAGAAGAACAGACGGAGGTCACTGGTCGGCATCTTTTAGTTCCGACATGCGGACAGCGGCGCACGCTGACTGTTGCGGTCGGACCGTCAAGCACACATCTGGCAACACTGTCGGCGAGCTCGTCGGGATAAGCGGGCCGCCTCTTTAGGGGGGAATAGCACATGACCAATATGCAGAAGGACTGCGCGCGGCTTTCGCTTGCGGCAGCGATTTCGATGACCCTGTGGAGCGCTCAACTGCAGGCCCAGGACGCAAGCAGACCGCGACTGGAAGAAGTTGTCGTAACAGGGTCGTTCATCCCAACCTTGCCGGAGGACGCGGCAATTCCGGTCGAGGTGTTCAACTACGAAGACCTGATGAACATGGGACGTCCCTCTAACGTCGACATGATCAAAGGCCTCACCGAGGTCGGGCAGTCGATCGGCGAGCTGGACCGGCAGACCGGTTATCCGATCGATGCCGCCACCGTGAACCTGCGCAATCTCGGTCCGCGTTTCACGACGGTCGTGTTCAACAACCGCCGCTTCCCTGAGCAGTTCTCGCCGTCGACCGGACGCTTCAACAACGTGGCTTCGATCCCGAACGCGGCAATCGGCAACGTCGAGGTGCTGAAGTCCGGCGGTGCCGCGATTTACGGCGCGGATGCCGTGGCGGGCGTCGTCAACTACATCACCCGCAAGGACGTCGACGGCCTCGAGCTCAATACCGAATACATGTACATCCCGGATTCCGACGGCGACTACAGCGTCGATGGCGTGTGGGGCAACAAATTCGACGGAGGCAATTTCCTTGTCTCCGCCGCCTATCAGCATCGCAGCAAGCTGTACCGCGTGGATCGCGACTGGAGCCGTCGCTCCTACTTGGAGAACCCATCAGGGTGGCATACCTATGGAGGCGCGTACGGCGCACAAACGGCGACCGGCGCGGCCATCATACCCGCGGCCGGCCCAGGCACTCGCCAAAGAGGCTTGACGGGCGTCATTCGCGATCCGGGATGCCAGGCGCTCGGCGGATTCGCCGGCTTCAGCACGACGGGCAGCGCGATCTGTTATGCCGAATATGCGCCGGCCGAGCCGCTCGTCGAAGTCTCCGATTCGTACTCGTTGTTCACCGAATACAACCAGAACCTGGGCGGCTTGGATTTTCACGTAGAGGCGCTCGGCTACTATCGAGACCTGCCAGAAATCAGCGTGATCTCTCGTGGCGGCCCGCAGACGTTCCCGCTGACCGGCACGGCGTACACCACCGGACCGGCCGCAGGTCAGTACGACCGCTATACCGCATTGGGCACGATGGGCGCAGGCGGCTCAGCCGGAACGGCGATGTACTCGGTCGCCGGCCACAATCCCGCCGTGCTCCATTTCCTGCAGAACCTGTACAACGCGGATGGCGTCACGCGCACGTACAGCCCCGCCCAGATCGCCCAGATCACGAGCACGGGCCGCATGGGCCTGCTGCAGACGCTGTGGTCGCCTTTCGGCATGGGCGGCAATCCGCTCGGGACCGAATACGACAAGCAGGAGAACACGACGACGCAGTGGCGTCTCTCGACGAGCCTCGGCGGCGATCTGCCCTCGATTCTCGGGACCGAGCTCGAGTGGGAAGTGGCGTTCACTTATCACTTCACGAAGGACACGCGCCGCACGCTCGACATTCCGACGTACAAGCTGCAGAACGCCTTGAACGGTTTCGGCGGACCGGACTGCACGCAGAACCCGATGCCGGGCGGCGGCGGAACGCCGGGCGCGGCGGGCTGCTACTACTTCAACCCGTTCTCGTCGGCCTTTGCGCGCAATGCGTTCTCTGGTGCGCCGAGCCCGTTGTTCGTCGGCAGCGGCTCATATACGGGCTACATGGCGGGACAGGGCCTGCAGAACAATCCAGACATGGTGCGCTGGCTGTTCGAGCCCGTGACGTTGAACCGCACGTACCAGAACTACATCGTCGATCCGATCCTGCGCGGCACGACGGGCATCGATCTCCCCGGCGGCCCGATTCAGATCGCGATCGGCGGTCAGTACCGAAGGCAGGACGAGGAGGTCGATATCAGCGACAACATCGACCGCGCACTCAATCCGTGCCCGCGCCTGCCGAATGGCGCATGGACCAATGCTTGCACGGGCAACGCCCGCACGGGGCAGATGGCCCTGTCGAAAGCAGCGACGGTGCTGGGCAGCGCGGCGAACAACCATCGCGACGAGCGGCGACACTATCCGGTGGCCGCGGGCTTCATGCAGCTCAAGCTGCCTCTGCTCGACAACTTGAACGCGGACATCGTCGGCCGCTACGAGAAGTTCTATTCGGATGTCACCGACAAGGACAACGACATCGCCGTGCCGGCGGTTGCGCTGAAGTGGGATCCGCTTGACTGGCTGAGCTTCCGCACGAGCTGGGGCAAGACCTTCAGCCAGGTCAACCCACCGGCAGATACCGGACCTGTGAAAGCGAACGGCGTCACGCCGATCGCGTATGAGCAGTACGATTACCCGAACCTGGAGGTGCGCCCCGAAAAGGGCGAGAACTTCTCGGTCGGCTTCATCGTGAAAGCAGGTAATTTCAATGCCACTGTGGACTACAACGCCATCACGATTCAGGACTATACCCGCACGCTGAGTGCGACGAACGTGCTCACCGCTCTGCTGATGCCGGGCGAGCTCACGACCAACGCGGGAGCACTGATCAACTGCTCGAGCCCATTGCTGACCCAGAACATTCCGGGTTTGGGCAATCAGCCTTACATTCGCTTGAACGGCAACGGCGTTTGCACGCAAGGATCCTCGCGGCTCAGCAGCACGACCGACACCGCGGCAGCAACGTACGATGGCTATAACGGTCTCGTCGGCGGCGCGATGAACTACTTCAATGGTCAGGGCCAGACGAACGCCGGCGAACTGAAGAGCAATGCGCTCGATGTCACGATGAACTATGTTTTCGAAAACGTCTTCGGCGGAACGCTCATTCCGTCGTTCGACATCACCTACATCACGAAGTACGAGTTCGAGGACTTCATCGTCGCCGGTGTCAAGGTGGCGGACGGTTATGACGGCATCGGGTACCGCAACAGCACCGGCTCGGGCCGTCTCGGACAAAGCGTCCCGGAATATCGCGCGGGCATGGGACTGCTTTATCGCAGGGACCGACACGCCATCAATCTGCTGGCGCGCTACATCCCGAGCGTCAAGAACGAAGACCCGACGGACTTCAACGCGACGACGGCACGCAACGCCAACATCCCGCTCACCGGAGCTTGCCCGTCCGGCACGTTGACGTCGGACCTGGGGGCCGTGCCGCCCGGCGCGGGTACCGCCGAATTCGGTGCGTTCTGCGCAGGCTACAACACGCAGATTCTGTCGGGACGACGCATCGAGTCTTACTTCAACCTCGACCTCATCTATCGCGTAAACGTGACGGACGCCTTGAGCATGTCCTTCAACGTCAGCAACGTGACGGATGAAGAGCCTTCGTTTGCGAGAACACAGATCGCGTACGACTCAGGCTACGGCAGTCCGCTGGGACGTACGATCGAGGTCGGCGCGACGTACAAGTTCTAGACGTTGGAGCTCGAGCCGCCGGACGTCGATCGTCCGGCGGCTTTTTTGCCCTGAATCAGCGCATTCGCGCGAACCCTCGCATTCCGCGGGACGAAGCGGCTAATCTCGCACGGTAAACACACCTCGACGCGAGCATGTCAGCTGAGTCAATGACGAGCACGGTTGCGACCGAATTCACGGATCTCCTGATCATCGGCGGCGGCATCAATGGTGCCGGGATCGCCCGCGATGCCGCAGGCCGCGGCTACAAAGTGACGCTCGTCGAGCAGGACGATCTTGCCTCCGGCACCTCCTCCGCGAGCACGAAGCTCATTCACGGCGGCTTGCGCTACCTCGAAACGTTCGAACTGCGTCTGGTGCGCGAGGCCCTGATCGAGCGCGAGCGCGTGCTGGGCATCGCACCGCACCTCGTGCGTCCGCTGCAGTTCATCCTGCCGCACGTCGAGGGGCTGCGGCCGCGCTGGCAGATCCGGCTCGGTTTGTTCTTGTACGACCACATCGGCGGCCGCCGACGCCTGCCGGCGTCGCGTAGCGTCCGCATTGCCGGTACGCCGCTCGGAGCGGCGCTCGCCGAATCGATTCGCTACGGCTTCGCGTACTCCGATTGCTGGGTCGACGACAGCCGCCTCGTCGTCTTGAACGCACTCGATGCGGCGGAGCGCGGCGCGAAGATCCTGACGCGCACGAAATTCATCGGCGCGTCGCGAGTGGATTCGCTGTGGCACGCGCAAGTGCAAGACACGAAGACCGGCAAGGTGGCAACGGTGCACGCCCGCGCGCTCGTGAACGCCGCCGGACCGTGGGTCGAGCACGTGCTGCGCTCGATCCCGGCGGAGACACCACGCGGACAAGTCCGGCTCGTCAAAGGCAGCCATGTCGTCGTGCCACGGCTGTATGAAGGCACGCACGCCTACATGCTGCAGAATCCGGACGGCCGCATCGTCTTCACGATTCCTTATGAGCAGGCGTTCACGCTCGTCGGCACGACGGACGTCGCCATCGACGGCGATCCCACTCGGCCGTCGATCAGTCCGGGCGAGGTCACGTATCTCTGCGACACCGTGAATCGCTACTTCCGCCGTGAGCTCTCCCCCGCCGACGTCCGCTGGACTTACGCAGGCATTCGCCCGCTGAACGACGATGAGCAGCTCGATGCATCGAAAGTGACGCGCGATTACAAGCTCGAGCTCAGCGGCGCGCGCGGCGAGGCGCCGCTGCTCTCGGTGTTCGGGGGCAAGATCACGACGTACCGCAAGCTCGCGGAAGCAGCGCTGCAGAAGCTGCGGCCACTCATCGGCGGCAGCGCGGACGCATGGACCGATCGCGAGCCCTTGCCCGGCGGTGACTTCCCGCGCGGAGATTTCGAGACCTTTCTCGTGGGCGTGCGCCGTCGCTGGCCGTTTCTGCCGCCGACGCTCGCGCAGCGCCTCGCGCGCGCGTACGGCACGCGCATCAGCGTGCTGCTCGGCTCGGCAAAGCACATGGACGATTTGGGACGAGATTTCGGCGGCGGACTGACGAGCGCGGAAATCGAATATCTGCAAACCCACGAATGGGCGCACACCGCCGACGATGTGCTCTGGCGGCGCACGAAGGTAGGTCTGCACATGACGCTCGAGCAGCGTGAGCAACTCATCCGTCTGGATATGGATGCGCCGCCGACGATGCTCGTGAGATCCCGTTGAGCCGCGGCGGAAAAAGCAGGCCGATCGGCGCGAACCGACCGGCCTGTCGGGGCTGTCACCTGCCGAATCGATACTGCAGCTCGACACCGTACTCGCGCGGCGGCGTCAGATTGACGGTCTTGTAATACGCCTGCCCGGCCGGTCCAGGCGAGGTCCGCGTCGCCAATCCCGTGCGTTGCCGCGCGACGCCCGCCGAGTCCGGGGCGTATTCATCGGTCAGATTGCTGCCGTAGAAAATGACGGTGTAGCGATCGCTGCGATCGACCCAGAGCAGGCGCGCGCCGATCGTGTCGTAGCTCGGCACGATGCCCGGCCCCGTTTCGAACACATCCGAATACTGCTCATCGCGCCACACCCAGCTCGTCGACAGCGTCAGGCGTCCCGACGCGAGCTGGAACGTGTAGCTCACGTTCGCGGCGAGCCGATGTTCGGGCGAGTTCGCGAGCGAATTGCCGGTGAGATCCTGCGTGTAACGCTGCATGAACGTGTAGTCGGTATCGATCTGCCCCGGAATCGCTTGATATCGATTCGCGTTCGGCAGTACGGCCGCCGGGTCCTCCGGATTCGAGAAGCCCTTGCCGTCCACGAGCCCCTCCTTGATCTCCGTATCGAGCCAGCCATACGTCAGGTACACGCCGAGCGCATCCGTCACCGCGTAATTCAGCTCGAGCTCGATGCCGCGAGTGGCCGCCTTCGGCAGATTCACGAAGCTGTTCAGCGTCGTGCAGGTAGACAGATCGTTCGGGTCCGTACAACGCCCGAGCGTCGGCAGCGGTAATTGGATATCGCGATAGTCGTAGTAGAACGCCGAGGCGCTCAGCTGCATGCGATCGAACAGCGTCGCCTTGTAGCCAAGCTCGAAGGAATCGACGCTCTCCTTGTCGACCATCGGAGGGTCGTACAGGAAGCCAGCATTGAAGCCGCCGGGGCGATAGCCGCGCGCGGCGCGAAAGAACAGCAGGTTGTCATCGACCGGCTTGTAGTCGAGGCCGATCGAGCCGGTGACTGCCGTCCATTCGCCCTTGAAGTCGCGCTTGCGGAAGCCGTCGGCCGGATCGATGCCATGATCGCGCACGACACCCGCAGGAAGCGGTGCACCCGGCGTGGGAGCTGGCGTGACGTCGACGGCCCGTCCGACGCCGGCAAGGAACGAGCCGAGCCCACCGAGTCCATTGCCGATGTAACGCAGCGCCTCGCTCGCGTCCTTCTCGTCCTTGTTGTAGCGGGCGCCGACCGTCAGTTTCCATTGGTCGTTGAACTCGTAGGCGACCTGGCCGAACGCCGCGCTCGAGACGGTTTCGCCGCTGATCAATCCGACGACCGACGTATTCGGCCGCGCATTCGGCAGCACCGCGCGAATGTTGTTCGGGTTGTACGGCAGACCGAGCGCTCGCAGCAGCACGTCGGTCGTGCCGAACGGCGCGTTCAGCTCGTTGTAGCCCGGGAAGATCGTCGTCTGGGGCTCCTGGTCATAGTCCTCGTCCGATTGATACAACCCGACGATCCAGCTGAACGGACCGTCCGTCGTCGATGTGAACGTCAGCTCGTTGCTGTACCACTCGCGATCTTCCATGTAGTAGTTGATGCCGCTCGGATCGACGCGCCGGCCGGTCGGAAACACGGCGGTCGGCGGCAGGATCATTTCGTCGACATCGACACCGTCGATCGGCGCCTCGGTCCATTGCCGATAGAGATAGTTCTGGTGCCCGCCGATGTAACGAATGTCCAGCGGCCCGGTGCGCCAGGTCAGGTGCAGCGTGTAATTGTGGTGGTTGTCGAGCTTCTGCCGGCTCTCGAAGTTGTTTGCGAACTCGCGCCAGTTGCCGCGCGACAGATAGGCCGGATTGTTCGGCACGTCCCCGCGGCGTCCGTCGATGGAATCGAAGAATCCCCAGGCCGGCAGCGGCGTGAGCGTGTTGGAACTCGGCCCGTACGCTGACGGCGCATTCTGGATGCCGGCCGTCACGGGCTCCGTCGAGAGCCCCGTGCGACGCGACTCGTCATAGTCCGCATACGCGGCCTTGAAGAAGTATTCGAACGTGCCGCCGAAGCTGCCGTCGAGCAGGACGTCGAATACATTGCGATTGTTCGGCTGATCTCCCTCCGTGTCGCCGGTGGACACGTTCTTGAAGTAGCCCTTGTCCTGCCGCGAAACACCCACGTTGACGCGCGCCCGCAAATACTCCGGTACGAGCGCACCCGAGATCGTCGCCTCGCTCCCATAGCGTTGGTAGTTGCCGAAGTACACACCCATCTCGCCCTGCAACGCTTCGGTCGGACGCTTGGAAATCGTATTGAACGCACCCGCGATCGAGCCACGCCCCGACAGCGCGCCCTGCGGACCGCGCAGGATCTCGGTGCGCTCGATGAAGATGGGGCGGCGTTGCGCGTCCTGGACGCTGCTCGTATAGACGCCATCGAAGTAGTTCGCGACCGGGCTGTCGAGTGTGAAGAAGTTCGACTGGCGCGCGATGCCCCGAATCGACGGCCGGTCGGTGTTCATGTTGAACGACACGCCGGGGGCGAAGTTCGCCATGTCTTGAATGCTGAGAATGCCGATCTGCTCGCGCAGGGTGTCGCTATACGCGGAGATGGACAGCGGCACTTCCAACACGCTTTCGGCACGCCGCTCGGCCGTGACGATGATCTCCTCCAACGAAGACTGGCGCTGATTGTCTTGCGCCAAGGCCGCCGCGTTCACACCAAGAATGCTGCTGACCGCACACGACAGCAGCGATCGCCGGCTGATGCTCATAGAAATCCCCCTGACGAGATCGCGCGGCCGACCCCGTTATCGTTTTTCGAACATTGGTCATGTTTGCCGCGATACGCCGCAGATGGTACGGGCCTACCGCCCAGAA
>JAEYXD010000193.1 GCA_023428645.1 Pseudomonadota bacterium
TCGTCGCGCTGATCAAGCGCACCTTCACGTGGCGTGTCGCGCTGCTGCCGAGCCGCTCGAACTCGCCCGTCTGCAATACGCGCAGCAGCTTCGCCTGCCCTTCCAGCGACAGGTTGCCGATCTCGTCCAGAAACAGCGTGCCGCCATCCGCGGTCTCGAACCGCCCTTGCCGCACTTTCGTCGCACCGGTGAAGGCGCCCGGCTCGGCACCGAACAATTCCGCTTCCATCAAATCCTTCGGCAGCGCGCCCACGTTCACTTTGACGAACGGGCCCTGCCGCACCGAAGAATTCGCCTGGATGATCGCCGCCAGAATCTCCTTGCCCGAGCCGTTCGGACCGGTCAGCAGCACGGGCACATCCGCGGGCGCGACGTGCGTCGCCTTCATGACGAGATCGCGCATCGCGTCGCTCTCGAACACGATCCCGCACAGATCGAACTTCGCCGCGAGCGCGGCGCGCGATTCGGCCCGCGCCCGAGCGGCCCGCTCGCTCTCCGCCGCGAGACGCCGCAGCTCCAGCAGATTCCCAACGGTTGTCAGCAAGCGCGTGTCGTCCCACGGCTTTGCCAGGTAGTCCGCCGCGCCCGCCTTCACCAGCTCCACGGCGGTTTCCAGATGCGTCCACGCGGTCAGCAGAATGATCGGGACGTTCGGATGGCACGCGCGGATCGCGCCGAACAGCGCGACACCTTCGCGGCCGGAGGTGTCCTCCTTCCTGAAATTCATGTCCTGGATCACGAGATCGACCATCGTCTGCGCGAGCGCGCGCAGCCCGGCGTCAGGACTCTCGGCGGTCACGATCCGATGTCCTTGCAACGACAACAACACATCGAGCGCGGTTCTGACGGCCTCGTTGTCTTCGATGATGAGGATCGTCGGCATTCAGCGTGCTGGACCGTGATGCGCCGATGGCGCGTTGAACGACAAGCATAGCGTGAGTCCGAGCAGATCGCGCAGTCCGACGAGATCGCGCGCGCATCGCTCACCCCCGTTCGTCGCTACACGGTTCGGGTCGCGATCGCGGGAGGAATCGCCGCCGCCTTGAGCGCCGGCACGAGGACCGCAAGCTGGCCGAGAATGGTCAACAGCACGATGCCGCCGCCGATGTAGAGCGGACTCAGCGGCGGCAGTGAGTACACGCGACTCAGCCATTGGCCGAAGCCGAACGCCAATAAAGCACCTATTGCCACTCCGATCATCGTCAGCAGCAGATTCTCCACCATGAAATGGCGAATGATGTCGATCCTGCGCGCGCCGACCGCGCGGCGCGTCCCGATCTGCTTCGTACGCATGCCGACATGAAAACTCGCGAGGCCGACGATGCCGAGCGCCGTGACGATGCAGATGAGCGCGACGATCAGGCCGAGGAACGCGACCATGCGGCTGTCGGCGCGGTAGCTGCGCGCGATGATCTCTTCATGCGAGCGAACCATCGTGATCGCGCGCGACATGTCCGACGACGACAAGCGCTGCTCCACCTCCGCCATCAGCGCATCGCGCATGCCCGGCTCGGCGCGCACCGCGTAACGGGCGATCGGCCCGAATTGCACTTCGGGCACGAAGACCACTTGCGTCACTTTGTCCCAGTCCACCCACGATCCCATCATGTGATCGATGATGCCGATGACCGTTGCCGACTGGCCGAGACCGTCATGCACTTGTCTGCCGAGCGCCGGCTCGTCGCCGAACAGCGCCCGGCCCATGTCGCGCGTGATGACGACGACCGGCGGCAGGCGCGACGTCGACGACTTGGGATATTCGATCTCTTCCTTGACGAAGAAGCGTCCTTCGGCAATGCGCACGCCGAGCGCGTTCAACGCGTGCTCGTCCGAACGATAGTAGGCGCCTTCGATCGTCACCTTGCGCGGGTCGGCTTCCGCGCCGAAGGTCGCGGACGAGCCGTTGCCCGACAGCGGCACGGCGCTGAGCGACGCGGCGGCCGTGACACCGGGCAGCGCGCGAATCATGTCGAGGTCGTGCTGTACGGTCGCCTTGTGATCGTATCGCGGCCCGAACCCGAAGCTCAGCACGAAGAACGTGTTCGCCGTATCCATGCCGGTCGGCCGGTTCATCTTGTCGATGCGCTGCATGATGATCGACACGGCGTTCGCGGCGACCGCAAGCGTCAAGGCGATCTGCAAACCGACGAGCAGCGCGCCGGTCTTGCCGCGAAGCATTGCGCTCAGGATCGGACGGATTGCCATGCACGCCTCCGGCCAGCGGCCCACGGGGCCACGCGGCTCATTGAGTCTTCAGATACCGCGCGGGCTCGGTATTGCACACGCGCCACGTCGGATACAGGCCGGCGAGCACGCCCGAGGCGAGCGCGAGCGCGAGCGCGATCAAGCCCATCGACAGATCGAGACGGGTGAGCGCGCCGTAGTTGTCGTACAGACTGCGCACGCCGAGCAAACCGAGCGCACCGATGCCAATGCCGACGACGCCCCCGGCGCAGCCGATCAAGCCGACCTCCACCAGGTGCTGCTTGAAGATCTCCGCGCGCCGCGCACCCAGCGCGCGGCGCAATCCGATGACCGGCGCGGCGCCCAGAAATTTCGTGAGCAACAGCCCGATCATATTGAGCAGGCACACCGCGAGGAACATGAACGACAGCCCAACGAGCACGCGATTGTCGTCGCGCACCACCTCGTTCGCCGCCATCCATTCGTCGGGGCGGCTCAGACGATTGTTGAGCGGGCGCTCGAATCGCCCGAGCCGCTGCTGCTCGATTGCATGATTGTCGATGAACGATTGGAAGCGCTCGACGCGCTCGCGATCCGGCAGCTCCGCCCAGAATTGAATCCACACGCAGTCGCTCTGCAGGAACTCCTCGAACGAGTTCAACGTCTGATTGCGCCAGCAATTCAAGTTGCCGGCGCTCGGCAGCTGCAGGCGAATGCCGACCTGGAACGGCATGAATACGTCCTCCGGCATACCGAAGATGTCGTTCGTGAGATCGTAGATCTTCAGCACTGGCGCCCATTCGTCGAGCACGCCGATGACCTTGTATTCCCTGCCGTCGAGCTGCACCGTCTGGCCGACGCTGTCCTGCCCGCCGAACACCTTTGCATTGATCGCCTTCGACAGCACGACGACGGGCGCGCCATCCACGTCCTGAGCCTCGTCCCACGCTCCGCCGTACTGGAACGGCACGTCGAACATCGGGAAGAAATCGCGTGTCGTCAGCCGCGCGACGATCGCGAACGGCTTCCGCGCGTGCTCGCGCGCGGCGGGATCGAGCACGAACGATCCTTTGTACATGGCCACCTTGCGCGTCGGTATATCCGACTCGAAGACCGCCTGCGCGTCTCGATACGTGAGCTGATTCGGCGGCAGGTGCGGCTTGCGCGCATCCATCGGCTGCAAGGGATCCCAGTTATCGAGCGTCACCGCATACATGATGTCGTTCTTGTGTTCGAGCGGGTTCGTCGACATCAGCATCCAGACCGTCAGCGTCGTCACGCACACCCCGACCCCCAAGCCGATCGCGCCGATCATCAACGCCGCAATGCCGGGCGTGCGGCGCAGGCTCTTCAGCGCAAGGCGCAGATGATAGGGAAACATGTCAGCCGAGCGCGGATGCTGCGACGAGCGGCTTCACCGCGAACGGCTGCATGTCGGTGACCTGGCCATCCATCACGTGCACGTTGCGGTGCGCGCGGCGGGCGAGCTCGGCATCGTGCGTGACCATGACGATCGTCGTGCCGCGCCGATTGATGTCCTCGAGCAGATCGACGACCTGCCGGGCCATCAAGGAATCCAGATTGCCGGTCGGCTCGTCCGCGAGCAGAAACCGCGGACTGCCCGCGAGCGCGCGCGCGATCGCGACACGTTGCTGCTGCCCTCCCGACAACTGCGCGGGAACGTGCTTCATGCGCGACGCGAGCCCGACCAATTCGAGCGCCTCGCCGATGCGGCGCTTGCGCTCGCTCGCGCTCATCCCGCGATAGCGCAGCGGCACGTCGACGTTGTCGAACACATCGAGATCCGGAATCAGATTGAAGCTCTGGAATATGAAGCCGATCTTGCGATTGCGAATGCGCGACCGATCGTCGTCGGAAAGCCCGCTGACATCCTGGCCGTCGAGGAAGTATGCGCCGGAGTCGAAAGTCTCGAGCAGCCCCGCGATGTTCAAGAACGTCGTCTTGCCGGAGCCAGACGGCCCCGTGACGGCGACGAACTCGCCCTCGCGGACGTGCAAGCTGAACTCACGCAAGGCATGGGTCTCGATGAGATCCGTGCGGTACACCTTGCTGATCGACTGCATTACCAACATGCACTTGTTCCCGATGACCGCCGATTCGAAGACATCGTTGACGACGCGGCGCCGCAGTCGTGGCAGCGCTAGTCCAGCCTGACGCGTTCGACGCGCGCCAGCTCGCCCAGGTTTGAAACGATGATGCGGTCGCCCGGCGCGAGCCCCTCGAGGATCTCGACCTCGGCGACGCTCGTACCGCCCACCCGAATCTTGCGACGGACCGCGATGTTCTCATCGAGCACATACGCGAGCCTGCCGCCGCCGCTGTCGAGAAACGGGCCGCGTGCGACCTTCACCACATCCGCGCGCGACTCGAGCACGATGCGCGTGGAGACGCGCTGATTCTGCCGCATCCCTTGCGGCATTTCGCCGGCGAAGCGCAAGCGCCCCGTGACTTGACCCGACGTCACCTCGGGCGACACGGCACTGACCGTCGCCGCATAGGGCTTGCTTGCGTAGGTGATCTCCGCCTCCATGCCGATACCGAGATCGTCGCCGTACGTCTCGGGCACCTGGAATTCGATCTCGAACGCGCCGAGATCGACGACCGATAGCAGCGGCGCATTCTGGGCGATGTTCGTGCGCTCGGCGACCATCAGCGTGCCGACGACGCCATCGACCGGCGACTTGATGTCGAGATCCGCGACGCGTCGCTGCAGCTCCTCGACGACGAGGCGCTGGCGATCCCGGTCGAGCCGCTTCGCGCGCAGCTCGAACTCCAGGCTCTCCTGCTGTAATCGCGCCGATTCGATCGCGTGCTTGTGATTGACACCGGCGGCCGCGGCGTCGTCGCGCGCCTTTTCGAAATCGCGCTCGCTGATCAGGCGCCGCTCCCAAGAGTCCTCGGCGCGGCGCTGCTCGCGTTGCGCCGCTTGCACGCTGACGTGCGCGAGATCGATCGTCTGTTGATTGGCGAGCCATTGCCGCCGCGTCTCGATCGATTGGCGCTGCACGGCGACCTCCATGCCCGCGAGCGTGGCCTGTTCGCGCAGCAGCTCATTGCGCAGCTCCGGACTTTCGACGTGAGCGATGACCTGATCCTTCCTGACCTGGTCGCCGGCCTGCACGCGGTAGCGCACCGTGCCGGCCGCCGGCGCGTACAGCGTCGGGCTCACCGCGGCGACGAGGCTGCCTTGGGCCGCGACGTCGCGCACGAACGCCCCTCGCGTCACTTCGGCGATGCGCACGCGCTCGCGCGGAATCGTCATCTCGGCGGCGAACCAGCTACGCGCGAGAACGCCGATCGCCAGCAAGAGCAGCGCGCCGCCGACCGCCGCCGCGAGCAGGATCTTGTTGCGCCGAACGCGGCCGAGCCGCGGATCGATCGCGCGGTCCTGGCCCGAGGTATCCCGAATCGGCGTGATTTTGTGCTCGGCGTGCGCCGCCGGGATCATGCGCCGTGCATCTCGTGCGCACACTGCAATGGCACACGAGCGAACGGACCGAGCATGTAGCGCGGGGCGTGCTGCCCCATCAGGTTCTCGACATAGACGGTCTGGGCCGGGGCGAGGCTGGTGTCGGCATCGGCGACGAACATGGGCATCAACAGCGCGATGGCGGCAAAGCCGCTGCGCATGCGGGCGAATCGAATCCTGCGGTGTGGCATCGCGTCCCCTGGTCGGCCGATCCCTGTGCGGCCGTTGCCTGTAGGTTGCACACGGCATGCCACCGAACGCAGTTGCATCGATTGCGAAAAATCCAGCGCAATGAGCGCTTTGCGCTCGTTGCCCGAAGTGTCCAGGGCGAGGGCCGGACAGGTATCCGGACACTTTGCGGACACTTCGTGAACTCGCGGCGCGCGCGGGACGTTCTTCTGCGCCCCGCAAACATCCAGTCGACAGGTACGCTCATGCCCAAAGTGCTCGTTTTGTATTACTCCTCCTACGGTCACATGGAAAAGATGGCCTACGCGGCGGCGGAGGGCGCGAAGGAAACCGGCGCGGAGACCGTCGTGAAGCGCGTTCCGGAGCTCGTGCCCGAGGACATCGCCCGCAAGTCCGGCATGAAACTCGATCAGCCGGCACCCATCGCGACCGTCGACGAGCTCACGCAGTACGACGCGGTCATCGTCGGCGTTCCCACCCGCTTCGGCCGCATGGCGTCACAAATGTCCAATTTCTGGGACCAGGCGGGCGGGCTCTGGGCGACGGACGCCCTCGTTGGCAAAGTCGGCTCGGTGATGTCGTCGACCGCTACGCAGCACGGCGGTCAGGAGACCACGCTCATGGCAGGCATCACCACGCTGCTGCATCTGGGCTTCGTCATCGTTGGCTTGCCCTACTCGTTCAAGGAGCAGATGACGCTCGACGAGATCGTCGGGGGCGCGCCTTACGGGGCGACGACCATCGCCGGGGGCCAAGGCCAGCGACAGCCGAGTGCGAAGGAGCTCGCGGGTGCCCGCTTTCAAGGCAAGCACGTCGCGCAGATCGCCGCGAAGCTCAGCGCCCGATAGAATCGCGGCGTGCAATCCGTCATCGAACTCGTCGTGGATACGCGCCGCCGCACTCTGGGCGGCGGTCTGGAAGTTGGTCGAGTGCTGCCGTGGTCGAAACGGCGCATGGTCGGGCCTTTCATCTTTTTCGATCACATCGGACCCGCGGTCTTCCCGCCCGAGCTGCCGCGACACACCGATGTTCGTCCTCACCCCCACATCGGGCTGGCGACCATCACGTATCTCTTCGCGGGCGAAATCGTGCATCGGGACAGCCTCGGGTACCACCAGGTGATTCGCGCCGGCGAGGTGAACTGGATGACCGCCGGCCGTGGCATCAGTCATTCGGAACGCTTCGAGACGATGCGGGAGCGAGGCGGGCTCATTCAAGGCATTCAGGCCTGGGTCGCGTTGCCGGCCGAGCACGAAGAGACGGACCCGGCGTTCACGCATTTCGATGCGCACGAGCTGCCGACGCGCACGCAGGGCGGCGCGACGATCCGCCTGATCGCGGGCGAAGCCTTCGATCTCGTGAGCGTGGTCCCGACCCACTCGCGCCTGTTCTATGCGCATGTCGAGCTCGAGGATGGCGCGACGATCGAGCTGCCGACGGGCTATACCGAGCGCGCCATCTTCGTCGCGACCGGCAGTGCCTCGATCGACACGGTGACCTTCGATACGGGGCAAATGGTGATCTTCGTGCCCGGCGCACGGACGCAGATTCGCGCCCGCGGCAAGACGACGCTGATGGTGTTGGGCGGCGAGCCGCTCGGTGAACGACACATCTACTGGAACTTCGTGTCGTCGCGTCCGGAGCGCATCGAGCAAGCGAAAGCGGACTGGCGCGCACGGCGCATGCCGCTGCCGATCGAAGACGATCAGGAATTCATTCCGCTGCCCGATACGCCGCCACCGCCCCCCGAACCCATGAGCTGAGCCGGCGCCGCGCCTGCCCGAAAAGATCCGCGCTGCTGCCGATCACCGCTGGCGCGACACCCCGCGCACGACACGGCAGTTCCGCAGTTCGAAATACGCCCCGGCGCGCACCCGTCACATTTTCCGACGTTGTCGACTCGTGCGCCGATGCATATAGTCGCCCGACGACACTGGATGGCGTCCGCTGTTATCAAGTCAACAGCGAGCAATGGACCATATGCTCAAGGGGGACATCGTGGACATTCACGCGAAAGTCATTCCGCTGCGAATGCATCCGCTCGGCTTCATCGAAGCCTTCGCGCAGCTCGGCGCGAGCGTTGATGATCTGCTGCGCGGGACGGGCATCGCCCGGCACCATCTCGAATATCCCGCGGCGAAGATCTCGTACTGGCAACAGCGGCTGCTCATCAGGAACGGCGTAAAGCTGTGCCGCCGTCCGGGGCTTGGCCTGCTCGTCGGCCAACTCTTCGATATTTCGTTCTACGGCACGGCGGGCTACGTCGTGCACTGCAGTCCGACGCTGCGAGAGGCGGCCGAAGTTTTTCGCCGTTACATGAAAATCGCCCAGCCCTATTACGCGTTGAGCATGCGCAAGCCGGATACGTACGTGGAGGAGAATCGCCAGCTCGTCTATCCACTCGTCTGCTTTCCGACGGGCGGCGAATGCGCGCCCGCGCTCGTCGAGTTCGAGCTGGACTATCGCCTCGCGTCGACGCTGCGGTTCTGGGACGTCTGCGGCAACAAGCAGGTCGAAGATCCTGCCGTTCATGTGACGCTGAGTGGTCCGCCGCCGGCGCATGCCCAGATGTATCGCGACCTGCCGTGCACCGACGTACGCTTCAACGGCCCGCGCTCGCAGATTTCGGCCCACGTCGACTTCTGCTTGAAGCCGTTCCGCGAGCATCGCAAGCACGCGTTCGACGCGATCGCGCGGCGCTGCGAAGAAGAGCTGCGCGGCGCGCCGGTGGCGACGACCTGCACCGCCGAATGCCGCTGGCATTTGATCGAGAACTTCGAAAAGCCGCTCACGCTCGAGCGCATCGCCGAGATGATGCACATGACCCCGCGGCGCCTCACGCGCCAGCTCGCGCTTGAAAAGACGTCGTTTCGCACGCTCGTGCACGAGGTGCGCATGGAGCTCACGTCATACCATCTCCGCGCCTCCAAGCTCAGCGTGGACGAGATCTCGGAGCTGATGGGCTTCTCGAGCCCGTCGAGCTTGCGCCGCGCGATCCGCAATTGGAGCGGCCAGGCCGCAGGCTCGGTCCGCTCGGCCTCCGACCCTCTGGCACGAGTGGTGGCCTGACGCTGGGCTCGCGCATCACGCCGAGCAGTCGGCACAACTCGCTGTTGACTCGCACGAGGCACAGGAGCATCGTCTCGACCCGCCCGACGAGCGCCAGAACAATTCGAGGCAGCGCGCACGTTCTTCGAGCGTCGTAGTGTCGGGTCAGTGGCTTGAATCAAAACTCTCCAGTGGTTCGCGAAACCAGGCGAGCCGCGGACTCGAATGCGGGAAAACTGCGACAGACGGTTTGCGGGAGGCTTACGATGCGACCAGGCAAGAACCGGCGCACGGACCGGCAGCGACTTCCTTTGACGATCACGCTCGATGCCGCCACGTTTCGCTTCGTCGAAGAGTGTGCGCAGCTGAAACAGTTTCGCTCGATCGACGAATTCTTCGATGCCGCGATCGCGAATTTCCGCCAGCACGTGCGCGCGGTCGACGCCTATCTCGAGCTCGAGCAAGCCAAGGGCCGCACGTTCGAGGAAGTCATGCGCTCCTCGCAATCCGAGATCGTATTTACTCGTCAGCGCGAGCCGGCGGCGCGGCGCGCGGATAAAAAATGACTTGACGTGCGCGAAAAACGTGATTCACGCGCGGCATGGACGCCTGCCGGAGTCGTCCGACGATCTGCATAAATACTTGATGCGCTAGGACAAGCGGCTCGCGCCATTCGTCGCGGCGGGCAGCTCGGGTTCCCTGTCGCGCAATCTCGCGATTACCATTGCGGCATAGCAACTATGAAGCGTCTGACACATTCGGGAGCTCGCATGGCAACCGCAATCGAACCCACCGTTTCCGCGACCAAGCACGAGCGAGTCATCGAGGCCCTGGCGAAGGAAATGGACGTGTCGATCGAGCGCGTGCGCGCCATCTACGAATCCGAATGCTCCCGCCTTGACGCCGATGCGCGCATCAAGACGTACGTTTCCGTCATCGCGAGCCGCCTGGTTCGCGATGCACTGTCGAAGCAGTGACGCCCGCGCCGGCAGCCGCCACGCCGGCGAGCGGCAGGCGCACCGTGAATTGACTGCCCTGCCCCAATCCTTTGCTCGCCGCCTGCACGGAAC
>JAEYXD010000074.1 GCA_023428645.1 Pseudomonadota bacterium
ACCTGGTCCAGATCGATTTTGCCGAGCGGGAAGTAGTGCGAACCCGGGTGCGAGAAATACCAGCCGCTCACGGCCGCCGTCGGATACATCGCAAACGATTCCGTCAGCGTGATGCCTGCGTTCGCCGGCGGATCGAGCAGCTGCCACAACGTGCCCTTCTCCGTGTGATCCGGGCATGCCGGATAGCCGGGGGCCGGGCGGATGCCGCGATACTGCTCCTTGATCAGCTCATCGTTCGTCAAGCGCTCGTCCGCCGCATAACCCCAGAACTCGCGACGCACGCGCTCGTGCAACCGCTCGGCGAACGCCTCCGCGAAGCGGTCGGCGAGCGCCTTGAGCATGATGCTCGAATAGTCGTCGTGCGCCTTCTCGAAACGCTCGATGTGTTGCTCGATGCCGATGCCCGCGGTCACCGCGAAGGCGCCGATGTAGTCGCGCTTGCCGGAGGACTTCGGCGCGATGAAATCCGCGAGCGCGGTATGCGGCTGCCCGGCGGGCTTGCCCTTCTGCTGCCGCAGGAAGTGCAGCCGCTTGAGCACCTGCGAGCGCGATTCGTCGGTGTAGACCTCGACATCGTCGTCATCGACGCTGTTCGCAGGGAACAAGCCGATCACGGCGCGTGCCGTCAACCAGCGCTCGCGCACGATCTGCTTCAGCATGCGCCGCGCGTCGGCGTACAGCGTGCTCACCTGATCGCCGATGACGGGATCCGTCAGGATGTCCGGGAACTTGCCCGAGAACTCCCACGCATTGAAGAACGGCATCCAATCGATGTAGCGCGTCAGGTCTTCGAGCGAGTAATCCTCGAACGTGCGCAGGCCGAGGAATCGCGGCACGGGCGGCGTGTACGCGTCCCAGCCGCCTTGGAAGCGGTTCGCGCGCGCCTGCGCGATCGTCAGTTGCGGACTCTTCGCCTTCTTCCCTTGATGCTGCGAGCGCCGCGTCGCGTGCTCGTCCTTCAACTTCGCCGCGTACTCGCCGCGCGTCGCGGCCGTCAGGAGCTGCTGACAGATGCCGACGCTGCGCGACGCATCCTTCACGTACACGACCGGGCCTGCGTATTGCGGGTCGATCTTCACCGAGGTATGTGCGGGCGAGGTCGTCGCGCCGCCGATCAGCAGCGGCTGCTCGAACCCTTGCCGCTGCATCTCCTTCGCGACGTGCACCATCTCATCGAGCGACGGCGTGATCAGGCCTGACAGGCCGATCATGTCCGCGCCCTCGCGGCGCGCCGTTTCGAGAATGCGCTCGCACGGCACCATGACGCCGAGATCGATGACCTCGAAATTGTTGCATTGGAGCACGACGCCGACGATGTTCTTGCCGATGTCGTGCACGTCGCCCTTCACGGTCGCCATCACGATCTTGCCGTTCGACTTGCTGAGGTTGCCGCTCGCGGCCTTCAGCGCTTCGATGAACGGCACCAAATGCGCGACCGCGCGCTTCATCACCCGCGCCGACTTCACGACCTGCGGCAGGAACATCTTGCCCGCGCCGAACAGGTCGCCGACGACGTTCATGCCGTCCATCAGCGGCCCTTCGATCACGTGCAGCGGATGCGCGAACTGCTGGCGCGCTTCTTCGGTGTCCGCGACCACGAACTCGTCGATGCCCTTCACGAGCGCATGCTCGAGCCGCTTGCCGACCGGCCAGCTGCGCCACGCCAGATCCTCGGCCTTCTTCGCGCCGGCCTCGCCCTTGTAGCGGCCCGCGATTTCGAGCAGGCGCTCGGTGCTGTCCGCACGCCGATTCAGGATGACGTCCTCGACGCGCTCGCGCAGCTCCGGCGCGATGTCCTCGTAGATCGCGAGCTGGCCCGCGTTGACGATGCCCATCGTCATGCCGGCCTTGATCGCGTGATACAGGAAGACCGAATGCATCGCTTCGCGCACGGGATCGTTGCCGCGGAACGAGAACGACACGTTGCTGACTCCGCCGCTCACGTGCACGTGCGGGCATTGCCGCCGGATCTCGCGCGTTGCCTCGATGAAATCGACCGAGTAGTTGTTGTGCTCTTCGATGCCGGTCGCGACCGCGAAGATGTTCGGATCGAAAATGATGTCCTCGGGCGCGAAGCCGACCTTCTGCGTCAGCAGGTCATAGGAGCGCTTGCAGATCTCGATCTTGCGCTCGCGCGTATCGGCCTGGCCTTTCTCGTCGAAGGCCATGACGACGACGGCGGCGCCGTACGCCTGCACCTTGCGCGCGTGCGCAAGGAACGCCTCCTCGCCCTCCTTGAGGCTGATCGAATTCACGATGGACTTGCCCTGCACGCACTTGAGTCCGGCTTCGATCACCGACCACTTGGACGAGTCGATCATGATCGGTACGCGCGCAATGTCCGGCTCGGACGCGATGAGGTTCAGGAACTTCACCATCGCGGCTTCCGAGTCGAGCATGCCCTCGTCCATGTTGATGTCGATCACCTGCGCGCCCGAAGCCACCTGCTGGCGCGCGATGTCGAGGGCGGCGTTGTAGTCGTCCGCTTCGATCAGTTTGCGGAACTTGGCCGAACCGGTGACGTTCGTGCGCTCGCCGACGTTCACGAACAAGCTATCCGCGCCGATGTTCACCGGCTCGAGACCCGAGAGCCGGCAGCGACGCTCGAGTGACGGGATCTTGCGCGGCGCCACGCCTGCGACCGCCTCCTTGATGTGCTTGATGTGATGCGGCGTCGTGCCGCAGCAGCCGCCGACGATGTTCACGAAGCCGCTCGCGGCGAAGTCCTTGATGAGATCGGCCGTCTCGCACGGCTGCTCGTCGTACTCGCCGAAGGCATTCGGCAAGCCCGCATTCGGATAGGCGCTCACATAGGTATCCGCGATGCGCGACAGCTCCTCGACATAGGGACGCAACTGCTTCGCGCCGAGCGCGCAATTGAGCCCGATCGCGATCGGCTTCGCATGCCGGACGGAATTCCAGAACGCTTCGGTCGTTTGCCCGGACAGCGTGCGGCCCGAGGCATCCGTGATCGTGCCGGAGATGATCAGCGGCACTTCGACGCCGACTTCTTCCTGCACCCTGCGCACGGCGTAGATCGCCGCCTTCGCGTTCAGCGTGTCGAAGATCGTCTCGATCAGGAACAGGTCGGCGCCACCCTCGTAGAGCGCGCGCGCCGCGACGTAGTACGTGTCGGCGAGCTGATCGAACGTGATCGCGCGATAGGCCGGGTCGTTGACGTTCGGCGAGAGCGACGCGGTGCGGTTCGTCGGCCCGATCGCGCCCGCGACGAAGCGTACGCCGCCGTGTTTCGCCTCGAACTCGTCGGCGACGCGCCGCGCGATCTGCGCCGCCGCGAGATTCATCTCGGCGACGAGATCTTCCATGTGATAGTCGGCCTGCGACGGATAGTTCGCGGTGAAGGTGTTCGTCTCGATGATGTCCGAGCCGGCCTCGAGGTATCGCCGATGGACGTCGGCGATGATGTCCGGCTGCGTGAGCACGAGCACATCGGTGTTGCCCTTCAGATCGCATTGCCAGTCGGCGAAGCGCGCGCCGCGATAGTCGGTCTCGCTCAGCTTGCGCTCCTGCACCAGCGTGCCGAAGCCGCCGTCGAGCACCAGAATGCGCTCGTTCAGCGCGCCGCGCAGGGCTGCGATTCGATCCATGCGATTGAACATCTCTGACTCCGAAGGAAATGCGCTGAGTGCCGGGAAATGCGACTTCAGGATGCGACCGCCGCTCTCGCCGCGACCGGCCGCACGCCGAGCGCGTGACAGATCGCGAACGTGAGCTCCGAACGGTTGAGCGTATAGAAATGGAAGTGCTCGACGCCGTGGCGCTGCAGCCGCTGTACCTGTTCGATCGCGACGGACGCCGCGATCAGCCGGCGGGTATCCGGATCGTCATCCAGCCCGTCGAAGCGATGCTCGAGCCAGGCCGGCACGCTCGCGCCGCAGCGCTGGGCCATCCGCAGCATTTGCGGGAAGCGCGTGATCGGCAGGATGCCCGGAACGATCGCGGCCTGGATGCCCGCGCTCGCGCACTGATCCCGAAACCGCAGGAACACGTCGGGATCGAAAAAGAACTGCGTGATCGCGCGCGTCGCACCTGCGTCGATCTTCGCCTTCAAATAGTCCAGCTCGAATTGCGCGCTCGGCGCTTCGGGATGGATTTCCGGATACGCGGCGACGGAGATCTCGAAATCCGCGACGGACTTGAGCCCCTTCACGAGATCGAGCGCGTACGCGAAGCCGTTCGGATGCGGCGTGTACTGCGTCTGGCCCTGCGGCGGATCCCCGCGCAGCGCGACGATGTGTCGAATGCCATGCGCCCAGTAGCCGCGTGCGATGTCGAGGATCTCCTCGCGCGGGGCGTCGATGCACGTCAGATGCGGCGCGGCCGTCAGCGGCGTCGTCGATTGAATCTTCGTGACGATGTTGTGCGTACGCGAGCGCGTCGAGCCGTCGGCGCCATAGGTCACGGAGACGAACGTCGGCTGCAGCGGCACGAAACGCTCGACCGATTGCCACAGCGTGCGCTCCATCTGCTCGTCCTTCGGCGGAAAGAACTCGAAAGACACTTGCGGGCGCTGATGCAGGCCGGCAGCCGTTTGATTGATGCGATCCTGGAGCGATTCGACGGACATGAGTCGGTCCTTCATTGACTAGGCGGCTGCGATGGCCGCATGCAGACGACGCCCGATCGCGATCAAGAGGTGACCGTGCTCGGTGTCGAGGGGATGAACGCGGACGAATTCCAAACCGGCGCTTGCGAACCACTGGCGCAAGGTCGTGATCGGATTGCCTCGGCACGCTTGTTCGAGCGCTTCGAAGTCGTCGACGAGAAGCAGGCGCCCGCCCGGGTTGAGCGTGCGCGCGATTTCCGCGAGCGCGGCGATCGGGTGCTCCGCGGCCGCGAGCACGCGGCCGACCGTCGCGACATCGAAGCTCGGGCCCGCGAACGGCAAGTCGTACATGTCGCCGCGGCGCAGCTCGCAATGGCGCAGGCCGGCGCCGTAAATGTTCGTGCGTGCGAGGCGCAAGGCGTCGCTCGAAATATCGACGCCGACGGCGCGCGCCGCGCGCCCGGCCAACAGCTCGAGCATGTGGCCGGCGCCGGTGCCGACATCCAGCAACGCACCGATCTGCCCGGCACCGAGTTCATCGATCAATGCCTTCTGGATGTGCTCCGACAGGCGAGCGTCAGCCGTGCTGGCGGCGGTCGCGCGCCGCGCCCGCTCGCCGAGCACGCGCTCCATGCGCTGACGATCGCGCACGAAAGTTTCGTCTTCCGGATCGATGAAGCCGAGCAACTGCTCCGCGGCGAGGCGCCCCGCGCCGGTCGCCGGGACGCGGTAGTACACCCAGTACTGCTCGCGCAGACGATCGATGAGCGCCGCGTCGGCCAGCAACTTCAGGTGCCGTGAGACGCGCGGCTGGCTCTGCGACAGGACGTCGCAGATCTCACCGACCGTCAGCTCCGCGCGCGAGAGCAGCGCCAGGATGCGCAGGCGGGTCGGCTCGGCGGCGGCGCGAAGCTGCGCCAGTCCGTCCATGAAGGGCTGCGGAATTAAGGACATAAAGAAAAGTTGATATGACGCGCGGACGATAGCCGAGCGCCCCCAGGCGGAGCAAGCAAAGATTTTGCGGCCGCGCACGGGCGCGGCCGCCCGCTTCTTGACAGCCGGCGCCTGAATACCCCGAAGAATCAGTCGCTTATGGAATCCCCACCGAGAGACCGCGGTGACCAGGGCGGCGCTAATGCGTCGCGCCGCTCCGCCCCGCGTGCGAGCCGGCACTCAGCATGTGCTCCACATCCACCGCATCGAACTGGTACGCGCGATTACAGAAATCGCACCGCACCTCGACATTCCCGCGCTCGGCGAGAATCGAGCGGATCTCGTCCGCCCCCAACGAGCGCAGCATGCCGATCACCCGCTCCCGGGAGCACCGGCAGCGGAAGAACACCGGGGTCGATTCGAACATGCGCACGTCGTCTTCCGCGAAGACGCGCTGGAGGATCTGCTTATCGGTGAGAGTGCGCAGTTCGCCCGGTCGCAACGTATCCGCCATCAGCTGGGCGCGCCGCCATGCGTCATCGATGTCCTCGGCGTTCGGAATGACGTGCGGGACCCCGCCCTGCTTCGCACGACCGGCCACCGTGTCGTCCGAGAGCCGCTGCAGCAGCATGCCGGAGACGCCGGTTTCGTCCGCCTGCAGCCACAATCGCGTCGGCAGCTGCTCCGAATTCGCGAAATAGCCTTGCAGGCATTCGGCGAGCGAGTCGCTTTCGAGCGGCACGATGCCCTGATAGCGCTGGGACAGGTCATCGTTTTCCAGCGTGACCGTGAGATTGCCGGCACCGGACAGCGCGAGAAGGCCGCCCGACTCGATGTTGTCGCGGTAGCGCGCGACCGCGCGCACGCCGAGATCATTCGAGCACTGCGCGAGCATCAGGTGCATGGGCCCTTGGCCGCGCAGCTGCAGGCTCAGCGTGCCGTCGAACTTCAACGTGGCCGCGAGCAGCACCGAGGCGGCGGCCGCCTCCCCGAGCGCGTTGCGGATATTGACGGGGTAATCGCGATGCTCGAGCAGCGCGCGCCAGGCAGCATCCAAGTGCACGATATGACCGCGAATCGGGTAGTGCTCGAACAGGAATCGATGAAGACAATCGCGGTCGTGCATGGGCTTCGAAGGTCCGTGGTGCCGGGGGCGAGAGAATACGCGGGAACGCGGGTGAATGCGGCTCGCGTCCGCGACGTACAATCGGGTGTATGACTACAGCGTCGTCCCGAGGCCCCAGCAGCTTCTGGCAGTCCTTCACGCCGAAGCTCGTCACCACGCTGCGCGAGGGCTACGCGCTCGACGATTTTCGCCATGATCTGATCGCCGGGCTGACCGTCGCGATCGTCGCGCTGCCGCTGTCTCTCGCCTTGGCGATCGCCTCCGGTACGACGCCGGACAAGGGGCTCACGACCGCAATAGTCGCGGGCCTGCTGATTTCCGCGTTCGGCGGCAGCCGCGTGCAGATCGGCGGGCCGACCGGCGCGTTCGTCGTCGTCGTGTTCAACGTGATCGCGCAGCACGGCTATGACGGCTTGCTCCTGGCGACCGCCCTGGCCGGTTTGATGCTGATCGCAGCCGGCTTCGCGCGGCTCGGCACGTGGGTCAAATACATACCGCAGCCCGTCGTCACCGGCTTCACGGCCGGTATCGCCGTCGTCATCTTCACGAGCCAGATCAAAGATCTCCTGGGCCTGACGATGGCTACGGTCCCCGTGGACTTCTTCGCGAAATGGGCGGCGTACGCGCGGGCACTGCCGACCGCGAGCGGGCTGTCCGCGGCCATCGCCGCCGGCGCCCTCGTCATCATCATCGTGTTGCGCAAGTACGCCCCGAAGCAGCCCGGGCTTCTGCTTGCAGTGCTCGCGAGCTCCGTCGTCGTCTGGCTGTTCGCGCTCGATGTGCCGACGATCGGTAGCCGCTTCGGCGATCTGCCGCGCGCGTTGCCGACGCCTCACCTGCCAGACGTCAGCTGGACCGCGGTGAAGGCCGTGCTGCCGAGCGCGTTCACGATCGCGTTCCTCGCCGGGGTCGAATCACTGCTCTCCGCCGTCATCGCGGACGGCATGACCGGCCGCCGCCATCGCTCGAATGCGGAGCTCGTCGCGCAAGGAATCGCGAACTTCGCATCGACCTTGTTCGGCGGCATGCCGGCCACGGGCGCCATTGCACGCACCGCGACGAACATCCGCGCCGGGGCCCGCTCACCGATCGCGGGCATGCTGCACGCGGTCTTCATCCTCGTTTTCATGCTGGCGCTCGGCCCGCTGATCGCGCTGATCCCGCTTGCGAGCCTGGCGGCGGTGCTCGTCATCGTCGCGTGGAACATGGGCGAGATCGATCATTTCCTGCACCTGATGCGCGCGCCGATGGGCGATCGCGCGATCCTGCTGCTCACGTTCGCGCTCACCGTGCTCGTCGATCTCACGGTCGCGATCGGGGTCGGCGTCGTGCTCGCGGCGCTCATGTTCATGCATCGCATGGCGGAGGTGAGCGCGATCCGCAATCACGTGCCGCTCGACGCCGATGAGGACACCGGGGACGACTCGCCCTCCGATACGGCCGAACAGCGGCTGCACCTGCCGCGGGGCGTGGAGGTATACGAGCTGCGCGGCCCGCTGTTCTTCGGCGTTGCCGAGCACTTGCTCGATCTATTGCAGCGCACCGGCCCGACGCCGCGGGTGTACGTTTTGAATCTCGGCGATGTGCCGCTCGTCGATGCCACCGGCGCCAGCACGCTGCGGGATTTCATCGATCGCTGCAAACGGCACGGCATCCGGGTTCATATCGCCGGGCTCGGCGCATCGGTCGCGGCCACCTTGCGCGACATGCATGCTCTGCCGCGCGAGAACGCGACGCTGTTCGACACGCTCGAGGAGGCGATTGCGCAGGCGGCGAGCGAGGCGCAAAGGTAAGGGTCAGCCCACGGGCTCACTTTCAACCGAGTGCAGCGACGATAGTGCGGCACGCAGATAGATGAGGGACGGAAGCGCTGTTACCCGCTCGTACTTCAGCCTCCCCCTCGGGCAAGAAGAGAGACCCCTCTCCCGTTGGGGAGAGGAGATCTTCCGAACGGAGGTTAGCCGGCCAGCTTCTTTTTCAGCAGCTCGTTCACCTGCGCGGGATTCGCCTTGCCGCCCGTGACTTTCATCACCTGTCCGACGAAGAACCCGAACAGCTTGTCCTTGCCCGAACGATAGTCCGCGAGCTGCTTCGGATTCGCGACCATCACCTCGTCGATCACTTTTTCGATCGCACCGGTGTCGGTGATCTGCTTCAGTCCTTTCGCCTCGATGATCGCATCCGCGTCCTTGCCTTCCGCCCACATCTGCTCGAAGACCTCCTTCGCGATCTTGCCGGAGATCGTCTCGTCGATGATGCGCGACAACAATCCCGCGAGACGCGCGGCGTCGATGCGCGATTGCGTGACATCGACACCATCCTTGTTCAACGCCGCCGATAAATCACCCATCACCCAGTTCGCGGCGAGCTTCTCGTGGCCGGCGAGGCCCGCGATGACGGCCTCGTAGTAATCGCCCATCTCGCGGCTCGCCGTCAGCACGCCCGCGTCGTATGCCGGCAGACCGAACTGCTCGATGTACCGCGCCGCCTTCTGATCGGGCAGCTCCGGCAGCGTCACCCGCACGGACTCGATGAACTGCGCATCGAGCGCGACCGGCAACAAATCCGGGTCCGGGAAGTAGCGGTAGTCGTTCGCCTCTTCCTTCGAGCGCAGCGCGCGCGTTTCGCCCTTGTCCGGGTCGTACAGGCGCGTCTCCTGCCGGATCTTGCCGCCGCCCTCGATGATCTCGATCTGGCGCGCGACCTCGTAATTGATGGCCTTTTCGATGAACCGGAACGAGTTCAGATTCTTGATCTCGCAGCGCGTGCCGAACTCCTTCTGGCCGACCGGCCGCACGGACACGTTCGCATCGCAGCGGAACGAGCCTTCCTGCATGTTGCCGTCGCAGATCTCGAGATAGCGCACGAGCGTGTGCACCTTCTTCATGTACGCGACCGCTTCTTTCGCGGAGCGCATGTCCGGCTCGGACACGATCTCGAGCAGCGGCGTGCCCGCGCGATTCAAATCGATGCCCGACGCGCCGTGGAAATCCTCGTGCAGCGACTTGCCCGCATCTTCTTCCAGATGCGCGCGCGTGATGCCGATCACCTTGCGGGCGCCGTCGTCGAGCAGGATCTCGAGCTGACCCTTCTCGACGATCGGCTTCTCGTACTGGCTGATCTGATAACCCTTCGGCAGATCGGGATAGAAGTAGTTCTTGCGTGCGAACACCGAGCGCAGCGCGATCGTCGCGCCGCACGCGAGGCCGAACTTCACGGCCATGCGCACCGCGTCGCGATTCAAGACGGGCAGCACGCCGGGATAGCCCAGGTCGACGAGATTCGCCTGCGCGTTCGGCGCCGCGCCGAATGCCGTGGACGCGCTCGAGAAGATCTTGCTCTTCGTCGCGAGCTGCGCGTGGATTTCAAGGCCGATGACGGTTTCCCAGGACATATGCAAACTCTGTCTAACAACCAGCGGCCAGCTGCGCACAGCCAGCCAGAAGTGATTCCTCGAAGCGGGCGCTTACGCGTACGCCTGCGGGATCTGCTTGTGCCACTCGGTCTCGCGCTGATAGCCATGCGCGACATTGAGCAGCTTCGCCTCCGCGAAATGCGGACCGATGATTTGCAAGCCGACGGGCAAGCCGCCGAGGAAGCCGCAGGGAATCGACATCGCCGGCAGGCCCGCCAGATTCGCGCCGATCGTGTAGATGTCGTTCAGGTACATCGTGATCGGGTCGTCGACCTTCGCGCCGATGTCGAACGCGGGCGTCGGCGAGGTCGGGCCCATCAGCACATCGACATCCTTGAACGCGCGCGCGAAATCGTCGGTGATCAAGCGGCGCACCTTCTGGGCACGCAAGTAATAGGCGTCGTAGTAGCCGGCGGAGAGGACATACGTGCCGGTCATGATGCGGCGCTTCACCTCGGCGCCGAAGCCTTCGCCGCGCGAGCGCTTGTACAAATCCAGCAAGTCGACCGGGTTCTCGCAGCGATGCCCGAAGCGCACGCCATCGAAGCGCGACAGGTTCGACGAGCATTCCGCCGGCGCGACGACGTAGTACGTCGGCACGGACAGCGGCAGGTTCGGCAGGCTCACCTCGACGAGCTGTGCCCCCAGGCGCTCGTAGACCCGCAACGCGTCGCGCACGAGCTGACCGTTCGCCGCATCCAGGCCCGTCTCGAAGAACTCCTTGAGCAGGCCGATCTTCAAGCCGGCGAGCGGCTGATCGAGTTCCGCGACGTAGTCCGGCACCGGCACATCCACACTGGTCGAATCCTTGGGATCGAATCCCGCCATCGAGCGCAGCAGCATCGCGGAGTCCTTCGCCGTCAGGGTCAGCGTGCCGGCCTGATCGAGGCTCGATGCGAAGGCGATCATGCCGTAGCGAGAGACGCGTCCATACGTCGGCTTGAGGCCGGTCAGGCCCGTCAACGCGGCTGGCTGACGGATGGAGCCGCCGGTATCGGTGCCCGTCGCCGCTGGCGCGAGCCGTGCCGCGACCGCGGCCGACGAGCCGCCCGATGAGCCGCCCGGTACTTTTTGCAGATCCCACGGATTCTTGACCGGCCCGTACCAGCTCGTCTCGTTCGACGAGCCCATCGCGAACTCATCCATGTTCGCCTTGCCGAGCATGATGACGCCGGCTTGCGACAGCCGCTCGACGACGGTCGCGTCGTACGGCGCGACGAAGTTCGACAACATCCGCGAGCCGCAAGTGGTCAAAACACCGTCGGTACAAAAGATGTCCTTGTGGGCGATCGGCAGACCGGCGAGCTCACCCGCCTCCCCCGACGCGAGCAACGTATCCGCTTTCGCGGCAGCGCCGAGCGCTTGCTCCGAGGTCACGGTCACGAAGGCATTCAACGCGGGATTCAGGCGCTCGATTCGCGCCAGGAAGTGTCGTGCGAGCTCGACGCTCGAGAACTGGCGCGAACGCAGTCCTTCCGCGAGTTCGGCCAATGTCAGGTGATGCAGTTCGGTCATTGGTGTGGGCTGTCAGTTGAGCGTGGCAATGGGCGTAAGTGCGCGGCAGGCGGCGCGGATCGTCGACGCGCTACTCGATGACCTTCGGCACCAGGTACAGACCGGCTTCCACACGAGGCGCGTTGCGCTGGTATTTCTCGTGCCGATCGGCGTCCACGACTTCGTCGGGACGCAGCCGTTGCACCTGGTCCGCGAGGGGATGCGCCATCGGCTCCACGGCATCCACTGCCGCGGCATTGAGCTGCTCGACGAAGCTCAGGATTTTCGACAGGCTGTCGACGTAGACAGGCAGCTCGGCTTCGGTGATCGACAAGCGCGCGAGGTGCGCGATGCCTTCGACATCTTTGCGGGTCAAACTCATGGAGCGGTGTTCCCTGCACAGCGAAAAACGCTGGAAAAAGTCTTAAAAAATGCGTGTGTAATGATACACCGTTGGCTTGTGCGCCGTCCTACCCGTTGCTAGAGTACGGCCACTTTTTTTGCCCCCCGTCGTTCGCTTCGCAACAACCATGTTCAAAAATCTCCGAGGCTATTTCTCGAACGACCTATCCATCGATCTCGGCACGGCGAACACTCTCATCTACGTACGCGGCAAAGGCATCGTCTTGAACGAGCCGTCTGTCGTCGCGATTCGCGAAGAGCCGGGCCGCGCTGGCAAGAAGATCGAGGCCGTCGGACAAGAAGCGAAGAACATGCTCGGGCGCACCCCCGGCCACATCACTGCCATTCGTCCGATGAAGGACGGCGTCATCGCCGACTTCACCGTGACCGAAAAAATGCTGCAGTACTTCATCGAGAAAGTGCACGGCAATCGCTTGATGCGCCCCAGCCCGCGCGTGCTGATCTGCGTGCCGTACGGCTCGACGCAAGTGGAGCGCCGCGCGATTCAAGAGTCCGCCGAAGGCGCGGGCGCACGCTGGGTGCGGCTGATCGAGGAGCCGATGGCCGCGGCCGTCGGCGCCGGCTTGCCGGTGCACGAGGCGCGCGGCTCGATGGTGCTCGACATCGGCGGCGGCACCTCGGAGGTCGCCGTCATCTCCTTGAACGGCATCGTGTATGCCTCATCGGTGCGCATCGGCGGCGACCGCTTCGACGACGCCATCATCAATTATGTGCGCCGTAACTACGGCATCCTGATCGGCGAGGCGACGGCCGAGCGCGTGAAGATCGAGATCGGCTCCGCGTACCCCGGTCAACAAGTCAACGAAATCTCGGTGAAGGGCCGCAATCTCTCCGAGGGCGTGCCGCGCAGTTTCACGCTGAATTCGAACGAGATCCTCGAGGCGCTGCAGGAGCCGCTCGCGGGCATCGTCGGCGCGGTGAAGGTCGCACTCGAACAGACGCCGCCGGAGCTCGGGGCCGACGTCGCCGAGCGCGGCATCGTGCTGACCGGCGGTGGCGCCCTGCTGCGGGACATCGACAAGCTCCTGATGGAAGAGACCGGTCTTCCCGTCGTCGTTTCCGAGGACCCGCTGACGTGCGTTGCACGTGGCGGCGGCCGCATGCTCGAGCTGATCGACGAGCATGGTCCGGCGCTGTTCAATCTCGAATAAGCAGGCACGCGCTACGACGCGCCCACGACAAACATCCTTCATGCGTGATGCGGCCGGTACGTTGGCAGCATTCCTCCACGCCCGCACATGGTCACGCTAAGCTCTGACAGTCGCCCCATCATTGGCCGCGGCCCGCCGCTCGGTGCGGGCTTCACCTTTTTGGCGATCGTATCGATCACGCTGATGGTGCTCGACCACCGCGGCAACTATCTCGAAACCGCCAAAGCGTGGATGGGCACGGCGACGCAGCCCTTCTATGCGGTCGTGCAGGCGCCGTTCGACTTCTGGGGCTGGCTCACGGGCAGCTTCGCGGATCGCACGACGCTGCGCGCCGAGAACGAGCGGCTCACCGAGGAATTGCGCGTGGCGCGCATCCGGGCACTCCAGTTCGAATCCCTGAACGAAGAGAATCGCCGCCTGCGCGCGATCCGCGCTGCTTCGCAAGGCATCGCAGAGCGCACGCTCATCGCCGAGATCATGCGCGTCGACGTCGACCCCTTTCGGCATCGCGTGCGCATCAACAAGGGCGCCGATGACGGCGTCTTCAAAGCCCAGCCGGTGCTCGATGCGTTCGGCATCGTCGGTCAGGTCACGCGGGTCGATCGCCACTCCGCGGAGATCATCCTGATCAGTGACAACGAGCACGCGACGCCCGTGCAGGTGAACCGCAACGGCATCCGGTCGATCGCGGTCGGCACCGGCGACATGCGCAAGCTGACGCTGCCCTTCCTCACCGTCGAGGCGGACGTGAAACAGGACGACCTGCTCGTCTCGTCGGGCCTGGACGGCGTATTCCCCGCCGGCTATCCGGTCGCACGCATCACCAAGGTGGAGCGCGATCCCTCGCAGACGTTTGCCGTCGTCGAAGCGACGCCGATGGCGCAGCTCGACCGGGCGCGCGAAGTGCTGCTGCTCTGGCAGGAAACGCCCGCGCCGAAGCCCCAGACCGAAACTGAAGGGGCGCCGACGCCGCCGGCGGCAGGTCAGCCCGCACCGGCGCAGGCTGCGCCCGCCGGCAACGTGGAGTCCCCGCGGCCATGATCGCCCGCCTTCGCTCCTCGTACGCTTGCCGCATCGGGAAGGTGACCCATGGCCGCCAGTGAGGTTCGCTCACCCGGGCTGCGCATCACCGCGACGGTGCTGCTCGCGCTCATCTTCGCGATCCTGCCGCTGCCGGGCGATGTGGCCGTCGGCCGCCCGCACCTGCTGCTCCTGTTCGTCATCTACTGGGCCTTGAGCGCACCGCGGGTGGCCGGGCTGATGTTCGCCTGGTTCTGCGGGCTCGCGATCGATCTGCTGCAAGGGCCGTTGCTCGGGCAACATGCCGCCGCGTACCTGCTCGTCGCGTTCCTGACGCACAAATTCCAGCTGCGGATGCGAATCTTTCCGATCTATCACCAGACGCTGACCGTCTTCATGCTGCTCGCCCTGTACGAGTTCCTGTTGTTCTGGATCGACGGCATCATCGGCCAGGCCGTCACGACCTGGATGCGCTGGCTGCCGGTGCTCACGAGCACGCTGCTGTGGCCGCTGCTCGTCGGCGTCCTGGACACGTGGAATCGCCGCAATCGCTGAGCCGGCCGGGTCGCATGGCGGACGATACTGAGCAGCAGCCGCTCACGAAATGCGAACCGCAGCTAGCCAACCGCCAGCACTTTTCACTTAATCTAGCCTCTTAGCCCTAGCCTTTAGACCTAGCCCGTCGCAGCCACCGCCCTCACATGTCGCGCGCCGTTCGCATCAAGGATCACCATCAGGAGCAGCAGCTGTTCGAGCGGCGCGCCCTGGCGGCTGCGATCGTCATGATGCTCGGCATCGTCGCGATCGTGAGCCGGCTCGTTTATCTGCAGGTCGTGAAGTACGACTACTACCTGCAGGAGTCGCAGGGTAATCGCATCAAGATCGAGCCGATTCCGCCGAATCGCGGCTTGATCCTCGATCGCAAGGGGCAGCCGCTCGCCACGAACGCCCCGTCGTATCAATTGGAGCTGACGCGCGAGCAGGTGTCGAACCTCGACGACACCCTGCTGCGGCTCGCCGAGCTCGGCATGTTCGCGAAAGACGACATCGCCACGATCAAGAAGGACATTCGGGGCCGCCGCAGCTTCGAGGCCGTGCCGATCAAGCTGCAATTGACGGAACAGGAGCTGGCGAGATTCGCCGCGCGCCGCTACGACTTTCCCGGCGTGGAAATCGTGCCGCGCCTCACCCGCTTCTACCCGCTCGGGCAGAGCAGCGTGCATGCGATCGGCTATGTCGGCGCGATCAGCGAGGACGACAAGAAAACGCTCGACATGGAGTCCTATGCCGGCACGACGCTCACCGGCAAGAACGGCGTCGAGCGCGCCTATGAGCGGGAGCTCCATGGCAGCGCCGGCTTCCAGCAGCTGCTCGTCAACGCCCAGGGCCGCCGCGTCGATCGCGTGGGCCGCGCCGCGGCCGACCTGCAGCGCAAGGAGCCGATCGCCGGCAACGACTTGTTCCTGACGATCGATCACCGCGTTCAGCAGATCGCCGAGGAGGCACTGCGCGGCCAGCGCGCGACCGCCATCGCGATCGACCCGAACAGCGGCGACGTCATCGCCTACGTCAGCACGCCAGCCTTCGATCCGAATCTGTTCGCGCGCGGACTGACGCGCGCGGAGTACATCGCGCTGACCGAAGATCCGAATCGCCCGATGTACGACCGCGCGATCCGCGGCGTCTATCCGCCCGGCTCGACCGTGAAGCCGTTGTTCGCGATGGCCGCGCTGGAGCACGGAGTCGTGACGCCAACGGAGACGCGCTTCTGCCGCGGCGTCTGGCAACACCCTGGCTACGGGCGTGCGCGCCGCGACTGGGAGCCGCGCGGCCATGGGCATGTCGACATGCGCAAGGCGATCGCGACCTCGTGCGACGTGTACTTCTACGACATCGCGCGGCTCATGGGCATCGATCGCATGGCCTCGTTCCTGGGCCAGTTCGGCCTCGGCCAGCCGACCGGCATCGACATCCCCGGCGAGCGCGTCGGCATCCTGCCTTCGACCGAATGGAAGAAGCGCGCGTACAGGACGAACAAGGCGCTGTCGGTCTGGTTTCCGGGCGATACGATCAGCGTCGGCATCGGCCAGGGCCAGATGCAAATGACGCCCATCCAGCTCGCGCACTCGGTCGCCACGATCGCGGCGCGCGGCAAGCGCTACCAGCCGCGGCTCGTGCGGGCGATCCGCGACGTGCAGACCGGCGACGTCAAGGAGCTGCCGCCGCACGAGCTGCCGAGCGTGAAGACGTCCGATCCCGGCGCATGGGATGTCGCGATCGCCGGCATGTTCGACGTGACGAATGCGCAGTACGGTTCTGCCCGCTATTACGTGCAAGGCACGCCTTACAAGATGGCGGGCAAGAGCGGCACGGCGCAGGTGTTCACCGTCGCGATCACGGAGCGCGTGCGCAAGGCGGGCGAGCTCGCCGAGCACATGCGCGATCACGCGCTGTTCGTCGCCTTCGCGCCCGTCGAAGCCCCGACGATCGCGGTCGCCGTGATCGTGGAGAATGCCCCGCGCGGCGGCTCCGCCTTCGCATCGCCGATCGCGCGCCGCATCCTCGATGCCTACTTGCTGACGCCCGAGGAATGGGCCGCGCAAGAAGAGAAGCTTGCCGCGCAAGAGGCAGCGAAACGCAAGGCGGCCGCGGCGCGCCCGGCGACCGCGCCAATACCGCCGCCCGCGCCGAGAGGCGAATGATGAATTACGAAGGCCTCGCCACTTCGCGCACGCAACGCACGTTCACCGGCACGGCGCGCCTGCTGCTCGCGCTGCACTTGGACGGTCCGCTCTTCATCGGCCTGTGTCTGCTGGTCGCCGTCGGAACGATCGTGTTGTTCAGCGCATCCGGCCGCAGTTTCGGCATGCTCGAGGCCAAGGCGCTGCACTTCGGCCTCGCGGTCGTCGTCATGGTCACGCTCGCGCAGGTGCCGCCGCGCATGATCCGCATGGCGACGCCCTGGGCTTATGGGCTCGGGCTGATCCTGCTGGTCGCGGTCATGTTCACCGGCGACATCGCGATGGGCGCGCAACGCTGGCTCGATCTGGGCATCGTGCGCTTTCAACCCTCCGAGCTGATGAAGATCGCCGTGCCGCTCGCCTGCGCGTGGTATCTGCACGAGCGTCCGCTGCCGCCGAGCTTTCTCACCCTGATCGTGCTCGCGCTCGCGATCTTCACTCCGACGCTCCTGATCGCGGAACAGCCTGACCTCGGCACGTCGCTGCTCGTCGCGACTGCCGGCGGCATGGTCGTGCTGCTCGCGGGCCTGCGACTGCGCTACATCTTCGGCGCGATCGCGCTCCTGATCCCGGTCGCATACGTCGCGTGGGGATTTCTCCTGCACGACTACCAGCGGCAGCGAGTGCTCACGTTCCTCGATCCGCAGAACGATCCGCTTGGCGCCGGCTACCACATCATTCAATCCCAGATCGCCATCGGCTCGGGCGGCGTCTTCGGCAAGGGCTATCTGCGCGGCAGCCAGGCGCAGCTCGAATTCCTTCCGGAGCGCTCGACCGACTTCATCTTCGCGGTCATCGGCGAGGAATGGGGACTGATCGGGCTCGTCACGGTGCTGCTCTTGTTCATGTTCGTCGTCGGCCGCGCGCTGTATCTCGCGGCGACCGCTCAGGACACGTTCGCGCGCCTCGCCTCCGGCAGCCTCGCGCTCACGTTTTGTGTGTACGTCTTCGTCAACAGCGGCATGGTCATCGGCCTGTTGCCTGTCGTCGGCGTACCGCTGCCGCTCGTCAGTTACGGGGGCACCGCGATGGTGACCCTCATGGCGGGTTTCGGTATTCTCATGTCGCTGTGCGCGAAGCGAAAACTCGTGGGTCGCTAGCACCTCGACTCAGGCCGGAGCTGCGCAATTAGTGATCAAATTTCCTATCGTCCCGTTCATCGCGGCGCTCGCCGTCAGCAACGTCGCTAGCGCGCTCGATCGGACGCGACCCGAAGTGCGAGCGTTCATCGAAGAGACCGCCGCGCAATTCGACCTCGATCAAAAGGCCATCGCCGACCTGCTCGCGCAGGCCGAGACGAAACCGGCGATTCTCGAGGCGATCAGCCGCCCCGCCGAGCGCGTCGTTCCCTGGTTCGAATATCGCGAACGCTTCCTGACGGATCTGCGCATTCGGCAAGGCGCCGACTTCTGGGCCGCGAACGCGGCGGCACTCGCAGCGGTGCGCGATCCCGGCATCGCCGCGACGATCTCCGGCATCCTCGGCGTGGAAACATCGTACGGGCGCATCACGGGCCGCTACCGTGTGCTCGACGCGCTCGCGACGCTCGCATTCGACTACCCGCCTCGCGCGCCCTTCTTTCGCGGCGAGCTGCAGCAGTTCCTGCTGCTCACGCGGGAGGAAGCGGTCGATCCGAAGACGGCGCTCGGCTCGTACGCCGGCGCGATGGGCATCCCGCAATTCATTCCGACGAGCTATCGCCAGTTCGCGATCGACGGCAACGGCGACGGCAAGCGCGATCTGTGGTCGAGCTGGGAAGACGTCATCAGCAGCGTCGCGAATTATCTGCGCGTGCATGGCTGGCGCGAGGGCGAGCCGGTCGTCGCGACGGCGACGCTGACCGATCCGGACTTGTCACGCTTCAATACCGAGAAGCTCGAGCTCAACGAAACGGTAGGCTCGCTGCGCCGCAAGGGCGTGACCTTCGTGACTCATCAGCCCGACGATGCGCCGGCGATGTTCGTCGTGCTCACCGGCAAGCACGGTCCCGAGTATCGCGTCGGCTTCAACAACTTCTATGTCATTACCCGCTACAACCGCAGCACGATGTATTCGCTCGCGGTCCATGAGCTCGGGAATGCGATTCAGGCCTTCATGCAGGACGTGAAGCGCTGATGCGGGCGCAGGCACGGCTGGCATGGCGGCAAGGAGGCCTCGCGATGGGCATCGCGATGCTGTTGGCCGCTTGCGGCGACACGCCCCGCCGCACGCTGCCTCCACCCGCGCCCTTGCCGACGCCGACGACGTCGACGCCGCCGGTCGATGCCGGCTCGATTCCCGACGCCATTCCGAAGGCCGAACCGCGCTCGGCGAAAGGCAATCCGCCGTTCTATACGGTGCTCGGCAAGCGTTACTTCGTGCTCGAGAGCGCGTCCGGCTACGTCGAGCGCGGCGTCGCTTCCTGGTACGGCCCCGGCTTCCATGCGCAGAGCACCTCGAACGGCGAACGCTACGACATGTATGCGATGACGGCCGCGCACAAGACGCTGCCGCTGCCCGCCTACGTGCAAGTGACGAACCTCCAGAACGGCAAGTCCGTAACGGTGCGCGTGAACGATCGCGGCCCGTTCAAGGACGGCCGCATCATCGACCTGTCATACACCGCCGCCGCGAAGCTCGACATGCTGCGCGCCGGCACCGCGTTCGTCGAAGTGCGCGCCGTCTCGACCAGCAAGCAGCCCGACGAGCCGCAAGCCGCGCCGGCGAGCGCGCTGTTCGTACAGGCGGGCGCGTTCGCCGCCGAAGCGAATGCGCAGAAGCTCGTCGGCGACCTGCGCTCCCAGGGCGTCGCGAATGCCCAGGTTCGCGCGGATCAAGTCGCTGGGCGGACGTTGTATCGCGTCCGCGTCGGTCCGGTGCCGAGCGTGCTCGAGTTCGATCGCGCCTTGGCGCGACTGAAAAAGCTCGGCATCGCGGACGCCCACCTCGCACTGGACTAGCTGCAGCGGCGCGCCACTTTTCAGCGGCGCCCGTGCATGTTTCGGCTTACTTTCGGCACGTTTCGCTCGGTAACATTCGCGCCTGGCCGCACTGACTCTCGGGACCCGTTCATGGCAACTCTACGCACCCTCAAACACGCCGCATGCATCGCAGCGCTCCTCGTCTGCGCCGCCTGCTCGGATTCCGAAGACGCGGCCGGCACGGCCAATGCCGCGCCGGCCACCTCGGGCACGGTGCCCGTGGCTCTGCTCTCGAGCACGAGCACGAGCACGCCCGCGTCGTCGCCCACGCCCATTCCCGCGCCGCCCCAGGTGCCGGCGAAGGGGTACTACGTCATCGACTACACGACGGGTGCCGTGCTCGCCGCATCCAACGAGAACGAGCGGCTGGAGCCGGCGAGCATCACGAAGCTCATGGCCGCCTACGGCGTGTTCCAGGCGCTGAAGAGTGGACGCATCAAGCTCGACGACATGGTGACCGTCAGCGCGCATGCGCGCGCGCAGGAAGGCTCGCGGATGTTCATCGAAGTGGGCACGCGCGTCAGCGTGGAAGACCTGATTCAAGGCATGATCGTGCAATCCGGCAACGATGCGACCGTCGCCCTCGCCGAGCACGTCGCGGGCAGCGAAGCGGTGTTCGTCGACATGATGAACCAGTACGCCCAGGCGCTCGGCATGACCGGCTCGCGCTTCGAGAACAGCCCGGGCATGCCGAGCCCGCAGCACTACATGACTGCCCGCGATATCGCAGTGTTGGCCGCCGCGCTCGTGCGCGAGTTTCCGGAGTACTACAAGTGGTACTCGCAGCGCACGTTCACCTGGAACAAGATCACCCAGCCGAACCGCAACGGACTCTTGGATCGCGACCCCTCGGTCGACGGCCTGAAGACCGGCCATACGGAATCCGCCGGCTACTGTCTCGTCTCCTCCGGCAAGCGCGACGGCATGCGCGTGATTTCCGTCGTGCTCGGCGCGCCGTCGATTCGCGCGCGCGAGGACGCGAGCCTTGCGCTCATCAACTATGGCTTCCGCTTCTATGAGACGAAGCAGCTGTTCGCCGCGAACAAGCCGGTCCTCACCTCGCGCGTGTGGAAGGGTGAAGTCGAGCAAATCGAGCTCGCGCCGAACGACGATGTGTACGTGACGATTCCGCGCGGGCAGGAGGCATCGCTCGTCGGCACCGCCGATGTCGGACATCCGCTCGTAGCGCCGCTCGCGCGCACCGGCGCCGCTGGCAAGCTGCGCGTCACGCGCGGTTCGGATCTCGTCGGCAGCTATGACCTGTTCCCGGTCGCGGACGTGCCGCCGGCCGGATTCTTCGGACGGTTGTGGGACGATGTCATGATGCGCATGGAGTAGCCGCGCATGGCGGCGCCTTTTCCGATCTGCTACTTGAACGGCGAGTTCGTGCCTTTGAACGAGGCTCGCATCTCGCCGCTCGATCGGGGCTTTCTGTTCGCCGACAGCGTCTACGAAGTATTGCCCGCGTTCGCGGGCCGCATGTTCCGCTTTCGCGAGCACTTCGACCGCCTCGCGCGGGGTCTCGCCGAAATTCGCATCACCTCGCCGCTCACGCATGCCGAGTGGCATGCGCTGCTGCAAGAGTTGATTCGCCGCAACGGCGGCGCCGATATGTATCTGTACGCGCAGGTGAGCCGCGGCATGGAGTACGGGCGCAATCACGCCTTTCCCGCCGTCGCCAAGCCGACCGTGTTCGTGATGGCGTGTCCGCTGCCGGTGCTGACCGAGGAACAACGAGCGAACGGGCTCGCCGCGATCACCGTCGAGGAGTTTCGCTGGGGCCGCTGCGACATCAAATCGACGATGCTGCTCGCGAACGTGCTCATGAAGCAGCAGGCGCTCGAGGCCGGCGCGCACGAAGCGCTGATCGTGGACGACGGTGAAGTCCTCGAAGGTGCATCATCGAGCGTGTTCGCGGTCATCGATGGCGTGCTCGTCACGCCGCCGCAGAGCCACCGCATCCTGCCAGGCACGACACGCGATGCGGCGCTCGATGTGATCGCCACGCAGTTTGCCGTCGAGGTTCGCCCCATTACGCTCGAAGCGCTGCGGCGCGCCGACGAGATCTGGATTTCCGCCGCGACGCGCGATGTGCTGCCGATCACGAGACTCGATGGCGCCGCTGTCGGCACCGGCAAGCCAGGGCCTCGCTGGCACGCGGTGACCGCGGGATTCGCTGCGTTGCGCGCGCGCCTCGCCGGCACGCCCGCCTACGACGGCCCTTGAATGCCAACGCCCTCGCCTTCATAGAGGCCCGATGTCAGACACACTCTTCGAATTCCCGTGCGATTTTCCGCTCAAGGTGATGGGTCGTCGCAGTGACGACTTTCGCAGCCTGGTGATGGGCATCGTGCAGAAGCATGTCGGGACTCTCGATGTGACGAACATCGAGGAGCGTCCGAGCAAGGACGGCAATTACTTGAGCCTGACGTGCACGTTCAGCGCGCAGAGCAAGGATCAGTTGGATGCGCTGTATCGCGAGCTCACATCGTGTGAGCGGGTACTGATCGTCCTATAGAAAAACGGCTTCAGCCTACTCCCCCTCCCCCGGGGGAGGGTTAGGGGTGGGGGCGCTTTCCTTCGGACGCGCGGCTGCGCTTCCGTGGCGGCAGTGTTCGGTCACTGGCTCTGTGTGTCGACTCGCCCCCTTCCTGTCCTTGTATGTAGGCAAGGACAAGGTATGAGTTCTAAGAAAGTCTCTGCTAAGTTTTCAGTCGTCGTGGTAGACCGACCTGTCCGAGGTCGAAAGACCGTGGGGAAGCATGGGTCG
>JAEYXD010000155.1 GCA_023428645.1 Pseudomonadota bacterium
TCGCGCCTATTGGCTGGAGGCTTGAGGCTACCGCTCGCGGCGTTCGTCGGAGCGACGCTCAAGGCTCGCTCCGCGTTGCCGCCAGCGCGCGAGGCGGCTCACGTCCCGCGCGTCCAACGTGCGTCCCATTCGTTCAGGAGGACCGGAACAGCGCTGGTATCGTGCGTCGTGCTCGGCGAACGCGCGGTGGATATCATCGACATCGCACGGCAAGGTGCGGATGCCAGCAGCGGGATGCGAAGAAGAATGCAAACCCAATCCGAGTTGTCGCGAGCAGGCGTGCTCAAGGACGTATCCCTTTCGGCCATCGTAGCCGGCTTCGTCACGGTGCTGGTGGGGTTCACCAGCTCGGGGGCGATCGTCTTCCAGGCGGCGCAGTCCCTCGGCGCCACCGCCGATGAGATCAGCTCGTGGATGTGGGCATTGGGCCTGGGCATGGGCATTACGTGCATTGCGCTCTCGTGGTCGTATCGCATCCCCGTCGTCACGGCCTGGTCGACGCCTGGTGCCGCCATGCTCATCACGAGCGCAGCCGGTTTGCCACTGTCGGATGCGATCGGTGCGTTCGTGCTCGCGGCCGTCCTCAGCGCCGTGGCGGGGTTCATGGGCTGGTTCGAGCGGCTGATCAGCCGTGTGCCCGTGTCGTTGGCGTCTGGCATGCTCGGCGGCGTGCTCGTGCGCTTCGGCGTGGAGGCGTTCGGCGTGCTGGGCACGCAACTCGGGCTCGGGCTGTCGATGTTCGTCGCGTACGTCGTCGGACGCCGATTGCTGCCGCGCTATGCCGTGGTGCTGACGTTGCTGGTCGGCGTCGTCTACGCGGGTGTCGCGGGCTTGTTGCACATGGAGACCGTGACGCTGCGGCTCACGACACCGGTATTCACCGCGCCGACGTTTTCGTGGGCGGCCATCGTGGGCATTGCGCTGCCTTTGTTCATCGTCACGATGACTTCGCAAAACGTGCCCGGGGTCGCGGTGATCCGCGCCTCCGGCTACGACATGCCCATCTCGCGACCCATCGGCTGGATCGGAGTGACGAATGCGGTGCTCGCGCCGTTTGGCGCGTTCGCGCTGAATCTGGCGGCGATCACCGCCGCGATCTGCATGGGACGCGATGCACATCAGGATCCCGAGCGGCGCTACATCGCCGCGATCGCAGCCGGTGTGTTCTATCTCGTCGTCGGTTTGTTCGGTGCCACGGTCGCCACGCTCTTTGCCGCTTTCCCGCGCGAACTGATCGTCGCGATCGCGGGATTCGCGCTGTTGGGCACGATCGGCAACAGCCTGGCGGCAGCGTTACAGCACGAAACGGAGCGCGAGGCCGCGTTGGTCACGTTCCTGGTCACGGCTTCGGGCATTTCGCTCGCGGGCATCGGGTCCGCGTTCTGGGCCTTGGTCGTGGGTGCCGTCACGTTGCAGGTGTGGAAGCGGCGCGCCGCGCCAGCACCCGCGCCAAATCGCGAATCGAGCGCAACCGAGTGAAAACGAGGAGCACGGGGCGACTTTCGCTCGCTTGTACATCGGTGCGTGTATCGCGGCGAGCCGCTGCAGTCGCCCGTTGTCCAGCGCCGCCTTCCTGACGTGGACGCCGTACTCGCCCGATGACTGAGATCGCCGCGCTTTAACGACAGATCGACGTCGTGACGATCGGTAGCTGCGTCCAAACGGTCGCGACGATCGCGGCCACGCAGAGCGTCACGCTCACCCTGCGCACGAAGACGGAACGCGAGGCGAGGCGAGGCGAGCGCAAGGCGCGGAGCAACGCGAATTGCAGCGCGATCGCGGCGGCCCATGCCGCGATCAGCACGGCGCGGCCCGCGGCCAGGTCGAAGCCCGCGTGAGACCAGCGATCCGAGCAGACGATGCCCTGCAGCCCGTAAATGGCGCTGAAGGCGGCGAGCCATGCCGTCAGCGCGACTGAAATGCGCAGGATCTCGTTCACGAGAGCATTCTCGGCAGCCATGCGACGGCGAGGCCGAGCACGGCGGTGGCGACGGAGAAGTTCGACCAGAGCCGCAGAACGTTCGCCTCGCCGATGCGGCGCGCCGAGAGATAGCCCGCCGCCGCGCGCAACGCGACGAAGACCGTCATCAGCCCAGTGACGCTCGTATGGAAGACGATGTAGCCCGCGATGACCCAAAGCGTGGCGTCGTAGGCGTGGACTTCGGGGTCCGTGCCCGCGAGCACCGTGAGCGCTGCGCCCGCGAGCGCCGCAAGCCCCGCGAAGTTCGCGAGCAGGCATGGCCATACGCTGCGATCGCGGCGGAGCGCGCGGACGGCGCGTTGGCTTCCAGTCGCGGCCAGCACCGTGCCGACGCCCATCAGCACTGGGCCGGCGACTCCGGGTTCGAGCCAGGTGGGCGGCGGCCAGTTCGGCGCGACCGTCCAGAGAAACGCATAGCCAAACAGGAGCGCGCCGAAGAACACGCCGTCGGCGAGGAGCAGGAACAACGATCCCCACCAGCCCGGCGGTCGATCCATCTCGTCAGCGGACGGCAACGCAAGATCGCGTCCCACGGATTGCGCGCCGTGGTCTTCGCGGCTGCCGAGACTCCAGGCCCACCATGCGGCAAGCGCCGCCACGCCGAGCAACGAGAGCGGCACGAGCCAGTAGGCCTTGATGAGCATGCCGACGAACAGGCCGCCGGCGACGAGCGCCATGACGATCGGCAGTGCCGTGTTCGTCGGGAAGATGACGATGCCGCTCGGTCGTCCGCTCGCGATGTCCACCATCAGCGTCTCGCGCCGGCCGCCGCGCGGTGTGCCGAGGTAGCCTTCGCCGCGCGCGATCCGCGCCGGCAGCTCGGGATCGTCATAGAGAGGATGGCGGCTGCCGATCTGGGGAATCGAGGCGAGGTTGTAGGACGGCGAGGGCGCAGGGATCGCCCATTCCAGTGTCGGCGCACGCCAGGGATTGCGTCGGCCGCGAGTCGCGACGGCGGCGTTCACGCCCACATCGATGAGCACGAGGGCGAAGCCGATCGCCATCACGAAGCCGCCGATCGACGCGAGCAGATTGATGAGCTCCCATCCCGAACCGCTTTCGACGCTGGCGATCCGTCGGCGCATCCCGAGCAAGCCGGCCCAGTGCAACAGCAGGAACGTTCCATGAAAGCCGAGCACGATGAGCCAGAACGCCATCTCGCCCATCTTGAAGTGGCGCTTGCGGCCCGTGAAATGCGGCAGCCAGTAATACAGCCCCGCGAGCGCCGGGAACACGAAGCCGCCGACCAGCACGTAGTGCAGATGAGCGACGACGAAATACGTGTCGTGCGCCTGCCAGTCGAAGGGAACCACCGCGACCATGACGCCGGTGAGGCCGCCGATCACGAAGGTCGCGAAGAAGGCCACGAGCCACCGCATCGGCAAGTGCATCTCCGGCCGTCCCTGCCAGAGCGTGCCGATCCACGCGAATATCTGCATGCCCGTGGGTACCGCGACCAGCGTCGATGCTGCCGAGAAGAACGCAAGTCCCATGTGGGGGATGCCCGTCGTGAACATGTGGTGGACCCACAGTCCGAAACTCAGAATCGCCAGCGCCACCACGGCCATCACGACCCACGTGTAGCCCAGCAGCGTCGTGCGCGCCATCACGGGCAGGACCATGGAGACGACGCCCGCCGCGGGCAGAAAGATGATGTAGACCTCCGGATGCCCGAACAGCCAGAACAGGTGCTGCCACAGCAGGCTGTCGCCGCCTTGCGCGACCTGGAAGAACGGCATGCCGAACGCGCGCTCGAGTTCGAGCAGGATCGAGCCCAGGATCAGTGGCGGGAAGCCCGTGAGGATCATCACCGCGACGACCAGCATGTACCAGGCGAAGATCGGTAGCTTGTCGAGCGACATGCCCGGTGCGCGATACATGAGCACGGTCACGATGATCTCGACCGCGGCCGACAACGCCGAGATCTCGACGAACGTGATCCCGATGAGCCAGAAATCCGAGTTGATACCCGGCGAGCCCAGCGTGGCTGAGAGCGGCGGGTACATGAACCAGCCGCTGTCGGGCGCGACTCCCGCGAGCAGCGCGACGATCAGCATCGAGCCGCCGAAAATGTAGCACCACAGGCCGAAGGCGCTGAGCCGCGGGAAGGCCAGGTCGCGCGTGCCGAGCAGTTTCGGCAGGAGATAGATCGTCAGGCCCTCGATGAGCGGGATCGCGAACAGGAACATCATGATGGTTCCGTGCATCGTGAAGACCTGGTTGTACAGCTCGGGGCCCATGAACATCGAGCGCGGACTCGCGAGCTGCGCGCGAATCATCATCGCGAGGATGCCGCCGATCACGAAGAACAGCCCCGCGGCGAACAGGAACATCAGCCCGATGTCGTTGTTGTTCACCGTCGTCAGCTTGCCGCGCCAGCCGGGGCGGGACGCCCAGATGCGCTCGAGTTCGCGGTGACGGCGCAGCGCGTTCACGGAGTCTCTCCGCGCAGGAAGGCGTTCCAGGCCGCCTCGTCGTGCGCACGCACGGTGAAGCGGTCCCAGGTGTAACCGCGGCCGCTGAACTCGGCGTCGACGCCTGCGTAATCGCCCGGCGCAGCGGCCTCGATCCGCAGGACGTTCACGTGACCAGGGATCGCGTCGAGCTTGCCGGCGAGACGCGGTGCCCAGAAGCTGTGGATGACGTCGACCGTCGTGATCTCGACGTCGACGGGGCGGCGGGCAGGAATGTGCAGCACGCCTTCCGTCATGCGGCCGGGCACGTCGTCGTAGTAGAAGCGCCACGTCCACTGCGCGGCCTCGGCGCGCACCGTCACCACCTCCTGTCCGGGCCGCGCCAGCAGCCGCTCGCCGACGTGCAGGGCGTACGCCGTCAGCGCCGCCAGCACCGTGAGCGTGAAGCCCAAGCCCAATCCGTAAATCCAGATTCGCTCGCCCTTGGCATCCGCTGCTGCGCCGAGCGGCCGTTTCTTGCGACGGAACGCGAGCGCGAGCAGGACCATTACGAGCACGAAGATTGCCGTCGCGCCGCTCAGCATGACCCACCACAGCGAGCTGATCGCCGCGGCGGCGAACCCGGCGGGGTCGACCACCGAGAGAGGCCCCTCGCAACCCGACATCACGAGCAGCGCTGGTGCTGCGATCGCACCGCGCAGGAGCGTCCACCGATGGCCGAGCCCCCGATTCAGCAGCGCAGACTCGTCGATCCGATCGCTCAGCGTCCGGACTTCGAGGAGACCGAGTCGAAAATCGCGGTGGCGGGCCACCCGATCCACGCGATGGCCGTCGCCTTTCCCATCGCGCTGACCTTCTGCAACTTCGGGGCGGATATCTTTTACTGGTGGACCGGCGATGCGTTCTGGGCGCGTGCAGGAATATGGGCGGGTGGCATGGCATTCCTGATCGGCCTCGTGGCCGCGATCACGGGAGCGATGGAGTTGGTGATGGTCGCCGGCATTCGGGCCCGCGCTTCCACGTGGACACACGCGGCGATCGCGATGGTGCTGCTGTCGATCCTCGGCGCGAACTGGGGTTATCGTCTGCACGGCTACGAGGCCGCGGTGCTGCCCTATGGCCTGCTGCTGTCGTTGCTCGGTGTGATCATGGTGGGTGCAACCGGGTGGCATGGAGGCAAACTCGTCTTCGACTACAAGCTGGGCACGTCGAACGGCAGCTGACCGTCGCGCGGTGTCGTGATCCAGTCCGGCAGCGGGTATTGCTCCAGCCCGGGCTTCGCCAAGACCAGGATCAGGATCGCGAGAACGATCGCCAGCAACATGGTCAGCGGCATGAAAGGCTCGCGCGTCTGGCGCATGCCTCTAGTCTCGGCGACACCGACGATCGTGCGGCCGACCCAGGCGTGAAAGGCGACGAGCAGCGCGACGAAGACGAGCTTCGCGAACATCCAGAGCAGGAATACCTCCCGCAGGAACATCAGGAGCGTGCCCGCCGCGACGGCGAGCAAGGCGGCGGGCGTGACGACCCACGTGTAGCTGTAATGGAACGCGAGCCTCATCCGCGTGTATTCCACCTGGCCGATCGCCGGATCATGGCGGGCGAGCATCAGCGGCAGCGCGAACAACCCTGCGCACCAGAGCGCCAGGGTCGCAATGTGCAACGCCTTCACATACGGGATCGCGCCGACGAGCGATGGAATCATTCGCGCTCACGCCCGCGCCGCGTGCTCGGGCCGGATGCGAACGGGTACGCCTTTGAACGCGGGTGTCTTCGACAGCTCGTCGTGGTACTGCAGCGGTATCAGCGGATTCGCCTCCGGGTAGTAGGCGGCGACACAGCGATCGGGGAGATCGTAAGGGACGACTTTCAGTCCTCGCACGATGCGCTCCGCGCCGTCGTCCACGGCACATTCGAGCGCGATCGTCTGCCCCGCCGCGAGCCCGCGTCGTTGCATCTCCTCGGGATTGATGAGAACGACGTCGCGCGATCCGGAGAGACCGCGAAGCCGATCCGAGAAACCATAAACCGTCGTGTTGAATTGATCGTTCGAGCGCAGCGTGATCAGCGTCGCCTGCTCACCTTGCAGTGGTTCGCTCAGCGCGGATAGCACCTCGGGCGCGGTGAATTCGGCCTTGCCGCTGGCGGTTTTCCAATCGCGTTCGCGCGCGGCGTTGCCGCGGTAGAAGCCGCCCGGCGTGAAGAGCCGCTGGTTGAAGTCGCCAAACTCGTCGGGGTAGGTCGCCTCGATGAGATCACGGATCAGGCCGTAGTCGGCGGTCCATTCGTCCCATTTCACCTTCGCATTGGGCGGAAGCGTCGCCTTCGCGATCCCGGCGATGATGGCCACCTCGGATTTCAGGTGCGGCGAGGCGGGCTTCTGCTTGCCGACCGAGCCATGGATCATGCTCAGCATGTCTTCGATCGTCACCGTCTGCGGTCCCGTCGCTTGCACGTCCTCTTCCGCCCGCACGAGGCAGGGCAAGAGCCAGGTCGCGCGTCCGGGCAACAGGTGCGAGTGATTGAGCTTGGTCGCGATGTGAACGCAGAGATCGAGATCGCGCCAGCCCGGTTCGGCGCGGAGTCGATCGGGAATGGCGCGGGCGAGATTGCCGCCCAGAGAGATGAATCCTCGTACCGAGCGATCCAGCAAGCCTTCGACCAACGCCACGGTGGAGCGCCCTTTGTGCCGCGGCGGGTCGAAGTCGAAGAGCTTCGCGAGCCTGTCCAGCGGCACGTTCTCGGGCTTCTCGCTGATGCCGACAGTGCGCTGGCCCTGCACGTTCGAGTGTCCTCGCACCGGTGAGATGCCGGCGCCCTCCCGGCCGATGTTCCCGCGCAGCAGCAGCAGGTCGACCAGCATCGCGAGATTGAGCCAGCCCCGCACCTGTTGGGTCATGCCCATGCCATAGATGCCGATGGTTCGTGGTGACGCCGCATAGGTGTCCGCGACCTGCTCGAGCTCGGCGCGACGCAGCCCGGACTCCCGTTCGATCGCCTGCCACGACACCTCGCGCAACCGCGCTTCGAGGTCAGCCAGTCCCGTCGTGTGCTCCGCGATGAAGGCTCGATCCAGGACGCCTCCTTGCCGTTCGGCATCGAGCTCGAGCACGCGCTTGCAAAGACCCGCGAGCGCCGCGATGTCGCCGCCGGGCCTGATCTGGAGATAGAGGTCCGATATCTGCGTCGAGGACTTGAGCGCCGTCATTTGCGCCGGGTTCTGCGGATCCGTGAACTCCAGCAGACCGCGCTCGCGCACCGGATTGAACGTGATGATCTTGCAGCCGCGCTCCTTCGCTGCCTTGAGCGTGTGCAGGAAGCGAGGGCTGTTCGAGCCGGTGTTCTGGCCGAAGAACAGGATCAATTCGCAATGCTCGAAGTCCGACAGCGCGCAGGTGCCCACACCGACGCCGATCACCTTCTTGAGCGCGACGCTCGTGGTCTCGTGACACATGTTGGAGCTGTCGGGCAGATTGTTGTGCCCGTGGAGCCGCGCGAACAATCCGTAGAGATAGGAGGCCTCCAAGGCCGCCTTGCCCGAGGTGTAGAAGACCGTCGCGTTCGGATCGAGCGCCTTGAGCCTTGCGCCGATTTCCTGGAAAGCTTCGTCCCACGTCGTCTCGACGTATCGATCCGAGGCGGCGTCGTAGCGCATGGGATGCGTGAGACGACCCGTTTCCTCCAGCTCGTGGTCCGACAGCGCGCGCAGCTCGGTCACACGATGCTGGGCGAAGAAATCAGGCGTGCAGCGATCTCGCGTCAGGTCCCACACGGTCGCTTTCGCGCCGTTCTCGCAAAACTCGAAGACATGCGGTTGCGGCGGCTTCGTCCAGGCACACGAGGTGCACATGTGCCCGCCCGTCTTGTTCTGCCGCATCAACGTGCGGAAGACGCCCAGGCCGGGCTTCTGGTCGGCAAACACGTGTCCGATACCCTTGAGCGAGCCCCAGCCGCCCGTGGCATTGTCGTAGTGAGGCGTGTCGTCGCGCTGGCGGGTTTCCTCGGGCTCGTTCAACGACAACTCCTTCTTGTAGGCGCCATGTCAGTGAAAGGTGCTCGCGGAACCCACGGGGGAACTCGAAGTTCCCTGGCGGTCGAATCGTCGCGCGTACAGGGATCAGCGCCCGCCGTGTCCTCGTTGTTCCCTCAGTCGAATCGCAGCGCACGTCTTGACGACTCGGTGAATTTCCGCGCTCGCGAGTGCGTCAGACCCTCGATGAGGCCATGCGAGACCGCGAGCGCCCGACTGCCGCAGCCCTCACGTCGAGACTCGTTGGCGGCCGAACTTGCACGTGTTCGGCGCGACGACGCACTCGTGCACTACAATACGCAATGGCCGCCGTCGAAATGGCGGCCGAGCCGTCTCGCCGCGTGCGCCGCAGGGTTGCGCGCTGCGGGAATACGTGAGACGTGGTGATGCACGTCTCCAAGCACTGCCCAAAGGCAAGGTGCGCTCCGAGAACCTCGATGACCGAGCCAGCGCGGTGTCATCCGAGGCGGAGAACGGGTCGCTCATCGAGTCGCTCAGCAGGGATGCGGGCGCCGCTGTCGGCCGCCATGAAGTCCTGATCGAGGTCTTCGCCATTCCAGCGCTCCTGCGTGCAGTCGAGCGCCACGAGCCGACTTGCTCGTCGTCGCGCTCGCACCTGCGGAGCAGGCGGTGGACGTGCGAGGACGGCGGGTTTTCTAACGCATGATGAACAGATGATGTTGCAAACGCCCTATTACCTCATCGACAAGACCAAGCTCGTCCGGAATCTCGAGACGATGCGGATCGTGCGCGAACGCTCGGGCGCCAAGGTGCTGCTCGCGCTCAAGTGCTTCGCGAGCTGGTCGGTGTTCGATCTGATGCGCCAATACATGGACGGCACCACGTCGTCGTCGCTGAATGAAGTGAAGCTCGGCCGCGAGAAATTCGGCGGCGAGACACACGCATACAGCGTCGCCTTTGCCGACCATGAAATCGACGAGGTCGTGGCCAACGCGGACAAGATCATCTTCAATTCGATCGGACAGCTGGAGCGATTCGCTGCGCGCACGGCGAATCTGCCGCGCGGCCTGCGTCTCAATCCGCGCGTGAGCAGTTCTTCCTTCGATCTGGCCGACCCGGCGCGGCCGTACAGCAGGCTCGGCGAGTGGGACGTCCGCAAGGTCGAGCGCGTGCTCGATCACGTGACCGGTTTCATGATCCACAACAACTGCGAGAACGAAGACTTTGCGCTGTTCGACCGCTTGCTGCGGCGGGTCGAGGAGTGCTTCGGCTCGCTGCTGGAGAAGGTCGAGTGGGTGAGCCTCGGCGGCGGCATCCATTTCTCCGGCGCAGGCTATCCGCTGGATGCGTTCTGCGCGCGGCTCGCGGAATTCTCCGCGCGCTACGGCGTGCAGGTCTATCTCGAGCCCGGTGAGGCAGCGGTCACGAACAGCACGACGCTCGAGGTGACCGTGCTCGACACGATGGACAACGGCAAGCAGCTCGCGATCGTGGACAGCTCGATCGAAGCGCACATGCTCGATCTGCTCATCTATCGCGAAAGCGCGGAGATCGAGTCGCACGGGCCGCATGCCTACGTCGTGTGCGGAAAATCCTGCCTGGCCGGCGATATCTTCGGTGAATTTCAGTTCGACCGCCCGCTCGAAGTGGGCGATCGACTATCGATCCAGGACGCGGCCGGGTACACCATGGTGAAGAAGAACTGGTTCAACGGAGTCCGCATGCCGTCGATCGTCATCCGCGAGCTCGACGGCAGCGTGCGATTACAGCGCGAATTCGGCTTCGAGGATTACGTGGCGAGTCTCTCCTGAGACTGCCGTTTTTGAAGGTCTAGCCGAAGGAGGCTTGCACGGGAAATGAAGAGAAACGTCTTGATCATCGGCGCCGGTGGCGTCGCTCGCGTCGTTGCGCACAAATGCGCCCAGCACAATGACGTGCTCGGCGATATTCACATTGCGTCCCGGACGCTCGCGAAATGCACCGCCATTCTCGACTCGGTTCGGGAGAAGGCGAGCTGCAAGGTGCCGGGCACGCTCGAAGCTCACGCACTCGATGCGATGGATACGGCGGCGACCGCGGAGCTGATCAAGAAGACGGGCGCCTCGATCGTCATCAACGTGGGTCCCTCGTTCGTGAACATGTCGGTGCTTTCGGCGTGCATCGCGACCGGTGCCGCGTACCTCGATACCGCGATTCACGAAGATCCCCTCAAGATCTGCGAAACGCCGCCGTGGTATGCGAACTACGAATGGCGGCGGCGCGCCGAATGCGAACAGCGGGGCATCACGGCCATTCTCGGGGTCGGCTTCGATCCGGGCGTCGTGAACGCGTATGCCGCGCTGGCACGCGAGGAGTACTTCGACGCGATCGAGTCGGTCGACATCGTCGACGTCAATGCGGGCTCGCACGGCCGCTACTTCGCGACGAACTTCGATCCGGAAGTGAATTTCCGCGAGTTCACCGGCCAGGTGTGGAGCTGGCAGAACAGCCAGTGGGTGTCGAATCGCATGTTCGAGGTGAGGAAGGAGTGGGATCTGCCGGTCGTCGGTGAGCGCACGACGTACCTGACTGGCCACGACGAGATTCATTCGCTGTCGCAGAACCTCGGCGTCCCGCACGTCCGCTTCTGGATGGGCTTCGGCGATCACTACATCAACGTGTTCGGCGTGCTGAAGAATCTCGGGCTCTTGTCCGAGCAGCCGATCAAGACGGCGGAGGGACAAACGGTCGTGCCGCTCAAGGTCGTCAAGGCCGTGCTGCCGGACCCGGCATCGCTGGCGCCGACGTATCAGGGCAAGACGTGCATCGGCGATGTGGTGAAGGGCACGAAGGACGGACAGCCGCGCGAGGTCTTCCTCTACAACGTCTGCGATCACGAGGCGAGCTACCGCGAGGTTGGCAGCCAGGCCATTTCATACACGGCGGGCGTGCCGCCCGTCGCCGCGGCCTTGCTGATCGCGAACGGTCAATGGGACGTCAAGCGCATGGTGAACGTGGAGCAGCTGCCGGCGAAGCCGTTTCTCGCGCTGCTCGCCCGCTTGGGCCTGCCCACGCGCGTGAAGGACGAGCAGGGCGATCGCGAATTGCAGCTCGACTGATCACACCTCATTCATTTGCGGAGCCACAATGTCCCAACCGAATTGGAAACTCGACACGATCGCGGTCCATGGCGGCTATACGCCTGAGCCGACGACACGCGCAGTCGCGGTGCCGATCTATCAGACGGTCGCGTACGCGTTCGACAGCACGCAGCATGGCGCGGACCTGTTCGACCTGAAGGTGGAAGGCAACATCTATTCGCGCATCATGAATCCGACGAACGCCGTGCTGGAGCAGCGTGTCGCGGCGCTCGAAGGCGGCATCGGCGCGCTGGCGCTGTCCTCCGGCCAGGCAGCAGTCACGTATGCGCTCCTCACGATCAGCGAGGCGGGGGACAACATCGTCTCCGCGAGCGCGCTGTACGGCGGCACGTACAACCTGTTCGCGCACACGCTGCCTCAATATGGAATCGAAGTCCGCTTCGCCGACTATCGCGAGCCGAACGCCTTCGAAGCGTTGATCGACGCGCGGACGAAAGCCATCTTCTGCGAGTCCGTCGGCAATCCGCTCGGCAACGTCACCGACTTCGAGCGGCTCGCGAAGATCGCGCATGCGCATGGCATTCCGTTGATCGTCGACAACACCGTGCCGACGCCGTATCTGTGCCGTCCGTTCGAGCACGGCGCCGACATCATCGTGCATTCGCTGACGAAGTATCTCGGCGGACACGGCACGAGCATCGGCGGCGTGATCGTCGACTCGGGCAAGTTCCCCTGGGCGCAGCACAAGGACCGCTTCCGCCGGCTGAATGAGCCGGACGTCAGCTATCACGGTGTCGTGTACACCGAGGCGCTCGGTCCGGCCGCGTACATCGGCCGCGCGCGGGTCGTGCCGTTGCGCAACATGGGCTCGGCGCTGTCGCCGTTCAACGCGTTCCTGATCCTGCAAGGCATCGAGACCGTCGGCCTGCGCATGGATCGCATCAGCGAGAATGCCTTGAGGGTCGCGCGCTATTTGAGCGGTCACGCGAAGGTGAGCTGGGTCAACTATGCGGGGCTCGAGACGCATCCGGATCACGGGCTCGCGCAGAAATATCTCTCCGGCAAGGCGTCCGGCATCTTGACGTTCGGCGTCAAGAGCGGCCGCACGGGCGGCGAGAAATTCCAGGATGCGCTCAAGCTCGTGACGCGGCTCGTGAACATCGGCGACGCGAAATCGCTCGCATGCCATCCGGCATCGACGACGCATCGACAGCTGTCGCCCGCCGAGCTCGAGAAGGCTGGCGTGACCGAGGACACGGTGCGGCTGTCGATCGGCATCGAGCACATCGACGACATCCTCGCGGATCTCGAACAGGCGCTCGCGCAGACCTGAGGCGATCGTCACGCGGCGCGCCGGACCGTCTTCGTGCGTTGTCGGCGCGCCGCGCGGCGAGGAACTTGCCGTGCGGCGATCAGTCTCCACATAGGAGTGTCGGCGCACATTGCAGCCGTAGGAGTTTCGATGAAGTTGATCGAGGAGCGCCCGATGCCCGGCGCTAGAGGCTCCGTGGGCTCGCGTGCCAACGCGTTCATGGTGAAGACGCTCGCCGTGATCACGGGCGGTATCGTCCTCGCGAGCGCCTTCGTGCTCTCGCTCGTCTTCTTCGCGGTTGCCCTGGCGGTCGTCGTGCTCGGCGGCGGGTATCTGTGGTGGAAGACGCGCCACCTGCGCAAGCAGTTGCGCGCTCAGATGGACGCGCAAATGAGCGCTCATATGAGCGAGATGCAGGCGCGGCGCCATCGCGGCGCGTCCACGAGCGATGTGATCGAAGGTGTCGTGATCTCCCGCGAGGAGTCGCCGCGAGACGACAGCGCCTCGCGGTGACGCGGGGCTGGCTCTATTTCAGTCGTGAGGCGACGGCTTCGCGCGGCATCGTGGCCGCCGCGGCGCGCTTCGCACCGCCGGCAGCGGAGGCGGGTCGATACGCCGAGAACATCGAGAACACCCACGGACGTGTCGCGAGCAGCATGGCAATGCTCATCTTGTCGCGCGATGGCAAGCCCACATCGAGCGCCGCCAGATCGGCGAAATCGGCGGCCAGCTTGTCCAGCTTGCGCATGAGGATGCGCACGGACGCCGGCGACAACTCCGCCGAATGAAAGCTCAGCGCTTCGTGTCTGGCCGAGAATTCGCTGCGTAGAAATTCGGCACGGACCTGTCGCTCATACAGTTTGCGCACCGGACCCTCCGGGCGCCACGCGAGCGGCAGCCGCGCGTGCAAGCGAATCTGCTTGCGGCCGCGAATCTCGATCAGTCCTGCCGCGGCCAGCTTCGCGAGAAAATTCCGCGTCGCCCGCTCGCTCAGATTCAGCCGCTCGGCCACGGCCTCGACCGCATGACCGTTCAGCAACAGATAGAAAAACGCCAGCAGCGAAGCGTGTCCCGCGAGCGTGCGTTCTTGCTCGAGTGTCAGCGTAAATCCCTGCGGCGCCTCGGGCGCCGCTTCACCACCCGCCAAACGCGACAGATCCGCGATCGACATGTCGATCGCGCGGCACACGCGCTCGAGCCGCGCGACGCTGAACGATTTATCCGAGAACAGTCGCTTCACCGACGACTCGCTCAACCCCAGTGCGCGCCCGAGCCGCCCATAGCTCATGCCGCGCGCGCGCAGACAGCGCTTCAAGGTGTCGAGCATGCGTTGTGTTTCGGTCATCGAAGCTCCGATCGAGTCTGGAAAGCGGGCCGCATGGTACCGAAATCCGGTACTCCGAACGCGGCGCATTGCCCGGCGGTCTCTCACCCTCGACGATGTCGCCGTCGCGCAATCGCGCGCGACGTAGAACGTAGAACGAGGTGGCGATGAAGAGGATTGCAATGTTGTGCGCGCTCGCTGCGCCAGTGGTCGTACAAGCGGCCGATGAAGTCGGGCACTGGTACATCACACCGCAGATCGGCGGCATTTCCGTCGACAACGACCGACCGCTGCAGGACAAGGATTGGCTGTACGGCTTCGGCGTCGGCAAACATTTGAGCGAGGTCATCAGCGCCGAGCTCAATCTGAACGGTGCGCAGGTCGGCGGCGGCATCGGCCGACCGGACATGAGCCTGTACGGCGCATCGCTCGACGTGCTCGCGGTCGCGAACCGCGGCGGTGTCGTCTCTCCGTATCTCAGTGTGGGCGCGGGTGTCGCCCAGAACGAACGCAGCCCGGGCTTCAACGCGACCGACGCCATGGCGCAAGCCGGCCTGGGCGTGTTCGTGAACGTGTGGCAGAGCGCGGACGGCTCCAGCAGCTTTGCATTGCGCCCCGACTTGAAGGCGCGATGGAGCGAGGCCGGCGCGGAAGGCACGCTGCGCGACTACATCGGCACGCTCGGCTTTCAATTCTCGTTCGGCGCGCCGACGGCACGTCCGGTCGAGCCCGCACCGGCGCCGGCAGTGACGCCGCCGCCTCCGCCTCCACCTCCGGCCCCGCCGAAGGACAGCGATAACGATGGTGTCATCGACACGCTCGATCGTTGCCCCGATACGCCGGCCGGCGTCGCGGTCGACGCATACGGCTGCACTCGGCAGGGATCGATCACGCTCGAGGGCGTGAACTTCGAGCTGAACTCGGATCGCTTGACGCAGGGCTCGCGCGGCGTGCTCGACGGCATCGCGGCGGATCTGAAGAAGTATCCGCGCCTGACCATCGAGCTGCAGGGACACACGGATAGCAGCGGCTCCGATCGCTACAACCTGGAACTGTCGCAGAAGCGCGCGGAGTCGGTGCGGAGCTATCTCATCGAGCAGGGCGTCTCGTCGAGCCAGCTCACGGCGAAGGGCTATGGTGAATCGCAGCCGGTCGCGAACAATACGACGGCGGAGGGTCGCGCTGCGAATCGCCGCGTCGTGATGAGCGTGCTCGGCAATCCCGGCAACGTGAAGGTCGAAGGAGCCGTGACTCAGTAAGGTAGGCGTCTACGGAGGCTCGGCGGCAGGCCGAGCCTCCCACGCGGCCGCGACGAATGGCCGTTCGCTCACTCGCGCGTGACGGGATCGAGATACCACGGTACACGCATGAGGATCAGGGAGGGTCCGCCTCGCCTGAGCAATTGCGTGCGCAGCCGGGCAGTGCGAAACGTATGCAGCAAGTATTGATACCAGCGCTGCCGTACGACCTCCGGTATCAGGATCGCAATGCGCCTGCCTTGTTCCGCCGCTTCCAGCTCCCGCACCAGTTCCAGCAAGGGGCCGTGCATCGCGCGGTAGCTCGCCTGCAAGATGACGAGGCGAGGCGGGCGCAAGCCCGCCGCTGCGGCGGGCTCCGCCACTTCGGTGCGCCATCTGGAGCGTAGCTGTCGATCGTGTTCTTCGCAGTCGAGCCCCGCGAGTTGCGTGAGGTGCACGGCAATCACGTTCGGAGAGATGCTGAGCGCAAAGCGCAGGGCCTTGTCCGTCAGCTTGTTCCAGCTCTCGATCGTCACGATGATGATCGGCGGCCGCACATCGTCGAGCCGCAGCGGCAATGGATCGCGCATCCTGCGGTCGAGCTCCTTGTAATACGTATGGATGCCTTTGAGCAAAGCGATCGTCGCCGGCACGGCGACCAGCGTGATCCATGCGCCTTCCTCGAACTTCGCGACGACGATCACGAGCAGAGCACCGCCGGTCGCGAGCGCGCCGCTCGTGTTGATCCACAAGTGCACGCGATCGCTGCGCTTGCGCGCGGTGCCGTCGAGTGCCCGCAGCCAATGCACGGCCATGCCGGTCTGCGACAGGGTGAACGTGAGAAACGCGCCAATGGCGAACAGCGGAATCAGGCGGTCCGTGATGCCGCCGAACGCGAGCAGCAGCACGCCCGCGGCAATCGCCAGATAGAGAATGCCGACGGAGAACACGAGTCGATGTCCCGCGATCGCGAGCGATTTTGGCAGGAAGCCATCGACGGCGACGGCGTGGCATAGGCGCGGGAAGGCCACGAAGCTCGTGTTCGCCGACAAGGCCAGCACACACAGCACCGAGCCTATTGCGACGTAGTAGAACGGCCCGTCGCCGACGACCGCATGCGCCAACTGCGACAGCACGCTCTGGTAGCCCGGCTGCGTTTGATCCATCGCCGCGATCCGGTACGAGGATGCAAGGAAGGCGACCCCCGCGAGCAGCAGGCCGAGAATCACGCAGATCGCGGTGAGTGTGCGATGCCCATATCTCACGGGCGGATCGCGAAAGGCGCTCATGCCGTTGCTCACCGCTTCGACGCCGGTCATCGCGGTGCAGCCGGCGGCAAAGGCGCGCAGCAATAGCCACAGGCTCACCGCTTCCGTGGCGTGCGGCAACGGGGGAGGAGGAATGACCGCGATGACGGGGCCGCTCGCCGTCATTACCTTGTGCACGCCGATTGCGAGGATGGCGCCGAAGCTGGCGATGAAAAGATAAGTTGGCACCGCGAACAATCGACCTGAGTCGAGCGTGCCGCGCAAGTTCACGACCGTGATCACTCCCAGAATGCCCACACACAGCGACAGGATGTGCGCGTGCAGCGCCGGCACCGCGGACACGAGCGCGCCGACGCCCGCTGAAATGCCGACCGCGACGTTGAGCACGTAGTCGATCATGAGGCCGGACGCGGTGAGCAGGCTGGCACCGCGTCCGAGGTTGTCGCGCGACACGATGTACGCGCCGCCATTGCTTGGATAAGCGCGGATCGTCTGCCAGTACGACGCAAACAAGATCGCGAGCAGCCCGACGATCGGCGCCATCACCCAGCCGATGTAATGCAGGCTCGCCGCACCCAGCGGCATGAGGACCGTCAGCGCGGCTTCCGGTCCATAGGACGACGAGCCGAGGCCGTCGAGGCCCATGGCCGGCAAGCCCTCGAGCGCGCCGATCTTCCGGCGCGCCTGCTCTCGGTTCGAGAGTCTGCGGCCCAGGATGATGTCGATGACGCTCACGCCAAGCGGCCCGTTACTTTCGACACGTGCGATCTGAGAACAAGAACCTGGACTCGGCAACGGAGTTCCAGGCGTCGCCGCCGCTGTGAGCGCGCATTTCTTTGCCAGGACCCGAAGCGATAGGGAATTCGATCTCAGCGGTCGCGTGACAGGTCTGATGCGCACCGCGATGGCGCTCGATCGATGACAAATCACCCTTCAAGGCAGCGAACGCGGTCAGACACTTCCTGAATGTCACCGCTGCCAGTTCCCTAGCCCGGTCGAAAGTCACAGCGATTCACAGTTTCGTCAACGAGCGGCGTGACAGCCTTAAGAAGACGACTTAATGCCCGCTAAGAGTCGAGCGCATCTCCAACGTAACGTGCCTTTCGATTGCCAACACCATGACATCACCTAGCCATTTCGTGAATACCGTCACACGCCCCCGAGTGCTCATCGGCTGCATCGCCGTGTTGAGCGCATTCGCCGCGCAAGCAGCCGGCCCGCAAACGATGAAGCTGCCGATGAAGTACCCGCAGAACTACTTCAGCGAGAAGTGCTTCACGCTCGAGGCCGGTCAGCGGCTCGCGTACCAGGTCAGCACGCGGCATCCGATCGAATTCAATCTGCATCACCATCGCGCCGATGGCACGACCATTCATCCGGAGCGCCTGCTCGTGAAGTCGCAGCATGCGAAGCAGTTCGTCGCGGAGTCGACCGGCGGGTACTGCTTCATGGCGACCAATCTCGCCGACCAGCCCGGCGCCTTCGAAGTCGTCATCAATTACGAAATCACCGCGCGCTGAGCGCTCTCGAGACCGCGCGCTGCACCAGACGCGATCCCGCGTGTGGCGCAGCACGCCATCCCTGGCTCCGATTCAAGATCAAAGGTTCATCATGTTCGATTTCAAGTTACGGCGCCTCGCGGTCCCGCTGCTGTTGTCAGCGTCCGCGATGGCGATACCTCAGCTGGCTCAGGCCTCGCATTTCCGCGGCGGCTCCATCACCTGGCAGGCCTTGGACCTCGATGGCGATGGAGACAAGGACGACGTGCGCATCACGGTGAAGACTGCATGGCGTGCCGATAACATCGGCGGCATCTCTCTAGTCACCACGCCGATGCTTGCCGTGCCGCAAGTCAGCCAAGAGCGTCTCTGCGTGGGTCCGGGCACGATCGTGACAGGGCTTTGTCCGACCCCCGCGACCGACTATGCACTGACGACGACGGTGTTCGAGGCAAGAAACCTAGATCCCAACATCCGTTACAACGTGGCGTTCCAGGGCACTGCCCGCATTGCGGAGCTGCGGAACAACATCGAGGGCGACTGGAACATCCAGACGACGATCTACCTGAAGGACGGCAATCTCGCGCCCAAGGTCGATCTGCCGATCATTCTCGAAGTCCCGATGCAGCAGGAGGTCGCAGGAGGCGGGACGATCTCGCTGCCGAACTGGACGTTCGACATCAGCTCCAGCGATCCGAACGCCGACAAGCTGCGCTATCGTCTGGCGAATCAGAGTGAGCTCGGTTGTGACACCTCGGGCTGTGGCTACACGAATCCCGTCGGTCTGTCGATCAATCCAAATACCGGTCTGTTGACGTGGACCGGCTCCGGCAATCTGACCGCCGGTCACATGTACAGCGGCGGCATCGTCGCGGAAGACGTCGATGCGAACGGCGCCGTCAAGTCGAAGACGCACGTCGATTTCATTCTCCGGCTGGAGAACAAGGCGGCGGTGAAGTTCGACCCGGTGGCCGACATCGACCCCGCGGGTCCCGAGCCGTTTCCGGAAACGCGCAACGTGCGCGTCGAAAAGGGCAGCTCCTATGCATTCACGATCACCGCGAGCAACGTCGACACGACGAGCCTCGGCAGCCTGCAAGGCACCCTGGTCGAGAGTCCGGCGAACACGTTCACGTTCACGCCGGGCGCTCCCGGCACGGGTCTGGTACCGGGCTCATATCCGATCACGTTCCAGATCGCCGATACGACGAACGCACGAAGCGACTCGTATCTCGTCATCAACTTCATCGTCCCCGACCCGGATGCGCCGCGCATCCTGAACATCGAAGGCGACCGGACGCACTACAACAATGCCGAAACCGCGCCCGGTAACGACGCGCAGCAGCTCGTCGATCAGTACATTGACGCGGTCGTCGAGGACATCAACAGCCCTGAGCTCAGCGGCGGCTTCCTCCTGTTCAACGTCACCTTCACGGATGGCGCGTACGAGCGGCTCGGCATCGACTCCGTCGGTGATGGCGCGGGCCAGATCCGCGTGAATGCCGGCCGGGTGTACTACGAAGGCCGGGTCATCGGCGAGATCGATCCGGCGCAGGACGGCATCGGCCGCGCGCTGCGCATCGATTTCACGAGCACCGACGCCACGCTGGCCGCCGTGCAAGCACTGGTTCGCAGCCTGACCTATCAGGACACGTTCACGCTGCGCCCGCCGGGGGATCGCGCGCTTTCGATCTTCATCGAGGACGGCGAACGTCACGGCAATTCCTATGACTTCTTCGTGAACGTGTCTGCCCACACCTCGGCGCCGGAGCCCGGCACGGGGCCGTTCATGGCGGCCAATCGCATCTCCGTCACGGAGGGCACGACGGCCGCGCTGAGCGATTCGAACATCAGCTACGCGGATCGCGACGGCGACACGATCACGTTCACCGTCACGAGCGTGACGCATGGACGGTTCGAGCTCGTCAGCAACCCGGGCACGGCGATCACTACATTCACGCAGCAGGACGTGACGCTGGGCAGGATCGCGTTCGCACATGACGGCAGCGAAAGCGCGCCGACGTACTCGCTGTCTGCCTCGGACGGCACCGGAAATGTGACCGGACCGGACGCGGGTGAGGTCACGTACTTCGGTACCAACAACCACGACCCGGTCATTTCCGGCACGCCCGCGAACACGGTTCGGGCGCGCAGCGCGTACAGCTTCACGCCGACTGCGAGCGACGCGGACGTCGGCATCGGCAGTGAGCTGAACTTCAGCATCGTGAACAAGCCGAGCTGGGCCACTTTCAACACGACGACGGGCCGCCTGAGCGGTACGCCGGCGCAGAGCGATGTGGGTCTGTACACCGGCATCATCATCCGCGTGAGCGATGATGGCGGCACGACTTACGTGGCCCTACCTGGCTTCTCGATCAACGTCACTGCGATGCCTGACATGGACAACGACGGTCTCGCGGACGATGAAGACCCGAATCCTCGCAATCCCGATTCGGATGGCGACGGCATTCCTGACGGCGCGGACGTGGACATCGACGGCGATGGCATTCCCGACAACGGCACCGACACCGATGGCGACGGCATCAACGACGCCAGCGACGTCGATCAGGTCGGTGGCGGTGACGCCGATGGCGACGGCATCGCGGACTCGGTCGATACGATCGACAACCGCGCCGATGCCGATGGCGACGGCCTGCCGGATGACTTGGATCCGAACGACGCGAACACCGACACGGACGGCGACGGCATTCCCGACGGTGCGGACGTGGACGTCAACGGTGACGGCATACCCGACAACGGCGTCGACAGCGATGGCGATGGCATCAACGACCGCGCGGACGCCGACGCGAATCCGACGCTGCGCGATACGGACGGTGACGGCGTGATCGACGACTACGACATGGACATCGACGGCGACGGCATCGACAACGTGACCGAAGGCAGCGGCGACCTCGATGGCGACGGCATTCCGGACGATCGCGACCTCGATACGGACGGCGACGGCATTCCGGACGTGCTCGAAGGCACGGGCGATGCCGACGGCGATGGCATTCCGAATTACCGTGACCTCGACAGCGACAACGACGGCGTGCCTGACGCGGCCGAGCTTGCCGGCTTGCACTTGGACACCGATGGCGACGGCATTCCAGACCGCTTCGATGTCGATCAGACCGGTGGCGTCGACGCGAACGGCGATGGCATCGACGATGCGCTGCTGCCCGATTCGGATGGCGATGGTCTGTCGGACCTCGTCGACACCGACCAGGACAACGACGGCATTCCCGACATCTTCGAATCCGGCGCCTATGGCTTCGATTCGGACGGTGACGGCATCGACGATCGCTGGGATGCCGACACACCGGGTAACACCGATGCGAACGGCGACGGCATTGCCGACGACGCGCGCCCGGTCGACACCGACATGGACGGCATCCCCGACGTGCTGGACTCAGATAGCGACGGCGACGGCATTAGCGATCGAGCCGAAGGTGGCGCGAGCGGCAACGATTCGGATGGCGACGGCATCGACGATGCATTCGACGTCGACACGGTCGGCGGCCCCGATGCGAACGGCGACGGCATTGCCGACTCGGCGGCGCCTCGCGATTCGGACGGCGACGGCGTGCCCGACTTCCGCGATCTGGACAGCGATAACGACTCGATCCCGGATGTCATCGAATCAGGTGGCCTCGACCTGGACGAAGACGGCCTGCTCGATGCGGGCGGCGTGATCACGTCGCTGCCGCGCGATACGGACGGCGACGGGATTCCGGACCATCTCGATCTGGACAGCGATAACGACGGCGTCAAGGACATCGCGCGCACGATCTACAAGCGCTTCGATGCCGATGGTGACGGGCGTATCGATGACATGACCGACAGCGACGGCGACGGTATTCCGGACGTGATCGACGTCGAGCCGATGCAACGCGGCTCGCGCAGTGACGGCGATGGCGATGGCGTGCCTTCGATCCGCGATCTGGACGATGACGGCGACGGCATTCTCGATTCGATCGAGGGTGACGGCGATTCCGATGGTGACGGCGTGCCCGATCGTCTGGATCGCGATGCCGACAATGACGGCATTCCGGATCGCATCGAGATGGGTCTGCCGCGTCCGTCGGGCATCGACGCGAACAACAACGGTGTGGATGACGCTTATGAGGGTGTGAGGATGCGTGATTCCGATGGTGACGGCATTCCGGACTATCTCGACACGGACAGCGACAACGACGGCATCCCGGATGCCCAGGAGATCCTGCTGGTGGCGTTGAGCGGCGCGGACTCGGACGGCGATGGCATCGACGATGCGATCGACGTCGACGCGACGGGCGGCGTCGATGCGAACGGCGATGGCGTCGACGATTCGAAGGTGAACATGGCGGATACCGATGGCGATGGCATCCCCGATTACCTCGATTCGGACAGCGACAACGACGGCATCCCCGACGGCAAGGAATGGGGTGACTTCAACAAGGACGGCATCAACGATGCCTTGCAGAAGGACCCGGGCGTGAAGACGAGCCTCAAGGGGGGTGGTGGCGGCAGCTTCGGCGGCTTCGCGGTGCTCGCGCTGTTCGCGTTGGCTTGCGTACGCAAGCTCGACGCGGCCGCGGCGCGCGCAGCGCTCGCCGCCCTCGTGCTCGGCGTGAGTGCGGTGCACATGCCGGCAGCCCAGGCGCAGGACGCGCCTGGTGCCTGCACGACGGGCAGCAGCTTCACGGAAGGCTGCTGGTCGGTCGGTGTGAGCGCGTTCGCGACGAAGCTGCGGCCCGATGATTCACTGTCGGTCTGGCAGCTCGTCGACGACAGCGACGTTGGTTACAAGCTGAGCATGGAGTATCGATTCCTCGGCCGGTGGTTCTTCGAGCTGGGTTATGCCGACATGGGCAGCGCGCTGCTTCAGCACCGCAATCCAGCGATCGTGGGCCGCGAGCCGCTCGACTACTCGGTGCCGAGCTTGTTTGCCGGTGTCCTGCTGTTCGATCCGGCGAACCGGTTCAACGTTCACGCGAAGGTGGGCTACGCGAAATTGCGCACCGACGCGGCGAGCTATGTGGTCGAGAAGCCGCAGAACGACGCTCAAGTCGCACTCGGCGGCGGTATTCGAGTCCGGCTGTGGCAGCGCTTCGAGCTGACGGCCGAACACGAGTACTACGACAAGGACGCGCGCCAGACCGGAGTGGCGGTTCGCTACGCGTTCTAACGGCTGCGTGGCCGGTCTGTTGCACAGACCGGCCACGTTCTATCGACCAGACACATAATAAGGTGAGCCTCGCTCACCGCCGGCGAGCGCCGGACCGTCGCGGACGGCTGCCGGACAGCTTGCGCCACAACGTCGTGCGGCCGATCCCGAGGCGCTTCGCCGCCAACGTGCGATCACCACCGCATTCCTCCAGCACCCGCTCGATCATCTGCCGTTCCGTCTCGTGTCGATGGCTTGCGAGCGTCGGCACCGCGGCATCCGCCTCGCTCGCGAAAATCTCGGGAATGAGCTCGCGCAATCGCTCGCGAGGCGCCACCGTGCCCGGCACCTCGCCTGCATCGTACGTCGCAATGCGCTCGACGAAATTCTCGAGCTCGCGCACGTTGCCCGGCCATGCATAGCGCGCACCTGCGAGCACGAGCTCATCGAGCAAGGCTTGCGTGAGGGCGCCCGGGCGTACGCGGTCAGCCACGCGCCGCAACACGTGCGAGGCCAGTTCGGGCAGATCCTCGATGCGCTCGCGCAGCGGCGGCAGCGACAAACGCAGGATATTGAGCCGGTAGTACAGATCGCTGCGGAACTCGCCGCGTGCGATCTGCTCGTCGAGATTGCGATGGGTCGCGGCGATCACGCGAATGTCGATGCGCGTCGGCTCGATCGCGCCGATGCGCAACACCTCGCGTTCCTGCAGCACGCGCAGCATGCGCGTCTGCAACGACACGGGCATCTCGCCGATCTCGTCGAGAAAGATCGTGCCGGTATGTGCCGCTTCGAACAGGCCCGTCTTGCCTCCCCTGCGCGCACCCGTGAACGCGCCTTCCTCATAGCCGAACAGCTCGCTCTCCAGCAGCGCTGCTGGAAACGCAGCGCAGTTCACGGCGATGAAGGGCTGGTGGCGGCGCGCACTCGCGACATGGATGCCTTGCGCGAGCAATTCCTTGCCGGTGCCGCTCTCGCCGATGATGAGCACGGTCGCGTCGCTCCGCGCGAACTGCGCCGCGAGCGAGCGTGTCTGCGCGATCGCGTCGCAACGACCCACGATGTCCGAGAGCCGGTAGCGCGCGCCGCGCGGCGGCCGCACTCGCTGCGTTCGCAAGCGGCGGTCGACACGCTGAATCGCGTCCGGGTCCTGGCATGTCAGAACCGCACCCGTCTGCAGCCCCTGCTCGACGATCGGCACGCGGCTCGTGACGAGCGCCTTCGTGCCCACGCGTTGCGGCTCTTCGATGTCGGTCCTTTGTTCCTGCAGCGTCGCGACGAGCGTGAGATCGGGGGCGACTTCGCTCAGCGTGCGGCCCGTCAGGCTCGCCATCGGCTGTCCGAGCAGCCGCGCCATCGCGGGATTCACGACTTCGATGCGCTCCTGCATGTCGACGGCGACGACGCCATCGCGCAGATGCGCGAGGATGCTGTTGAGCCGGTCGCGCTTCGCGGCTTCGATGCGCGACAGGCGCACGCGCTCGAGCGCATCGTCCAGTGCCTCGCGCACCGCGTCTTCCGAGTACAGGAAAATCCCGTGCATGCCGGCGGCTTCCGCGAGATCGGCAATGAGTCCCGGAGCGACGACGACTTCGATCCCCCGGGCCTTGAGCTCGCGGACGCAGTCGCGCGCGTCGTCTTCGGTTCGATAGCTGCGCTGTTCGATGCCGAGCCGGAACAGCTCGTCGAACTGCTGCACCTCGCGCGCGATATCGCCGTGGGTCACGAGCGCCACGCGCGCCGAGATGCTGCGCGCGCGCGCGAGCGCGCGCATGACGTCGAAGCCGCCGACGCGCACGAGCACGACCGGCACCTCGAGATGCTGACGCAGATACGCGCCGTTCGAGCCGGCGGACACGATGACGTCGATCGGCTCCGCCGCGTGCATCTTGCGGATCTCCTCGACGGCGGCATCGAAGCCGCGATCGAGGATCTTGAGCTGCGCGAGCCCGCGATACCTGGGTGCGAGCTCCTGCAGCACATCACGCAAGCGATGCAGGCCGACGGCGATGATGCGTGGCGCGGACGCCGACTGCTGGGAAAAGAGTGTCATCGAATCCGCCTGTTTCAGAATGGAACGCGCTGTTCCGATTGTGAAACCGCCGCGCCGATTACGCCAGTGGCGATTGTCCGTAAGTTTCTGAGTTGACGGGGCTTTCGCGCTCGGGCGCCAATTGGCACGCCCCTTGCGACGCGGGCGTGTGCCCGCCACTGGACAGAGGTCAGTCATGAGCAGTCCCGGTCTTCTTTTTCGTCAGGCGATCGCCCTCGAAACGCCGCTGCAAATCATCGGTGCGATCAATGCCAACCACGCGTTGCTCGCGCAGCGCGCCGGCTATCGCGCGATCTATCTTTCGGGCGGCGGCGTCGCGGCGGGCTCGCTCGGGATGCCGGATCTCGGCATCAACACGCTCGACGACGTGCTCATCGACATTCGCCGTATCACGGACGTCTGCGACCTGCCGCTGCTCGTCGACATCGACACCGGCTTCGGGCCGAGCGCGTTCAACATCGCGCGGACGATCAAGAGCCTCATCAAGTTCGGCGCCGCCGCCTGCCACATCGAGGATCAGGTCGGCGCCAAGCGTTGCGGGCATCGCCCGGGCAAGGAGATCGTGTCGACGCAGGAAATGGCGGACCGCGTCAAAGCGGCCGCCGACGCGAAAACGGATGCGAACTTCTTTCTGATCGCGCGCACCGATGCGATCGCCGTGCACGGCGTGGACGCCGCGATCGAGCGCGCCATTGCCTGCGTCGAGGCGGGCGCCGACGGCATCTTCGCCGAGGCGGCGTACGACCTCGCGACCTATCGGCGCTTCGTCGATGCGGTGAAGGTGCCGGTGCTCGCGAACATCACGGAATTCGGCAAGACGCCGCTGTTCTCCATCGACGAGCTGCGCAGTGCGGGCGTCGCGCTCGCGCTATATCCGCTGAGCGCGTTCCGGGCGATGAACAAGGCCGCCGAGAACGTCTACACCGCGATCCGCCGCGACGGTCATCAGCGCAACGTCATCGACACGATGCAGACGCGCGAGGAGCTGTACGAGCGCATCGGCTATCACGCGTACGAGCAGCATCTCGATGCCTTGTTCGCCGCGCGCAAATGACCCCCGTTTCTTCCAGGAGCCACTCATGACCGAAACGACCGCTGTCCCGGGATTCAAGCCGAAGAAATCCGTCGCCCTCTCGGGAACCGTCGCGGGCAACACGGCGCTGTGCACGGTCGGGCGTACGGGCAACGATCTGCACTATCGCGGCTACGACATTCTCGATGTCGCGACGGTCTGCGAATTCGAGGAGATCGCGCATCTGCTCGTGCACGGCAAGCTGCCGACCGTCGCCGAGCTGCGTGATTACAAGACCAAGCTGCAGGCGCTGCGCGGCATTCCCGCGGCGGTGAAGGCGCTGCTCGAACAGTTGCCGCCGTCCTCGCATCCCATGGATGTCATGCGCACGGGTGTCTCGGCGCTCGGCTGTCTCGAGCCCGAGAAGGAGGACCACAACCTGCCCGGCGCGCGCGACATCGCCGACAAGCTCATGGCGTCGCTCGGCTCGATGCTGCTGTACTGGTATCACTTCAGTCACAACGGCAAGCGCATCGAGACCGACAGCGACGAGGACTCGATCGGCGGCCACTTCCTGCACTTGCTGCATGGCCGCCGTCCGAGCGAGCTGTGGGTGCGCAGCATGCACACCTCGCTCAATCTGTACGCGGAGCATGAGTTCAACGCATCGACGTTCACCGGCCGTGTGATCGCCGGCACCGGCAGCGACATGTACTCCGCGATCACGGGCGCGATCGGCGCACTGCGGGGCCCGAAGCACGGTGGCGCGAACGAGGTGGCCTTCGACATCCAGAAGCGCTACGACACGCCCGACCAGGCCGAGGCGGACATCCGGGCGCGCGTCGAGCGCAAGGAAGTCGTGATCGGCTTCGGGCATCCCGTCTACACGGTCAGCGATCCGCGCAACAAGGTCATCAAGGAGGTCGCTCGCGAGCTGTCGGCGGCCGTCGGCAACATGAAGATGTTCGATATCGCCGAGCGCCTCGAGTCCGTGATGTGGGACGCAAAGCGGATGTTCCCGAACCTGGACTGGTTCAGCGCCGTGAGCTACCACATGATGGGTGTGCCGACGGCGATGTTCACGCCGCTGTTCGTGATCGCGCGCACCAGCGGCTGGAGCGCCCATGTCATCGAACAGCGCGTGGACGGCAAGATCATTCGTCCGAGCGCGAACTACGTCGGTCCGGAGGACTTGCAGTTCGTGCCGCTCGACGCACGTAAGTAGAGAGTTCATGAACACCGCATATCGCAAGCGCCTGCCGGGCACCGAGCTCGACTATTTCGACGCGCGCGCCGCCGTCGACGCACTTCGGCCGGGCGCGTACGACGAGCTGCCGTACACCTCGCGCGTGCTGGCCGAGAATCTCGTCCGTCGCTGCGATCCCGCGACGCTGGCCGACTCGCTGCGGCAGCTCATCGAGCGCAAGCGCGAGCTGGATTTCCCGTGGTTTCCGGCCCGCGTCGTGTGTCACGACATTCTCGGCCAGACGGCACTGGTCGATCTCGCCGGCCTGCGCGACGCGATCGCGGCGCGTGGCGGTGATCCGGCGAAGGTCAATCCGGTCGTTCCCGTCCAATTGATCGTCGATCATTCGCTCGCGGTCGAGTACGGCGGCTTCGACAAGGATGCGTTCGCGAAGAACCGCAGCATCGAAGACCGCCGCAATGACGACCGCTTCCATTTCATCGACTGGACGAAGCAGGCGTTCGAGAACGTCGACGTCATTCCGCCGGGCAACGGCATCATGCATCAGATCAATCTGGAGCGAATGTCGCCCGTCATCCACGCGCAAGACGGCGTCGCGTTCCCGGACACGCTCGTGGGCACCGACAGCCATACGCCGCACGTCGATGCGCTCGGCGTGATCGCGATCGGCGTCGGCGGCCTGGAAGCCGAGAACGTGATGCTCGGGCGGGCCTCCTGGATGCGCTTGCCGGAGATCGTCGCAGTCGAGCTGTCGGGCAAGCCGCAGGCGGGCATCACCGCGACGGACGTCGTGCTCGCGCTGACCGAATTCCTGCGCAAGGAACGTGTGGTGGGGGCGTATCTCGAGTTTCGCGGCGAGGGTGCTGCCGCGCTGACGCTCGGCGATCGCGCGACGATCTCGAACATGGCGCCGGAGTACGGCGCGACGGCGGCGATGTTTTTCATCGATGGCCAGACGCTCGACTATCTCAGGCTCACGGGCCGCGACGATGCGCAAGTGCGGCTCGTCGAAACGTACGCGAAGCACACGGGGCTGTGGGCCGACGAGCTGGCGACCGCGCGTTACGAGCGCGTGCTGCGCTTCGACCTGTCGGCGGTCGTGCGCAACATGGCGGGTCCTTCGAACCCGCACAAGCGGCTGCCGACGTCCGCGTTGGCGGAGCGCGGCATCGCGGGAACGTGGCGCGAGGAGCCGGGCAAGATGCCCGACGGCGCCGTCATCATCGCCGCGATCACTTCCTGCACGAACACCAGCAATCCGCGCAATGTGATCGCGGCCGGGCTGCTCGCGCGCAATGCGAATGCGCGCGGCCTGACGCGCAAGCCGTGGGTGAAGAGCTCGCTCGCGCCGGGCTCGAAGGCCGTGCAGCTGTACCTGGAAGAAGCAGGCCTGTTGCCCGAGCTCGAGAAGCTCGGCTTCGGCATCGTCGCGTTCGCGTGCACGACCTGCAACGGCATGAGCGGCGCGCTCGAGCCGCGGATTCAGCAGGAGATCATCGAGCGCGATCTGTACGCGACCGCGGTGCTCTCCGGCAATCGCAATTTCGACGGCCGCATCCATCCGTACGCGAAGCAGGCGTTCCTCGCCTCGCCGCCGCTCGTCATCGCCTATGCGATCGCCGGCACGATTCGCTTCGACATCGAGAAGGACGCGCTCGGCGTCGATGCGGATGGCAAGCCGATCACGCTCAAGGATCTCTGGCCGTCCGACGCGGAGATCGACGCCGTCGTCGCCGCGTGCGTGAAGCCTGCGCAATTCCGTGCCGTCTACGAGCCGATGTTCGCGGTCAAGCCGGCGAGCGCGCGCAAGGTGAGCCCGTTGTATCCGTGGCGGCCGCGCAGCACGTACATCCGCCGCCCGCCGTATTGGGACAAGGAAGGCCAGGGCGCGTTGGCGGCGCGCGAGCGCACACTGCGCGGCATGCGGCCGCTGGCTGTGCTCGGCGACAACATCACGACCGATCACTTGTCGCCGTCGAACGCGATCCTGCCGGACAGCGCCGCGGGCGAATACCTGCGGCAGATGGGCGTGCCCGAGGAGGACTACAACTCTTACGCGACCCATCGAGGCGATCACCTGACCGCGCAGCGCGCGACCTTCGCGAATCCCACGCTCGTGAATGAAATGGCGGTCGTGAACGGGGCCGTGCAGAAGGGGTCGCTGGCGCGCATCGAGCCGGACGGCGTGATCGTGCGCATGTGGGACGCGATCGAAACGTACATGGAGCGGCAGCAACCGCTCATCATCATCGCGGGCGCCGACTACGGTCAGGGCTCATCGCGCGACTGGGCCGCGAAAGGCGTGCGCCTGGCCGGCGTGGAAGCGATCGTCGCGGAGGGCTTCGAGCGCATTCATCGCACGAACCTGATCGGCATGGGCGTGCTGCCGCTCGAGTTCCGCGCCGGCGAGAGTCGCAAGACGTTCGCGATCGACGGCACCGAGACGTACGACGTCGTCGGCCAGATCACGCCGCGCGCGACGCTCACGCTCGTCATCCATCGCACGAGCGGCGAGCGCGTCGAAGTGCCCGTTACGTGTCGTCTCGACACGGCGGAGGAAGTGTCGATCTACGCGGCCGGCGGCGTGCTGCAGAGATTCGCACAGGACTTTCTGGAAGCGGCCGCGACCGCGGGTTGAGCCAGGGCTGTTCATGTCTCACGCACCACAGATCAAGATCCCCGCGACCTACATGCGCGGCGGCACGAGCAAGGGCGTCTTCTTTCGACTCACGGACTTGCCGCCGTCGGCACGTCAGCCGGGCGCCGCTCGCGATGCGCTGCTGCTGCGGGTGATCGGCAGCCCCGATCCTTACGGCAAGCAGATCGATGGCATGGGCGGCGCGACCTCGAGCACGAGCAAGACCGTGATCCTGTGCAAGAGCGACAAGCCCGATCACGACGTCGACTACTTGTTCGGCCAGGTCTCGATCGACACGGCCTTCGTCGACTGGAGCGGCAATTGCGGCAACTTGTCCGCCGCCGTCGGGCCGTTCGCGATCGAGAACGGTCTGGTCGATGCGAGCCGCGTCCCGCGCGACGGCGTCGCGACCGTGCGGATCTGGCAGCAGAACATCGGCAAGACGATCGTCGCGCGCGTGCCGGTCACGAACGGCCGCGTGCAGGAGACCGGCGACTTCGAGCTCGACGGCGTGACGTTTCCCGCCGCGGAGATCCAGCTCGAGTTCATGGACCCGGCCGCGGAAGAAGAGGGCGCTGGCGGCGCGATGTTTCCGACCGGCAACCTCGTTGATCGGCTCGACGTGCCGGGCATCGGCACGCTCGAGGCGACGCTGATCAATGCCGGTATTCCGACGATCTTCGTCAAGGCCGACGCGCTCGGTTACCGCGGCACCGAGCTGCAGGATGCGATCAACGGCGATCCTAAGGCGCTCGCGATGTTCGAGACGATCCGCGCGCAGGGCGCTCTGCGCATGGGCTTGATTCGACATCTGGAGGACGCCGCGACGCGTCAGCACACACCGAAGGTGGCTTTCGTCGCGCCGCCCGCCGACTACGTCGCCGCGAGCGGCAAGCACGTGCGAGCGAGCGACATCGATCTGCTCGTGCGGGCCCTGTCGATGGGCAAGCTGCATCACGCGATGATGGGCACCGCCGCCGTGGCGATCGGCACCGCGGCGGCGATTCCTGGCACGCTCGTGAGCCTCGCCGCGGGCGGGCGCGCGCGCGACGCCGTTCGTTTCGGTCATCCGTCGGGCACATTGCGCGTCGGCGCCGAGGCGAGAGAGGTGAATGGCGCGTGGATCGTGACGAAGGCGGTCATGAGCCGCAGCGCGCGCGTATTGATGGAAGGCTACGTGCGCGTGCCGCCTGACGGCGCCGTTCTCTAGGCGCAGCGCGCCGCGCAGCGAGCGCGGCTCAGAACACTTCGCCGCGCGAGATGCGGCGCGCGAACTCGAGCAGGCCCTCACCCAGTTCGCCGAACTGTGCGTAGCGCGCGTCGCGTGTCTCGCCGCGCCGCCAGCGCGCGTGCAGCTGTTGAAAAATCACGGCCGTACGCAGCTGCGCGAGCACGCGATGGAAGCGAAAGCGCCCGAGGTCCCGGCCGAGCGCCGCGGCGTACCGTCGCGCCGAGGCCTCGCGCGTCGGAAAGCCTGCGTTCGCGGTGGGCATCTGCGCCATGAGGTGCATCGCGGGCGGATCGTCCCGCGGTCTGTCGAGCAGCGAAGCTCGGCAGGTCGGTCGCGCGGTTTTTCACCGTATGCGCGGATCCGTACGTCTTCGGAAACTTTGCTGACCCACGGAGGTTCCTTTCCTCGTCATCCTCGAAGCGTGCTCAATCGGCAACATGCCTCGCAACAAGCCAGGTCAACGACGGCGGGTCACCGCGCTCATCATTCTGGACATGCTGTCGGAGTTTGAATTTCCCGACGGCCCCGCCGTGAAAGCGGCGGCGCTCAGAATCGCAAAACCCATTGCCGGCCTTCGCGACCGCGCCCGCCGCGCCGGAGTGCCGGTCATCTACGTGAACGACACCGGGTGTCAGTGGGAGTCGGATCAGCGCGCATTCCTGCAGCGCTGTCTTGCTGGGCCGGGGGGCGCGATCGCGGCCCTGTTGCGGCCGGACGAGGGCGACTTCTTCGTCTTCAAGCCGCGGCATTCGGCGTTCTATGGAACGCCATTGGATGAGTTGCTGCAGACACTCGGCGTGCAGCATCTCGTGCTGACGGGAACGAGCAGTCACCAATGCGTGCTGCTGACGGCAAGCGACGCGCACATCCGCGGATTCGATGTGACGGTCGCCAGCGACGGCATCGCGGCCGCGGACGCCGCCGCGACCCGCCATGCCGTCTACATCCTCGAGAACGGCTTGCAGGCCAGCGTCAGGCCTTCGCGGCGCATCTCGTTCCCCCGCAGCACGCGACGCGGCGGTCGAGGCGGGCGTGATGGCGGAAGGTGAGCTCGCGCCGGGCGACCGCTTTTCCTGGGCGGATCTGCGTGACGAAGCGCGGCGGCGTTTCGGCATCACCCGATTCCGGCCGGGCCAGCGGGAGTTGATCGAGACCATCATGTCGGGCCGCAACGCGCTCGGCATTCTGCCGACGGGTGCAGGCAAGTCGCTCTGTTTTCAACTTCCCGCGCTGCTGCTGAAAGGCACGGTCGTCGTCGTCTCCCCGTTGATCGCACTGATGCAGGATCAGCAGGACCACCTCGCCGAGGCGCTGATCGAGACGGCGCGGCTGGACTCGACGGTGCCGGAGTCGGCGCAGGCGCAGCAGGAGCGCGAAGTTCGCCAAGGTCTGTACGACATCGTGTTGGTGACGCCCGAGCGGCTGCAGAATCCGGCGAATCGCGAGCCGCTGCGCCGGCGCGAAGTAGCGCTGTTCGTCGTCGACGAAGCCCATTGCATCTCGCAGTGGGGGCATGACTTCCGTCCCGCCTATCTGGAGTTGCGACATGCGATCGAGGAGCTCGGGCGGCCGCCGGTGCTCGCGCTCACGGCGACGGCGCCGCCGGATCTCATCGATGACATTCGCGCGCGACTCAACATCGAGGACGCTCGCGTCATTCAGACCGGCATCGAGCGTACGAACCTGTTCTTCGAGACTCGGCGCACGGTCAACCGCGAGGAGAAAGAGCGCGCGCTGCTCGCAATCCTCCGCGAAACGCCCGGAAGCGGCATCGTCTACGTCGCCACGATCAAGCGCGTCGAGGAGATCCATGCCTGGCTCGCCGCGCAGGACATCTCCTGCGCGCGCTATCACGGCCAGCTGAGCAAGCGCGAACGGGAAGCCGCGCAGGAGCGCTTCATGTCCGGGGTGTCGCGCGTGATGGTCGCGACGAATGCGTTCGGACTGGGCGTCGACAAGCCCGACGTGCGCTTCGTCGTGCACTGGCATTTCCCCGGCTCGGTGGAGAGCTACTACCAGGAGGCCGGCCGCGCGGGACGCGACGGCGAGCCCGCGCTGTGCTCGCTGTTCTATCGACTGGAGGACAAGCGGATTCGCAGCTTTTTCCTCGGCGGAAAACAGCCGAGCCAGGCCGACGTGGTCGCGCTCGTGCGCGTGCTCGCCGGCGCCGAGGAGGGGACGACGTTCGCGAAGACGGAGCTCGCGAAGGCGAGCGGGCTCAGCGTGCGCCGGGTGACGGTGCTCGTCGCCGCACTCGAGGAATTGGAGGTGGTGACGCGTGTGCGCCAGCGCCTGAAGTTGCGGCGCATGCTGCGCGGACAGGAGCTCGAGCGCTTCATCGACAGTTTCGAGGCGCAACGCGCCGCCGAGCGCGACCGATTGTGCGCGATGATGCGATACGGCGAGCTCGGTTCGTGCCGCATGCAGTTCCTAAGGGCGTATTTCGGCGAGCCGGCCGACGAGCCGTGCGGACACTGCGACAACTGCAAGCACCCGCCCGAGGTGCTCGCGGGCTGAAGACCGCGGGCGGATGCCTCGTATGAGGCATCCTTTACCCGCGTTGGCTCAGCGCGGCCGCTTCTTTGATTTGCCGCCGCCGTCGTTACGCGTGGCCGCATCTTCCCGCGTGTCGTCGATGTCGATTTCGGTTCGACGCACGGTGTCGTCGACGCTCTCGACGTGCTCGTCTTCGGTTCTGCGCACCACGACTTCCTCTTTCACGATGGCGTCCTTGGCGATGACGGGTTCCTCGCCTCGCTCGCTCATCTCGATCGTGCGTTCCTGCAGCGGCACGTCGCCCGCGCGCATCTCGGCTTCGGTCGCGGGGCGGCGCTCGACCACCACATGCTCTTCGCGCAAAGGCACTTCCTCATGCACGGGCTCTTCCACGATGTAGGAGCGCACGCGCACGCTGCCACGGTCCACTTCCCGTTTGCCCACTCGCAGCCGCTCCTCGACGATCGGGATGGCCTGCTCGTCGGTGGCCTTTTGCAGCGCTTCGCGTCCCATGTCGGCGGCCTTCTGCGGCGCGTCGCGCACCACCGTTCGATCGGTCGCGGCGAACCTGTCGCCTGGCGAAGGCACGCCGGCGGCCGTGTCGACGCCGAACGTCGCCGTACCGGACCAGCCCTCCGCCCGCCATTGCTCCGAGCGCTCGTCCAGATCGATCGCGTTCGATTGTTCGAGCTCATCCAGCGCGCGAGTGCTGTGCTCGTCGTCGACGCGAGCCGTCAGCAGATATCCGCCGCGACGCATGCCCTCGGAGTACAGATGCCGGTCTTCGTCGCCGACGAAGAAATCCTTGATCGACTCCCAAACGCCCTTGTGCTCCTTGTGGACGTCGCTGCTCACGGGCGAGCTGCTGAGTTGGTGGCTGACGATGCGGACGTCGTCGTCGTTCAAGCCGACGTTGACCAGCCGGTCGCGAGCCTGCCGGGCATCGGCCTCGGAATCGTAAATCGCAGTAATCGTTCGAGTAGTCATAGGCTTTCACTTGTCTGTGTCAGGAGGTGTCACATGCTCGCCTTGCGGCGAGCGCTCGCGGTGTACGGCGACTTCGGTCGAGCGAAGCTTCACAGGGATGCTCGCGTCCTCGCTGACCTTGCGTCGGTGAACGTGCAGCTCTTCCTTAAGGAAGAGGCGCTTGCTGACGACGATACGTTCCTCGACGACCGGGATGATGACGATATCGCCGTCCTGCTTCACCGGCGGCATCGCATCCACCGGCGTATTCACCGCCACATGACGGATCTCGATCTCCTCGCGCGTAAGCGCTGCGGAGATCGTCTCCTCATGCTCCGTGATGAAAGTGTCGATTTTGACGACGCCGCGCTCCACGACCTCCTTCTCGATGCGCGCGCGCTCTTCGATCACGGGAATTCGCTGCTCTTTCATTCCGCACACTCATAGTCGCCGCGCATAACTAACTGTGGGTTCGACACCGAGTTCCGGCGGTAGCGGCATGACGCCCGGTTTATGATCGAGCCTTCACGAAAGGGCCGATCGCGTCGCGCGATTGACGACGCAACGGTAGGCGCAAAGGAGTGCGAGCGACCGCGCGGAACTACCCGGTCGATGAGTCATTGCATGGATGAATTCTGCAATCGCGCAGTCGCGTGTGAGGAGTCGATATGGCCGCCGTAGTACATGAGCACGTCGATGTGCCGCTGGAAGGTTTTCGGATTTCGTGGGGTGGTATCTGGGCCGGCGTTCTCACTGCCATGGGTACGCTGCTGTTTCTCTCGACGCTGGGCCTGGCGATCGGGATCTCCGCCGCGGACCCCAGGAATGCCGATGTCGGCGCTCTCGGCACGGGAGCGGCGATCTGGACGGGCCTGTCGCTGTTGATCGCCTTGTTCGTCGGCGGTCTTGCGGCAACGCGTCTGGGCATGGTGTTCGACAGGGCCGCCGGCGCGTTCGAAGGCGCGCTCGTCTGGGTGTTGAGCTTCCTCATCATTTTCTGGCTCGCCAGCAGCGGCGTGCGGCTCTTGACGAGCGGCATTGCCGGCGTCTTCGGCGGGGTCACGCAGACGATCACCTCCGCGGCCTCGGGAATGGGGGATCTGTCCTCCGGCGACGTGAATCAGATGATCGCCAGACTGAATGACCCCACGACGGCGAGCACGATCGCGGCGGCGACCGGAATGCCCGAAGAGGAAGTGAGATCGTCGTTGAGCCAGCTCGCGCAGCGCGTCGAGGCCGTGCGCGACAATCCGCAGCAAGCGGCCGCGGCGGTTCGCGAAGGCACGCAACAGTTCGTCAATCGAGCGCGCGCGCAGCTTCCCGTGGTTGCCGAGCGCGCGCAGCAAGGCGCGACCAAGACCGCTTGGTACACGTTCGCGGCAATGCTGATCTCGCTCGCCGCCGCCATCGGTGGCGCCATGTTGGGCCGGCGGCGCGTCGAGGAGCGGCTCGTGCGGAGCGTGGACTCGACCGTACGGGATTCGACCGTACGCTAGCGTTCGCACACCGAGGCTGCGGCAGAACTGCAACCGTCGTGACGCAGCCGTCGTGTGAGCCCGGCTGATCTGCCCACCGCGCCGGAGGTACAGCGGACCCTCCTTCTCATTCTCGATTTGTGCGGGACATTCGCTTTCGCGGTGAGCGGTGCGACGGCGGGCATGCGCCAGCGGCTGGATATGTTCGGTGTGTTGGTGCTCGCTTTCGCGGCCTCGACCGTAGGGGGTATCGCACGCGATGTATTGATCGGTGCGACGCCCCCGGCCGCGCTGGTGGATTGGCGCTATCTGGCGGTGTCGCTCGCCGCCGGGTTGATGACCTTCTTCTGGTCTGCCCTGATCGACAAGCTGCGTCATCCGGTGCTGCTGCTCGATGCCGCGGGCCTCGCGCTGTTCGCCGTGGCGGGCACGGCGAAGGCGCTGGCGTACGGTCTCAGCCCGGTGATGGCGGCACTGCTCGGAATGGTGACGGGCATCGGCGGGGGCATCGCGCGGGATGTGCTGCTCGCGCGAGTGCCTGTCGTGTTGCGCTCGGATTTGTACGCGGTGGCGGCGCTGGCCGGCGCGGCCGTCGTGTCCGCCGGCAATGTGCTCGACATTCCCCCGCTCGTGACGACGCTATGTGGGGGAGTGCTGTGCTTTGGCCTGCGAATCATGGCCCTGCGCTGGGGCTGGCGTCTGCCGGTCGCGAACGCCGACCGCGAGGCTCCCGACCGCGAGGCTCGCCGAGGCAAGTGAGCGCCCGCCGTGCGACGGCTCAGCCCGCGGGTTCGTGCGGCAGCGAATCCCGCGCGCGGACCACTGCTTCGCGCAGCAGCCGAACCGAAGCGTCCTTTGCGGGACTCATGACATAAATGGCGCCGTTGATCGTCAAGGCGCCCGCGCGGTGATCGTCGAGCCAGGGGCCCACGAACGCCTTCTCGCCGACGTCCTGGAGCGCTTCGCCGCCTGGCTGATCGGTGCCGTCCTCCCAATAGTCCCGCGGTACGACCTGCACCATGACGCTGCGATCACGGTCCTTGATCGGATAACTGCAGGCTGTGCCAAGCGGGCCGGCGGTGTGGCCGTTCTCCACGGCAGCGCCGAGCGCATCGCCAATCTGCTCCGCCGTGAACAGCTTGCATACGGGCGAGCCGTCGCCGCCCGTGATCTGCTGCTGCAGACTGCGCGCCGCCGCGACCTCCGCGCCGTCGGAGCACGCGGCGAGCCCGGCAGCGACAGCGAGCGCGAGTCCCGCAACGATCCGCATACGAAACTGGCTCATCGATGTCTCCCAAGTTTGAGGCCTGCATCGCGCCCGAGGCGCACGAGGCGGTGGTGACTACCGCTGATTACGCAATCGGGCCGGAAAGCCCGACAACCGCGCGCACTGAGTAGGTTTTCAGCAGCGCGATGTAGCAGAATTTGCTCATGGATGAAGCGAACGACCCCCGCGACGCCGCCGATCCCTCGACACGCTTGCTCGTGGAGGCATTCCATAGCGAGCTGCGGCGTCTTGCTCACCGTGAGCGACGCCGGCTCGGAGGCTCCGATACGTTGCGGACGACCGCGCTCGTCAACGAGGCCTATCTGAAGCTGTTTCAGGGTGGCCAATGGCGTGATCGCGCGCACTTCCTCAACGTGGCGGCGCTCGCCATGCGCCAGGTGCTCGTGAGCTACGCGCGCGAGCGGCTGGCGGCCAAGCGCGGCGCCGGGCTCGCAGCGCTGCCGCTCGAAGCCGCCGATCATGTGTTCGTCGAAAGCGAAGAGCGCATCGTGGCGCTCGACGAGGCGCTCACGCGGCTCGCGGCGCGCGAGCCGCGGCTTGCCCGGGTCGTCGAATGCCGTTACTTCGCGGGCTACACGGAAGCGGAGACCGCGGCGGCGCTCGAGGTCACCGATCGCACCGTGCAACGCGACTGGGCCAAGGCGAAGGCCTTCCTATACGAAGAGCTTGGCGGAGACTGAGCGTGTCGGACGACGTGAGTATCGAAGCATTGTTGGATGCGGCGCTCGATCTCGCGCCCGAGGAGCGTGAGGCGTTCGCGCGCCGCGCTTGCGCGGACCCCGTTCGGCAGGCTCGACTGCTCGCCTTGCTCGCCGCGGCGGCTCGAGCGGATGGCTTCCTGGAGCGTCCAGCGCTGCGCACGAACGAGGCGCTCGAAAGCCACGGCTCGCTCGCGGCCGCCGGCCGAGTCATCGGTGCTTACACACTCACGAAGCGGCTGGGCGCAGGCGGTATGGGCGAGGTGTGGCTCGCGCAGCGCACGCACGGCGACTTCGAGCAGCGCGTCGCGCTGAAGCTGATGTTTCCGGGGCCGGGCGCGGCGCTGGAAAGATTCAAGGCGGAACGCCAGATCCTCGCGCGCCTCGAGCACCCCGGTATCGCGCGGCTGTACGACGGCGGCATCACCGCGGAGGGCTGGCCGTGGATGGCGATGGAATACGTCGACGGCGAGGACTTGCTGTCATGGTGCGATCGCTCGCACGCCGGGCTCGAACGACGCCTCGCGCTGTTCCTGCAAATCTGCGATGCCGTCGCGTTCGCGCACGCGCATCTCGTCGTGCATCGCGACCTGAAGCCGAGCAACATCTTCGTGACCGAGTCGGGACGCGTGAAGCTGCTCGATTTCGGTATCGCGAAACTGCTCGCGCGCGAGCCGCGCGCCGATGCGACGCAGACGGCGCTGCTGTCTCCCGCGTATGCGGCGCCCGAGCAGCTCGACGGCGGCGCGATCACGACGGCGACGGACGTGTTCGCTTTGGGCGTCACGCTGTATCAGCTGCTGTCAGGCCGCCTGCCTTGGCCGATCGAGCGTGCGCCGCTCGGTGCGGCGCTGATGCGCGTGATCGGCGGCCTGCCGCCCGCGGCGCCCAGCAAGGTGGCGACGACTCCGTTCGCGGCGGAGCTGCGCGGCGATCTCGATGCGATCGTCGCGAAGGCGCTGCGCACCGACGCCGCATCCCGCTACATGGATGCGCGCACGTTCGCCGACGACGTGCGCCGGCATCTGCGCAGCGAGCCCGTGCAGGCGCTGGCTGGCGCACGCGCCTACGTCGCACGGAAATTCGTGCGCCGACACTGGATACCCATCGCGGCGACGGCCGTCGTCATCGTCGCGCTCGCGGGCGGGCTCGCGGGCGTCGCATGGCAGGCCGAACGAGCCGCGCGTGAAGCGGCGCGCGCGACGGCGGCGAAGGAGTTCCTGATCGACATCTTCAAGGCCAGCGATCCGCGCATCGCGCGCGACAAGCCGCGCGGCGAGATCACGGCGCGCGAGCTGTTGGACGCGAGCGTCGCGCGCATCGATCGCGAGTTCGCCGACGATCCAGAGACTCAGATCGAGCTCTTCGGCGTGGCGGCGGAGATCTTCCGCGAGCTCGGCGAGGAGACGCGCTACGAAAGTCTGCAGCGGCGGTATCTCGCGAGAGCACGGCAGCACTATGGCGATCGGCATCCGATCGTCATCGCCGCGCTGCTCGACGAAGCGATCGTGACGAAAGACCGCCTCGACAGCGCGGCCGCTCTGCGGCAGCTCGATACCATCGATGTACTCATCCGCGAGGCGGGACTCGAGCGCTCCGAGTTGCGTGCGTATTGGTGGCTCACCCGCGCGCAAGCGCTGTTCGATGACTCGGCGCGCGTACAGGAGCAGCGAGTCGCATTCAATCGCGCGATCGAATTGTTCGCGGCCGTGGCGCCGACGAATCATGCGCGCGTCACGGCGGCGGCGGATCTCGGCACGTCATACAGCAATCGGCTCGAGCTCGCGCCCGCGCGGCGCTATTTCGAGGAAGCGATCGAGCTCTCTCGAGTCGTCGAGGATCGCAACGATGCCGAGTTGGCGACGATCCACGGCAACCTCGGTTTGATGGCCCAGTACATGGGCGATTTCGAGGCCGCCGATCGAGCCTATGGCCGCGCCGCGGAGATCACGCGCCGAACGTACGGCGAGAGTGACCATCGCGCCTGGGTGCCGGCCGCCATGCGTGCACGCAGCGCGCATCTCGGCGGCAATCTCGAACGTGCATCCGAGTTGTTCACCAAACTGCTCGCGGAAATTCCGCCGGATTCGATGCATCACGACGCGGTGGAAGCGCGCGAGTGGTATGCGTCGTGTCTCGTCGCGGAAGGGCGCGTGCTCGAGGCCATCCCGCTGCTCGAGGCGGCCGAGCAGCTCTACCAGACGACGCGGATGTACGATTTCCAGCTGCCGCGCGTGCGCGCGACGCTCGGTGATGCGTACGACCGGGTCGGGCGAACCGCGGATGCGGCGCGCGTCCTCAAGAGCTCGCTCGATCAGCGCGTTGCGGCCAGCGCGCCAGGCGCGCACCCCGTGCTCGCGATCCGCGAGCGCTGGGGTCGTTTCCTGCTGGAGCGGGGCGACGTCGACGCCGCCCGTGCAGAGTTCGACGAAGTACTGCGTCAGGCGGACGGTCGCAAGCTGTCTCATGTGGCCCTCACGTACGCGGACCTTGCGCGCGTCGCGCTCCATCACGGCGACCGTAAGGCCGCGGCGAGCGCCTCGACACGCGCGATCGAGATGTGGGGCGAGATCAGTGGGTTTCGCGATGTGCGGATGGGGCCGCAGATCTGGTTGGTGCACAGCGAGGTATTGCGCGAGTCGGGGCAGGCCACGGCCGCCCGCGAGTGGGCGCAGAAGGCCCTCGTCGCGCGCCGCGCGTATGACGATCCCACGTCGGCATCGATCGTGGAGGCGCAGGCGCAGCTCGATCGCATCTCATCGCACGAGGATGCGCGCCGAGCGGAATGATGAGCCTGGGAGGCGGCAGTGGCGGCGACTCGGCGCCGACACGCTCTGCTATTGCCTTCTTCCTTGCAGCTTGCCGAAGCGCTCGTTCAAGCGAATCAACATTTGCTGCACTTGCAGCTGTACCTCCGTGCGGGTGCCGCTCTTGGTTCCCGTGATCGCGTTCTCGCCTGTCGCGCCTTGTGAGATCACGTATCGAAACCAAGATGCCCCTGTGCCGGTTGGATCCGCGATCGCTACGACCGAGTCGAGGTGAAAGCCTGTTTCGATTGGCCGCTCGCTTGTCGGCCTATCGCTCACGGGGTCACCGTTCCGCCTTTCCGACGCGCCTGTTCGGCACGAATATCCTCGATCGGGAGCGCCGTGTCGGTCGCGACGACACTCAAGAGTCGGTGCATCGGATCTGCCGGCAGGCGCAGGCCGTGGAAGCGTTCCCAGTGATCGATCCGCTCCAACGCAGACAGTTCTGGCGAGGACTGACGCTCGATGCGTGACTGCCTCAACGCTGCACGTTCGCCGCTCTCGCGCTCGGCTGCTGCGCGCCGATCTTGCGCGCCAGAAGCAGTAGACGGGAATATGTCTTCGACGGGTTTGTAATACATACGAATCTCCCTGGGTGCCACGCATTTGCCATGCGTGGCACCACGAGTTGTTACCAGCGACGCTGTCCGCCACTGCCACCGCTACTGCGAGGCTTGTCCTGCGCTTCGTTGATCTTCAGCGCACGGCCATTCATATCCTGGCCATTGAGGCTCTGGATCGCACGATCCGCGTCTGCCCGAGGCATTTCGACGAAACCGAACCCGCGTGGGCGGCCGGTGTCGCGATCCATGATCAGGGATACGGAATCGACGGTGCCGTGTTGAGAAAACAACGCCCGAACCGCGCCTTCGTCCGCAGAAAAGGGCAGGTTGCCCACGTAAATCTTACTCATACCTGTTGCTCACTCATGATGAGCGCCCGGCCCAGAATCGAGCCTCGAGCGCGTGAATTGGATGGCCTTTTCAGCCATCTCCCTGGTTCGAGAGCAATCGGTTTAGTTAGATCGGCCGGGAGGCTGTGCCTGAAGGCAGCAGGAGGGCCACAGAAAAATAAATAGAAGGATCGCGAGCCAAGGTCACTATACGCCCCCGGAGGGCTCTCCGCTCGGGTTTAATGCGACCGGCCATCGAATCGTCGCTCGAGGCCGCGATGTCTTCGATCATGAGCAAGGCCGTCGAATGAGTCCCGGTCAGCGCGAGAACACGTCAACCGAACCGGCGTCAATGTGCTACTCGAGAACGCACGCTTCGCCCTGCTTGCGGAATCCTGAATCGCACTGCCACTCGCTTCCGCCATAAGCAATATGCGCATTGGTCGGGATCTGGAATACGCGGCACTCTCCGGCGATTTCCTTGAAGCCCCGGTCGCATCGCCAGCGCACTCCGGCAGAATCCAAATAGGCATTCGCCGGTACTTGGATTCGAGCACATCCATCTGGACTGCGCGCGAAGCCACGCGCGCATTCGTAGTCATCGCCCCTGGCGGTGAGATACCCGTGCTGTGGAACATGTACGGCGGCGCATGTCTCGCCTACGCGCTTGAAGCCGCGCTCGCAATCCCAGCCAACGCCGTACGATGCGCCGGTCAAGAAGCCGTGAGCGGGAACGGCAATCGCGTTGCAGCGCTCGTTTGCCTCGCGATAGCCGCGTTCGCACTCCCAGCCGCGAGTCGCCATGTGGTCTGCGTAGGCGTGCGCGGGTATGACGACCGCCGTGCACGTGTCGCGAGTGCGCGCATACCCGCGGTCACAGCTCCACCGATTCCCATAAGTGTCGAGCGTTGCATTGCTCGGAACTGAAATGGCAACGCAGGCACCGGCTTGCATGATGAAGCCGCGCTTGCAGTCCCAGCCCGAGCCGTATTTGCTTGCGATCGCGCCTGCAGGCAGGGCGCTTGACTCAGCGGGCGCGCCGCGCGCATCACCAGTGCCTAGAAGGGCCGTCAGGAGTACAGCAGACAAGACGCCGGAAGAGCGCACCGTGAAGATGGTTTTGGACACTTGGCGCTCGCTTGACTGATGGGGAATCAGTGTGCGCCTCGAAATGCTGAATAGCCATCGACTTCGGATGCCCTGGCAATTCTTCGCTGCTGCCTTTCAGCAGGAGGCGCGCCATGGAGGGTTTGGACGTCATGCACTCCGATCACAATAGAGAGTATTCGAGACGACGCGCTCGCCTGCAACGTGTCTTTGTGAGATCGCGCGTCTCCCCCCGTGCGGCGTGCGATCAGTATGGTCGAGATTTCATGCGGAGAGGCCGCCGCGTGCAGATTCCGAGCCGCACGACTCGCAGATTCCTCATGATTCGTTCCAAGCTGCTTTTCATCGCGCTTGATCTCACTCTCGTCGAACGGTGATCGGAGCAATTTGGCGGCAACTCAAGGGCCGCTTTGGCACTCGTAGGATCAACTCGACGAAGATCAACTCGCAATGAGCGGCGGCAAACGAGCCGAGTTGCTGAAGAGCATTCAGAACGTTTACAAAATCACGGAGCGTGAAGTGCGCGCTTTCGAGTGTGGGCGTCCGCTGCCGACGCGCAGCGCGCAGCCATTCACGATCCCCGACGTCCGAACGCGACGTGGTCGGCGGACGTGACAGTGGTTTCGCCGAGCAGCGGGAACTTCGCGCCGACTGCCTTTCCACACTGGTACGGGATCAGTTGCTCGAGTCAGGCGATCTACCGGAAATAGTAGCAGCGCAAATTGCCGGGGTCGGGTCCGGCAGCATGATCTGAGCGGATGTCGAAGCGCTCCGATATCGCGCTGCACCACCTGACTGTCCTCTATCGGTAGATGACGACTACGCAACTCGATTCACGTGCAGTGTCGCTGTTCTCGAACGGTGAGCCGCTCGCTTCTGCGAGCGAGCAAGTCGTCGACGTAATCGACCCCTCCACCGGACGCTGCTGCTACTCGATTCCCGCGGGATCAGACGCGGACGTCAATGAGGCGGTGCGGTCGGCTCGTCGAGCTTTCGAAGACGGTCGTTGGAGGCATTTACCGCCGTCGCACAAGAAAGCCACGCTGCTCCGCTTTGCCGATTCGATCGCCGCGCATGCGCGTGCGCTGGATACGCTCGACGCCGGCGATATGGGCAAGCCCGTCAAGGAGGCGTTTTGCAATGCGGCTGCGGCTGCAGGACTAATGAGGTTCTATGCCGAAGCGATCGACAAAGTCGCCGGCGACGTCTACACCAGCGATCGCAGGGCATTCGTGGCGCAACGGCGCGTTCCACGCGGTGTCGTGGCCGCGATCGTGCCCTGGAATTTTCCCACCTTCAACGCTGTCCTCAAGATTGCTCCGGCGCTCGCGGCTGGCAATAGCGTCGTCTTGAAACCCTCCGAGCTGTCATCCCGAAGCGCCTTGCGCTTGATGCAGCTTGCGGTGGATGCCGGCATTCCTCCCGGTGCTCTCAATATGGTGCCTGGGTTCGGCCTTTCGGTCGGACGCGCGCTCGCCCTGCACGGCGACGTCGACATGGTGGCGTTCACCGGATCCACCGAGGTTGGCAAATCGATGCTGCAGTATGCAGGCCAGTCCAATATGAAAGTCGTAGCGACCGAATGTGGGGGAAAGTCCCCGCAGATCGTGTTCGGAGACGGTGTCGACCTTGATGCCGCGGCCGAGACGATTGCCCGCGGGCTGGTGACGAATCAAGGGCAAGTCTGCAGTGTCGGGTCCCGGTTGCTCGTCCAGCGGCACATCGAGGCAGCACTCCTCGATAAAGTCGCAGCGCGGTTGCAGCGTGTCGTCGTGGGAAACGCGGTCGATCCCAACACCACCTTCGGGCCGTTGGTGTCGGCCAAACAGTGTGCGCGCGTCATGAGGTACATTGACAGGGCCGCGTCGGACGGCGCCGAACTCGTGACTGGTGGACGACGCATCCTGCAGGAGTCAGGAGGCTTCTTCGTCGAGCCTACGCTCTTTCGGCGCGTGGCCCCTCGCGCGGCCATCGCTCAGGAAGAAATTTTCGGGCCGGTGTTGTCGGCCACTTGCTTCGATGATGAAGCCGAGGCCGCGCGCCTCGCGAATGACACTCCCTACGGCCTCATCGCGTACGTGTGGACAGCCAGTCTGGCAACCGGAATGCGGATGACGAACGAGATTCGTTCGTCCGTGATCATCAATGCCTGCGCACCCGTCGGCGAGGGCGCCGGCCACGCGATGTCCTCCGAGCCGGCAGGCGAATCCGGTATCGGTGTGGAAGGAGGATTGGCCGGCATGGAGAGTTACTTGCGTCGCCAGCTGACTTGGTTCAATCACGCATGAACGAAAGCCCACCGCCGCGACCGGACTCAACGAGTCCGCATCGAAGGTGAGCGGGCGACAGACAAGGAGAATCGATGCTGTTCAGCAGAGATCAAGCGCGCGAAGCGTTGCGCCGGATGTGGCGGATTCGGAAGTTCGAAGAAGAGGGAACGCGCCTGTTCAAGAGCGGCAAGATCCCCGGTGCGTTTCACGCCAGCATAGGCCAGGAGGCAACGGTCGTTGGTGCATGCATTGCATTGCGTGACGACGATGCGATGACCGGCACGCATCGCTCGCATGGTCATCCAATCGGCAAAGGCGCGGATTTGAGAGCGCTGATGGCCGAGTTGATGGGCAAGTCGACGGGCATCTGCAAGGGGCGAGGCGGCTCGATGCATCTGGCCGACAACAGCGTCGGCATCATCGGCGAATCAGCGATCGTGGGCGGCGGCATTCCCTTGGCGACCGGCTGTGGTCTGAGTGCGAAAGTCCTCGGCACCGATCGAGTGAGCCTCTGCTTCTTCGGTGATGGGGCGGTGAATCAGGGAACGTTTCACGAGTCGCTGAACATGGCGTCCCTGTGGAAGCTGCCGGTCATCTATCTGTGCGAGAACAACGGCTATGCGATCACGACCTCGGTCGCGCGCAGTCATGGTCAGCCGAACATCGCGAAGCGCGCTGACGGGTATGGCATGCCAGGTGTCGTGGTGAACGGGCAGGACGTCGAGCACGTGTTTGCTGCAACGTCGGCGGCGGTGACGCGCGCGCGGGCGGGCGACGGCCCGACGCTGATCGAAGCGAAGACCTACCGATTCGACGAGCACAACGTCGGTCTGCTCATTCCTGGCGAGCCGTATCGGTCGGCGGCGGAAATCGAGGAATACAAGACTGAGCGCGATCCGCTCGTGCTGTTTCAGCGTGCGCTGAGAGCGCGAGGATGGGAAGAAGATGAGTTGCGAGCCGTCGAGCAAGAGGTTGCGGCTCAAGTCGAAGCGGCCATTGCCTACGCTGACGCGAGTCCATTTCCAGACCCGAGCTCGCTCTACGACTACATGTTCAGCAACCCGATCAACTATCCGCCGCAGTTGGGCGCGTCGGCTTAAGCAACGGTTACAACCATGGCAGTGGCAGTCGCAGGTACGGAAGGTTTTCGGCAGATCACCTTCATGGAGGCGATCGTCCAGGCGCAGATCGAGGAGATCGAGCGCGACGAGCGAGTCATCATGATGGGCGAGGACATTGCCGTGTACGGCGGCGGCAAGCTTGTCGAGCGTTTCGGCGCCCGCCGCATCTGGAGCATGCCGATCTCCGAGACGAGTTTCACGGGCGTGGGCATCGGCGCTGCGCTTTCCGGCCTGCGGCCGATCGTGGATTTGAGCATCGCCAGCTTCATGTACCTCGCTGCCGATCCAATCCTCAACCAGGCGGCGAAGCTGCGTTACATGACGGGCGGTCAGGTCCAAGTGCCGATCGTGTTCCGCTGCTGCATGTACTACGGCACATCGATTGCCGCGCAGCACTCTGATCGCCCGTACCCGATGTTCATGAACATGCCCGGCTTGAAGCTCGTCTGTCCCTCGAATCCCGCGGATATGAAAGGCTTGTTGAAGGCAGCCATCCGTGATGACGATCCGGTCATCGTGTTCGAGGATACGAAGCTTTGGCCGCTCAAAGGTCCCGTATCGACGGATCCCGAGAGCGTCGTACCGCTCGGCAAGGCCGACATCAAGCGCCCGGGTGAGCACGTGACGCTCGTCGCGATCGCAGGCGCGATGCGTCCCGCGCTCGAGGCGGCGAAGATCCTGGAGCAGGAAGGAATCTCGGTCGAGGTCATCGATCCGCGCACGCTCAAGCCGCTCGATACAGCAACGATTCTCGAGTCGGTCGCCAAGACCGGCCGGCTCGTGCTCGTGGAGAACGCGCATCGGATCGCGGGAGCAGCTGCGGAGATTGCCGCGATCGTGGTGGAACAGGCATTCGATGCACTGCGCCGGCCCATTGCGCGCTTGACCGCGCCCGATGTGCACGTGCCGTTCAGCCCCGTGCTCGAGCAGGCCATTTATCCGACGCGGGATCAGATCGTGGCAGCCATCAGACGACTTCTGTGAAGGACCAAAGTGGCGGAGCAACATATGGTGACCAAAGTGGTGCTGCCCAAATGGGGTATGGGGATCGAAGAGGGCACGATTACTCGTTGGTTGAAGAACGAGCGTGAGCACATCGACCAGGGAGAGCCGCTGGTCGAGATCGAGACGGCCAAGGCGACCCAAGAAGTCGAAGCGCCGGTGAGCGGCACGCTCGTGAAGATACTGCTGGCCGCGGGCGAGAGCGCACCGGTCAACACCGAGATCGCGATCATCGAGGAACGTGAATGACCAACGCGTACTCGGTCACGCCACTGTCGCCGCTGCGCAAAATCATCGCCACGCGGATGGTCGAGGCCAGCCGTGCCATTCCGCATTTCCGCGTCGGCATGGATGTCGAGATGGATGCGCTGCTGCAGCTTCGCAAGGAATTGCGTGCGCGTGGGCCGGAGTACGAAGTCTCGTTGAACGACTTGATCCTCAAGGCGTGTGCCGCCGCACTGATGGACGTGCCCGCGGTGAATATTCAGTTCGTCAACGATGAGATTCACCAGTACGCAGCGGCGGATATCTCGGTCGTGACGGCGCTCGCGGACGGGGGGCTTGCGACGCCAATCGTGCGCTCCGCGGAGCGAAAGCCCGTCTGGGAGATCGCGCGCGATGTGCTGTCGTTGGCGGCTCGTGCCGCGCGCAACGAATTGCGAATGCACGAGATCGCCGGCGGTTCGTTCAGCATTTCCAATCTGGGGATGTATGGAGTCGACGAGTTCGACGCCATCATCAATCCGCCTCAATGCGCGATCCTCGCGATCGGGCGAGCGGCGCCGCGTGCGCTCGGAACTCGCGAGGGGGCGACACGTGTGGCGACGGTCATGCGCGCGACGCTCTCGGTCGATCATCGCGCGCTCGACGGGGCGATCGCAGCGAAGTTCCTGGGAGCGTTTCGCGAGCGGGTGGAGCAACCCGCCTGCTTGGTGTCGGCATCTGTCGCGTCGTGATCGCGCCCCCGTAACACAACATCGAAGGAACGAGCAGGACACGAGGATGAGCAGCGAACAGTGCATCGATCCTGCCGTCGCGGGTGTGCGCATGCAGTGGGGTGTGCGAATTCCACTGCGCGACGGCATCCACTTGAATGGGACCCTGTATCTGCCGCCGACACAAGCCACCTCCATGCCGGCGCTGTTCACGCTGACGCCTTACATCGGGCAGACGTACCACGACATCGGGCTGTATTTCGCGGCGCATGGGTTCCCGTTCCTGACCATCGATGTGCGCGGACGCGGCAATTCCGAGGGCAGTTTCCGGCCGTTGATCAACGAGGGCAACGATGCATTCGACATCGTCGAATGGCTGGCGCATCAGCCGTATTGCAACAGGCAAGTCTCGATGTGGGGTGGCTCCTACGGGGGCTACGCGCAATGGGCCGCGGCGGCGCAAGCGCCCCCGCATCTGGCGACGATCGTCCCGGTCGCGTCGCCCTATGTCGGGATCGACTTTCCGATTCGTAACAACATCGCGGCGCCCTATTGGATGCAGTGGCTGACACTCGTCGCCGGGCGCACGTCGCAAGACAAGATGTTCTGGAACAGCGAGCGCTACTGGGGCGCGCTGTTCCGTCGGTGGTTCGAGTCCGGCGCCCCGTTTATTGCGCTGGATCGTCAGCTTGGTCATCCATCGGCGGTGTTCGAAGAATGGACGGCGCATCCGCAGCTCGACAGTTATTGGGATAGCTACAACCCCACCGCGGAGCAGTACGCACGGCTGTCGTTCCCGATCCTGACGATCACCGGCAGCTACGATGGCGACCAACTCGGCGCCTTGACGCACTATCGAAATCATGTGCAGAGCGCCGCTGCTGCACGATCCCAGCATTACCTCGTCATCGGGCCATGGGATCACAGCGGTACGCGCGTCCCGCAGCGCGCGTTTTGCGGTCTCGAAGTCGGCGCCGCAAGCATGATCGACATGCCCCGGTTGCATCTCGACTGGTATCGCTGGGTCATGCTCGGCGGGGCAAAGCCCGCGTTCCTCAAAAAGAACGTCGCCTATTACATGATGGGCGCCGATGACTGGCGATACGCCGACAGCCTCGACGACATCACCGTTTCTCGCTTGCCGCTGTACCTTCACTCGGCCACGAACCCGACCGACGTGCTGCAGTCGGGCTCGCTCTTGCGAGCACCTGGCTCGAGCGGCCCCGATCACTACACCTACGATCCGCGCGACATTGCGCTCGCCGAGCTCGAAAGCACCGTGGATCCGGAGCACCGAGCCGACCAGCGAATGCACTACGCTGCCGTGGGCCGGCAGCTCGTGTATCACAGCGAGCCGTTCGCGACCGAAGTCGAAGTCGCGGGATTCTTCAGGCTATCGATCTGGTTGTCGATCGATCAGCCGGATACTGACTTCCGGGCCTGGGTTTACGAAGTCGCCGTGGACGGCAGCGCCGTCCTGTTGTCGGTCGATTCGATGCGGGCCCGCTATCGGTCGGGCCTGCGCACGCCCAATCTCGTCACGACCCGCGAGCCGCTGCGTTACGACTTCGCGCAGTTCATGTTCGTGGCGCGTCGGCTTGCGAAACGCAGCCGGCTGCGTTTGGTGATCGGTCCGGTCAGCTCGATCTACAGCGAAAGAAACTACAACGCGGGCGGCTGCGTCGCGCGTGAGAGCATCGACGATGCGCGCGTCGTGACCGTGCGCCTGTACCACGACGTCGAGCGCCCGAGCGCGCTGTATGTGCCTCTCTGCGGATCCGCTCACGATGTGTGACACGATCGTCGCGACACCCGAGAGTAGTGCCGAGGGCGGCATGCTGTTCGGCAAGAACAGCGACCGACAGTGCAATGAAGCGCAATTGTTGGAGTCTGTTCCGCGGCAACGGCATGCGCGCGGCGCGAAGGTAGCATGCACGTACACGAGCGTTCCTCAGGTGGACGAGACGTATGCCGTGTTGTTGTCGCGCCCGTTCTGGATCTGGGGCGCCGAGATGGGCGCCAACGAACATGGCGTCGTGATCGGCAACGAGGGTGTTCATGCGCGCAGCGGCGCGCCTCGAGACCCCGCGCTCGTCGGCATGGATCTCCTGCGCCTGGGGCTCGAGCGCAGCAGCTCGGCGGCCGAGGCCGTCGATATCATCACGGCATTGCTGGAACGCCATGGTCAGGGCGGCAATTGCGGCCATCTGACACCGGCCTACTACAACAACAGCTTCATGATCGCCGACGCCAAGGACGCATACGTGCTGGAAACGGTCGGCCGCGATTGGATGGTCGAACGCGTCACCGGCGTGCGCGCGATCTCCAATGCCTACAGCATCCGCCGTCCGCACCGATCAAGCGTCGGGTTCGACGCGCTGATCGAATCGTTCGCGGCGACGACAGATTCGCGGCTCGATTGCGCGGCGCTCATCGCGGATCCGAATCGTGAGCACATCGGCAATGCCGGTGCACGTCGGGCGTGCACCACAGCGCTTCTGGCGGCACGGCGCGGACGGCTGGATGCATCCGACATGATGAGCATCTTGCGCAGTCACGGGCATGGCGATCGCCTGCAGCTCGCGTGGAGTGAAGAGTGTCTCGCGCAGCGCACGATCTGCATGCATGCCGCCGCCGACCGACCTGGGCAAACGACGGCGTCGCTGGTGTCGGAGATGCGCCCGCAATGGGCGATTCATTGGGTGACGGGGACGGCGGCGCCATGCATCTCGATTTTCAAACCGGCGCTGTTGGGCGTGCCGCTGCCGGAGCATGGCCCTCCGCCGACGGATCGGTTCGATGAGGCCACGTTGTGGTGGCGTCACGAGCGGCTGCATCGAGCCGCGCTGATGAGCGACTTCGGTGAATTTCTGAGCGCGATCCGGCAGGAGCGCGACGCGCTCGAGACGCGGTTTCGAACGCGGATCGAACGTGTGCTCGCGCAAGGCGATGCGCTCGAGCGCAGGCGTGTCGTCGCCGATTGCTGGCGCGAAGCCCTCGAGCTCGAGCGCACGTGGCTGCGACGGGTCGGGCCGCCGCAACGCGCTCAGGACAGTCCGTTCGTAGCGAACTGGCGCAAGCTGAACCAGATTGCGGGCCTATGAAACTGCAGGCCGTCGCCGAGAACTGGTTGTTCGCCGAGCCGTTCCACATTACGGGCTACACAATGACGGGCGTTGACGTCGTCGTCGTCACGCTCGAGCACGACGGTTGCACGGGTCGGGCAGAGGCCGCGGGGGTCTACTATCTTGGCGATGACGTGCCGCGGATGTTGCAGCAATTGGGGCAGGCACGCGCATCCGTGGAGGCGGGCGTCGATCGCGGCTCCTTGCAGCAGTTGCTGCCCCCGGGCGGCGCACGCAACGCGCTCGATTGTGCGTGGTGGGATCTCGAAGCAAAGCTGTGCGGGCAGCCCGTGTGGCAGCTTGCGGGCCTTGAGGAGCCCGGGCCGATGTTGACGACGTTCACCTGCGGTGCCGGCTCGCCGGAAAAGATGGCCGCCACGGCGCGCGGTTACGCGAATGCGCGGGCCATCAAGTTGAAGCTCACCGGCGAGCGCATCGATGAAGACCGCGTTCGAGCGGTTCGTGCCGCTTGCCCACGCGTTTGGCTCGGTGTCGATGCGAATCAGGGGTTCGATCGCGATGCGCTCGAGCGTCTCATGCCGGTTCTCATCGAGATGCGAGTCGAGTTGATCGAGCAGCCGTTTCGAAGGGGCGAGGAAGCCGCGCTCGCCGGCTTGCGTTCGCCCATCCCGATTGCGGCGGACGAGAGCGTCCAGCACCTTGGCGATCTCCCTGCGCTGGTCGGCAAGGTCGACATCATCAACATCAAGCTGGACAAGTGCGGTGGCCTGACCGAGGGTCTCGCGATGGCGCGGGCTGCGCGCGAGCTGGGTCTCGGTCTCATGGTCGGCAACATGCTCGGTACGTCGCTCGCAATGGCACCCGCAGCGCTGCTCGGACAGTTCTGCCAGATCGTGGATCTGGACGGGCCGGTTTTTCTGCGCAACGACCGGGAGCCCACGGTTCGTTATCGCGACGGACGGGTGACGTGTCCTACAGATCTATGGGGCTACCCTGGCTGATGGACGCGAAGACGGAAAACATGCTGAGCGCCGTTCACAAGAATTACTTGCTCGCGCTGCTCACCGCCATTCTCGTCTTCAACTACGTCGACCGGCTCGCACTGGGCGTTCTGCTTCAGGACATCAAGGTCGATCTGCAGCTCACCGATACGCAGCTCGGTGTGTTGAGCGGCATCGCGTTCGCGCTGTTCTATTCCGTGATGGGCATACCCATCGCACGCTGGGCCGATCGGGGGGATCGCGTCGTCATCATCACCGCAACGACGTTGCTCTGGACGATCGCGGTCGTGTTGTGCGGGTTCGCGACGAGCTTCACCGGCTTGCTGTCGATCCGCATCGCGGTGGCCGTCGGCGAGGCCGGATGCATTCCTCCCGCCTTTGCGTTGATCGCAGCGTATTTCGCTCGCGCCGAGCGGCCGCGAGCGACAGCAATCTACGGCATGGGCGGCGGCATTGCCGGCGTGATCGCGTACTTCTCTGCCGGTTGGCTCAACGAGCTGTACGGCTGGCGCGTCACGTTCGCGCTCATCGCCGCACCGGGGTTCGTGCTCGCGCCACTGGCGTGGTTTACGTTGAAGGAGCCGCGTCGCGACCAACGGCGCGCACTCGGCGCAGGCGAGGCTGCTGCGTCCCCGACGGCACCCGCAGCGCCACCGCTCGGCGCTGTGCTTGCGACACTCTGGGCGAGCCGCACATTTCGTCACTTACTGCTGTGCCTCTCCGTCTCGTTCTTTTTCACGTACGGCATGCTGCAATGGCAGCCGACGTTCTTCATTCGTAGTCACGGTTTGACGACGGGCGAGGTCGGCTCGTGGCTCACTGCGAGCTTCGCGTTCGCAGCACTGATCGGCGCGTATCTCGGGGGCGAGCTTGCGACTCGTCATGCCGCGGGCAATGAAGCGCTGCAGCTGCGAGGCATGGCCGCCGCCGTACTCGTTTCGGGAGGGTTCGCCGCGGGTGTCTACCTCGCGCCTGATTACCGCTGGAGTTTTGTGTGCCTCGCGCTCGCCTACACGCTGCAGACGACGTTGAACGGTCCGCTGTTCGCGACGATTCAGACGCTCGTGCCCGAGAACATGCGCGCCATGTCCTTCGCGCTCGTATACCTGTTCGCGAATTTGATCGGCATGGGCTTTGGTCCTTTGATCGTCGGCGCCATGAGCGATGCGTTCCGCTCTTGGGCCGGCAATGACTCGCTGCGTTACGCACTCATGGCGCTCGCGCCCGGCTATCTGTGGGTTGCCTGGCATGCATGGCGCGCGAGCCGCACGGTGACGGACGACCTGGCGCGGGCCGACGGCGCGAGCGCCGAGCAAGATCACGCCTTCGGGCTTGCCCAGCGCGCCCGCTGATTCGGACGAAATCAATACCTGTCACTGCCTGGTAGCGTGCTGCATGCGAGTTCGGCTCGCGGTCTCGCGCTTCCACGCTCATGCGGTGCTTGGCTGATCGCGCGCGCACAGGTCGTTGATTCGCATTTGGTTCCACGTTCCTCGATGCACGGTGTCGCCAAGGGAGCGACGTGCTGCCGGCGCGAACACGAGCAACGTTCGTGTGTCTCGCACTCATCCTCAATTGCCGCTGTCTCGATCCGGTTGGTACTCAGCGAGTCCCAACTAGCGCTCGCCTGGCCGACGAGCGCAGACGCGAGCGCCTCCAGCCTCATGCGTCTCCAGCACGGCTGCTCGCATAGCGATTGAGGAGTCAGGATGAAACGGATGAACGAGGACGCCGTCAGCGAAGCCGGCTGCAACCCACCGTCGGCGAGCGCGGACCCGACAGACCGCAGCGCTGCCGCGCAGCTGCCGTCGATCGTCATCGCGGCGACCTTTACCGCGGATCCACTGCTGCAGCCGTTGCGGTTTTGGATGGAGACCATCGAGCTGCCCGTGCGGCTCGAAATCGCACCCTACGGACAGCTGCTGCGCGAGCTGCTCGACGCGAACAGTGCGCTGTCTCGGAACGCAGGCGGTTGCAACGTCATTCTCCTGCGGCCCGAGGACTGGATTCGCGATCGGCAACAGGAAAGCCAAGAGCGGAACCTGACGCATCTTCGCGGCGTCGCAGCCGAGGTGGCGAGCGGCATCAAGCGGCTGCGCGAGCGCAATCGAGCCGCGCTCTTCGTGTTTTTCTGCCCGGCGAGCGCAACTCTGTCGCAGTCGTATGCGGATCTCGTCGCAGAGGTGGAACAAGGTCTGCTTGCGCAGCTCAGTGAGCTGTCGCGAACATACTGCTGGACTCATGCGGACGTGGGTCGCTCGTACCCGGGTATCACATACGAAGACGAGCGTAGCGATCGCATAGCGCACATCCCCTACACGCAGGAATACTTCGTCGCGTTGGCGACGTTGCTCGCCCGTGGGACCGCGGCGCTGTTCAAGCCGCAGCCGAAAGTCATCGCGATCGATTGCGACAACACGCTATGGCAAGGGGTCTGCGGCGAGAACGACGCCGCGGGTATACAGCTCACCTCCGCGCATCTGGAGCTGCAGCGCGCGCTCGTACGACAGCACGATAGCGGCGTCCTGCTGTGTCTGTGCAGCAAGAACAACGTGGAGGACGTCGCCGCCGTTTTCGAGCGTCATCCGGACATGCCGCTGCGGGAAGAGCACGTGATCTGCTCGCGAGTGAACTGGCAATCCAAGTCGGCGAACTTGCGCGGCCTCGCGGACGAGCTCGGCCTCGCTCTCGATAGTTTCGTGCTGCTCGACGACAGCGCGCTCGAATGCGCCGAGGTGCGCGCGCATTGCCCGGCCGTGTTGGCGCTGCAAGTTCCGCAAACCCAAGAGGACCTCGTGCAGTTCGTCCGCCATTGCTGGGTCTTCGATCGCCTGGAGGTCACGGACGAGGCGCGGCGCCGGACGGCTCAGTATCGCGAGAATCGCGCGCGCCGCGAGGCATTGCAGGCGGCCACGGACTTGGACGGCTTTCTTGCGTCGCTCGAGCTCACGGTCCAAATCGAGCCATTGCGCGCAGCGCATCTCGCGCGCGTGGCCGAGCTCGTTCAGCGCACGAACCAATTCAATCTCACGACGTTGCGGCGGCGAGTGAACGAGATCGAAGCGCTCGCCGCGTCAGGGGAGCTGCGCGTCCTCGTCGTGCACGTGCGCGATCGTTTCGGCGATTACGGGCTGGTGGGTGCGCTGTTCTATCGACGCACGGAAGATGCGCTCGACGTCGACACCTGGGTTCTGAGCTGCCGCGTGCTCGGCCGAACCGTCGAGCACCGCATCGCCAACGAGCTGGGTCGGCTGGCGCGCGAGGAAGGCGTGTCGAGCGTGGTGCTGAGGCTCCGGCCCACTTCGCGCAACGCGCCGGCGGCGCTGTTCTTGCGCGAATCGTTCGGCGGCTTTCGAGCGAGCACGGGCAAGGACGGCGACGAGGAAATCTACATCGTGCCGGCAGCATTCGCGCAAAGCTTGGGCCTAGCGCTGGCCGTCGCCGAGTCGAATGCCGACAGCGGGCCGCGTGCATCCGCGACCACGCCGGGTACGCTCGCCAGTGCGAGATGGCATGAAGCGGCGCTGCGCCTCGGCCGCTTGCCCGATCTCGTCAAAGCGATCGAGCAGCACGCGGCACGCGACCGACGGCGCGAAGGCCATTACGTAGCACCACGCAGCCCTGCGGAGCAGGCGCTCGCGGCGATCTGGCGCGAAGTGCTCGGACTGCCCGAGGTCGGGGCGGAGGATGATTTCTTTGCGCTCGGAGGCGACTCGCTGCTCGCCGTCCGGGTCCTCGCGAGAATCGAGTCGCTGCTCGGGGTCGCGCTGCCGCTGCACGAGTTTTTCGAGCAGCCGACCATTGCGGAGTTGGTACCGCGCCTGCGCAGCGCCGCGCAGGCGGAGACGGCGATCGCGCCTGTCGGTCGCGATCGCGATCTGCCCCTGTCGTGGTCGCAGCAGAGGTTGTGGTTCATCGATCGGCTGGAAGGCGGCAGCGCCGCCTACCACTTGCCGCTCGCGCTGCGCTTGTACGGTGAATTGAACCACGCGGCATTGAACGGAGCTCTGCAAACCATCGTCGAACGCCACGAGGTCCTGCGCACGATCTTCGTCGAGCGCGAGTCCGGCGAGCCCGTGCAGCGGGTCCTGACCCACGGTCGCATTCCTTTGCGCATTGTCGATCTGCGAGCGACACCGGATCGGGCGTCCGTATGGAACGAGGCGCGGGAAGCAGCGCTCGAGCCATTCGATCTCGCTGCGGGCCCGCTCGTGCGGGCGCGACTCCTGCAGTTGGCCGGCGATGAGCACGTCCTGTTGATCACGATGCATCACATCGTGAGCGATGGTTGGTCGTTGGGGGTGCTGAGGCGGGAATTGGCCGCGCTGTATGCAGCGTACTGCCGCGGCGCGCCACATCGCTTGCCGCCGCTGTCGATTCAATATGCCGACTACGCGCATTGGCAGCGCGCGGCTGCACGTCAGGAGCAGGTGGCCAGGCAAGTTGCGTATTGGAGCGCGCATCTGCGAGGCGCGCAGGCGCTGCTCGAGCTGCCGAGCGACCGACCGCGACCGCCGCTGCAAAGCTATCGCGGGGCGGATGTGCGCCTGTCGTTGAACGAGCGTCTGATTGCGGATCTCCGGCGGTGGTCACAGCAGTCGAACGCGACATTGGCGATGACGCTCTATGCCGCATGGTGGGTCGTGCTGTCGCGGCTCAGCGGCCAGACGGACCTCGTCATCGGCATGCCGATCGCGAACCGGCGGCGCACCGAAGTCGAGGACCTCATCGGCTTCTTCGTCAACACGCTCGCGGTGCGCCTGCGGCTCGACGATGAGCCGACGGCGCTGGAGCTGCTGCAGCGAGTGAAGCACGTGATGCTAGACGCGTATGCGAATCAAGACGCCCCGTTCGAGCAGGTCGTCGAGGCGCTGCGCCCGGTACGCAGCTTGAGCTACAGCCCGGTCTTCCAGGCGATGATCGTGTTGCAGAATCCCTCCGTCGCGGAGATCGAGCTGCCGGGCCTGCGCATGGTCGACGAAGAGGTGCCGCTGCATACGGCGCAGTTCGATGTGCTGTTGGACCTGCGCGAAACAGAGCGTGGCATCGATTGCGTCATGAACTATGCGACCGATCTGTTCGACGCTGCAACGATCGCACGCTGGCTCGGGTACTTCGAGAGCGTCTTGCACGCGTTCGTGCGTTCCCCGCGCTCTATCGTGAGCAGGCTGCCTCTCCTGAGTGTCGATGAGCGACGGCTGATCGTCGAAGAGTTCAACGCGACGCATGTGCCGTTCGAACACGAGCGGACCCTGCACGGGTTGATCGAGGAACAAGTGCGGCGAACGCCGGCCGCGCCAGCCGTCTGGTACGACGGTCACTGTCTGACGTACGCGGAGTTGAACGCGCGCGCGAACCAGCTGGCGCGGCACTTGCGGCGCGAAGGTGTCGGTCCGGATCGGCTCGTGGGAATCTGCGTGGAGCGGAGCGTCGAGCTCGTCGTCGGCCTGCTCGGAATCTCGAAGGCGGGGGGCGCGTATGTGCCCATCGACCCGGATTATCCGCCGGAGCGCGTCGCGTACATGCTCGAGGATGCGGCGCCGACCGTGCTGCTCACGCAGTCGCATCTGCGCGCGATGCTGCCCGCCAACGGCGCGCGCGTCTTGATGCTGGATGCCGATTGGGCTCGAGTGGCCTCGGAGCCTCGCGACGATTTGGAGCCCGCGGCAGTGGGCTTGCATTCGCGGCATCTGGCCTATGTGATTTACACGTCGGGCTCCACGGGCAAGCCAAAGGGCGCAATGAACGAGCATCGCGCGCTCGTGAATCGCCTGCAGTGGATGCAGCGAGAATACGGACTCACGCAGGACGATCGCGTGCTGCAGAAGACGCCCTTCAGCTTCGACGTGTCCGCGTGGGAGTTCTTTTGGACGCTCATGACGGGTGCTTGCCTCGTCGTCGCCCGTCCGCGCGGCCATCAAGATCCGGAGTACCTGCGTCGACTCATCGAGCAGACCGGCGTCACGACGCTGCATTTCGTCCCGTCGATGCTGCAGGTGTTCCTCGAAGGGCAGCGGCCCGGACAGTGCGCGTGCATTCGACGCGTCATTTGCAGCGGTGAAGAGTTGCCCGCGAGCTTGCAGCGCAAGTTCCACGAGAGCCTGCCGCACGCCGGCCTTGCAAACCTGTACGGCCCGACCGAGGCCGCGATCGATGTGACTTCCTGGGAATGCCGAGCGGACGCCGTCGGCAGCCGCGTTCCCATCGGGCGGCCGATCTCGAACGTGCAAATGTACGTGCTCGATGCGCAGCTCGAGCCCGTGCCCATCGG
>JAEYXD010000156.1 GCA_023428645.1 Pseudomonadota bacterium
GATGTCCTCCTTGCGCGGGCTCGACATCTGCGGAAAACGCCGCTTCAACGCATCGACGACTCTCTGCGTGTCGTCGACCGACAGCGTCGTTTGTGTGACGAACGCGAGCCGCGCGGGATCGCGCACGTCGATGCGTTCGACATCCTCGGGCGTCTCGACGAGCAGGATGCGCCCGCCGTGCGAGGTGTCGAACTGCCCCATCGTGCCTTCGACTTCGGGATGACCCTCGTGGCCGATCAGCACGACATCCAGGCCCTCGCGCGCGTAGCGGGCCACTTCCATGTGCACCTTCGTCACGAGCGGACAGGTCGCATCGAATACCTTCAACGCGCGGCGCTTTGCTTCGTCCTGAACGGCTCGCGACACGCCATGCGCGCTGAAGATGACGGTCGCATCGTCGGGCACTTCGTGCAGCTCCTCGACGAACACGGCGCCCAGGTTGCGCAGCCGCTCGACGACGTAGCGGTTGTGCACGACTTCGTGGCGCACGTAGATCGGCGCGCCGAACAGCTCGATCGCCCGCTCGACGATGTCGATCGCGCGATCGACGCCGGCGCAAAAGCCGCGGGGGTTGGCGAGAAGGATCTGCATCGAGTTACCGTCCGTCGTTCGCGGTGCGCCGCTCGCCCGCCTTCTTCTCGCGGCCGCTTTCGAGAAAGGCATCGATCAGCAAGCAACCGGCCCCGATCGAGATCGCCGTGTCGGCCACGTTGAACGCGGGGAAGTACCAGTCCTTCCAGTGGAAGTAGATGAAGTCGATGACATAGGAATGCCACACGCGGTCGATGACGTTGCCGAGCGCGCCGCCGAGCACGAGCGACAAGCCGATCGCGAGGATGAGCTGCTCGGAAGTACGAATCCTCCGCAGCCACAGCATCAGCACGACGCTCACGATGAGCGCGAGCGCGATGAAAAACCAGCGCTGCCAGCCGCCAGCGTCGTGCAGCATGCTGAAGGCGGCGCCGCGATTCTCGAGATAGACGATGTCGAGAATCGGCAGCAGTTGAATGCTGCTCTGCATCTTCACCGAGCCGACGACGAGCGCCTTCGTCACCTGATCGAGGATGACGACGAAAAACGACAGCCACAGCCAATTGCTCGCGCCGCGAGTCGGCGTGAACCAAACCTTGGACAATGCGTTATCGGCCATCAGTGCCTCTCGGCTCGGCGCCCTGCGCCATTGCTACCCATCACGACCAGCGCCGCGTTTCGCCCGGTCCCACGACGTTCGTGACGCAGCGCCCACACAATTCCGGATGGTCGCGGTCGGCGCCGACATCCGGACGCTTGTGCCAGCACCGCACGCACTTGCCGTGCTCGCTCGCCCGCACGACGACCCACGCTGCATTGCGCTCGCCCTCTTCCGCGGGCACCGCATTCGCGGGCCGTTCGGCTGCCGGGTGGACGCGCGCCTCCGACGTGATGAACGCAAACCGCAGCTCGTCGCCGAACATCGCGAGCGTACGCTCGAGCTCCTGCGTGCAGTAGAGGTCGACTTCCGCATCGAGCGGCCCGCCGATCGCGCCGCTGTTGCGCAGCTTCTCGAGCTCGCGCGCGACCGCCGAACGAACCCCGAACACGGCGTCCCAATCGATCGCGAGCGGCGCGTTCGCGCCGACCGGCAGCTCGAGCCAGGTGTGCAGAAACACGGATTCGTCGCGCGTTCCCGGCATGTAACGCCAGATCTCGTCCGCGGTGAACGACAGGATCGGCGCGAGCCAACGCACCATCGCCTCGATGATCCAGTACATCGCGGTCTGCGCCGAGCGGCGCGGCAAGGATTGCTTGCCGGTCGTGTACAGGCGGTCCTTCAGCACGTCGAGATAGAAACCACCCATGTCGACGCTGCAGAAGTTGTGCACCTTCTGATAGATCAGATGGAACTGGTAGTTGCGGTACGCATCGACCAGCTCTTCCTGCAATTCGAGCGTGCGCTTCAGGGCCCAGCGATCGACGGCGACCAGCTCCTCGACCGCGACTTGATCGCGCGTCGGATCGAAGCCGTCGAGATTGCCGAGCAGGAAGCGCGCGGTATTGCGAATACGGCGGTAGGACTCGGCGACGCGCTTCAGGATCTCGTCCGACAAGCTCATCTCGTTCGAGTAGTCGGTCGCGGCGATCCACAGCCGCAGCACGTCGGCGCCGAGGGTGCCGACGACCTTCTGCGGCACGATCACGTTGCCGAGCGACTTCGACATCTTGCGGCCCTTGTCGTCGATCGTGAATCCGTGCGTCAGCACGGCGCGATACGGCGCGCGCTCGTGCAGCGCGACCGACGTGAGCAGCGAGCTGTGGAACCAGCCGCGATGCTGATCCGAGCCTTCCAGATACAGATCCGCGGGCGCCGTGATCTGCGGGTAGATGCTGCTGACGGCATGATGACCAACGCCCGAATCGAACCAGACGTCCATGATGTCCGTGACTTTCTCGTACTCCGGTGCTTCCGCGCCGAGCAGCTGCACGGGGTCGAGCGTCTCCCAGGCATCGATGCCGTCCTTCTCGACGATCGCCGCGACCTTGTCGAGCAGCTCCGCGGAGCGCGGATGCAGCTCGCCCGTCGCGCGATGCGTGAACAGCGCGATCGGCACGCCCCACACGCGCTGGCGTGAGATACACCAGTCGGGACGATCGGCGATCATGTTGCCGATGCGGCTCTCGCCCCAGCCCGGCATCCACTTCACCCGGCCGATCTCACGCAGCGCCGCGGTCCGCAGCCCCGCCTGATCCATGCCGATGAACCACTGCGCGGTCGCGCGGAAGATCACCGGCGTCTTGTGACGCCAGCAGTGCGGATAGCTGTGCTGCAACGTTTCCTGTTTCAGCAAGCGGCCGCGCTCGACGAGCACTTCGATCACGTGCTTGTTCGCATCGAACACGCGCTCGCCTTCGAACAGCGGCGTGCCGATCACGAAGCGGCCGTCGCTGCCGACGGGATTGTCGATCGGCAGCTTGTACTTCAGGCCGACGACGTAGTCTTCCTGGCCGTGGCCCGGCGCCGTATGCACTGCGCCCGTGCCGGCTTCGAGGGTCACGTGATCGCCGAGGATCACCGGAACGATGCGCTCGTAGAACGGATGCTGCAGCCGCAACCCTTCGAGCTGGTCGCCCTTCGCGGTGCCGAGGCGCTGTGCTTCCGTGAGGCCGGCACGCGCGAGCACGGCGGCGCTCAGGTCTTCGGCCAGCACGAGCAGCTCGGCGCCGACATCGACCAGGACGTAGCGAATCTCGGGACCGAGCGCGACGGCTTGATTCGCCGGCAGCGTCCATGGAGTCGTCGTCCAGATCACGACGCTCGCGGGCTTGTCGATGCTCGCGACACCGAAGCGGCGCGCGAGCTCGGCAGTGTCCTCGAATGCGAACTTCACATCGATCGCGGGCGAGGACTTGTTCTCGTATTCGACTTCCGCTTCCGCCAGCGCCGAGCGGCAGTCGAGACACCAATGCACCGGCTTCAGGCCCTTGTAGACGTGGCCGTTGCGCAGAATCTGCGCGAGCGCGCGCAATTGCTCGGCTTCGTACTTCGGCATCATCGTCAGATAAGGACGATCCCAATCGCCGAGCACGCCGAGACGCTTGAAGTCCTCGCGCTGGCCGTTCACCTGCTCCATCGCGTATTCGCGACAGGCCTGGCGGAACGCGCGCGGATCGAGCTTGCGAATCTCCTTGCCGCGCAGCTTTTCGATCTGATGCTCGATCGGCAGGCCGTGACAGTCCCAGCCGGGCACGTACGGCGCGTCGCAGCCGTCGAGCGAGCGCGACTTCACGACGATGTCCTTCAGCACCTTGTTGATCGCGTGCCCGAGATGGATCGCGCCGTTCGCGTACGGCGGGCCATCGAGCAGCACGAACTTCTTGCGGCCGCGCGCACGCTCGCGAATCTTCCCGTAGAGGTCGCCCTCCTCCCAGCGCTTCAGCTGGTCGGGCTCACGACGCGCCAGATCCGCCTTCATCGGGAAGTCGGTCTGAGGAAGATTGATCGTCTGTTTGTAATCCATGCTCAAGTTACGAACCACCAATCACAATCGCTAAGCGCCGGCCAGGATGGCGCGCGCTTGCGCCGCATCCCGGTGCATCTGCTCGACGAGCTCGTCCATCGACGCGAACCACAGCTCGTCGCGCAGCCGCGCGATGAAATCCACGTGCACGTGCTGGCGATACAGATCGCCATTGAAATCGAAGACGTGCGCTTCGAGCAGCAGCTCCTTGCCGTTGACCGCGGGCCGCGTGCCGAGGCTCGCGACGCCCGGCGCATTCACGAGCCCGGCGCCGGACACACGCACGGCGAAGATACCGGCGATCGGGGTCGCGCGGCGCTGCAGCCGCAGATTCGCCGTCGGATAGCCGAGCTTGCGCCCGAGCCGCTGACCGGCGATCACCTTACCCGTAATGCGATAAGGCCGCCCGAGATACTTCGCCGCCTGCTGCACGTCGCCGGCCAGCAGGACCTCGCGAATGAGCGAGCTGCTGACACGCACGCCGTCCACTGCGAACGGCGGCACTTCGGTCACCTCGAAGCCGTTCGCCGGCCCCATCGCGCGCAGCGTCTCGATACTGCCCTCGTTGCCGCGCGCGAAGCGAAAATCGTGGCCGACGACGATGTGCCGGATGCCGAGCGCCTGCACGAGCAGGCGCTCGACGAACGCTTCCGGCGGCGTCTGCCGCATGCGCTCGTCGAACCGCAGGCAGACGAACCGATCCACACCGTACGCCGCGAGCGCGTCGAAGCGCTCGCGAAATCGCGTCAGCCGCCCCGGCGGCGCGTCCGGGTTGAAATACTCACGCGGGGTCGGCTCGAACGACACCACGACGGCCGGCAATCCATACTCGCGCGCCCGCTCGCCCAGGACGCGGATCATCTCCTGATGCCCGAGATGAATGCCGTCGAACGCGCCGATCGTCAGCACGCAACCACGATGTCGTGGGCGCAAATTGTGTAGGCCCCGCACGAAATCCATCGCGGCCGCGTACCTCAAGTTAGGGAGCGCGGCATTATAGGTGAGCCCGGTCACCCCTGGGCGCGCTCTCTCGCGACCGTCGGCGGCTGCAGGCGGAATTGCGCACCGCGTGCGCCGAACAGCCACAAGCACCCGAAATAGACACCGCTGCCGCCCGCCACGAGCGCAGTGAGCCAGAGCACCTGCCGCGCGTTCGAGACCGCCAGCCACGCCTCGAGCCGCCCGCCAAACCACCACAGGAACAGCGCCATCACGCCGCTCGCCGCGACGATGCGCGCCAGCATGCGGCGGTTGCCCGCATCACCGTACAGCACCCGGCTGCGGCGCAGGCCCCGATACAGCCACGCTGCATTGAACAGCGCACCGATGCCGTTCGTGAGCGCGAGCAGCACGTGCATCCCGGGCAGCTGATGCTGATCCGTCGCGAACAATGCGGCGATCGCGAGCACGTTCAAGCCCATCGTCAACCCCAGGGCTTGCAGCGCGATGCGCACGGGGCTCTTCGTGTCCTGCCGGGCGTAATAGCCGGGCGCGAGCACCTTGATCAGGCTCCAGCCGAGCAAGGCGAACGAGAAGGCCATGAGCGCGACGCGCGTCATCTCGACGTCCAGCGCCGTGAATTCCCCGTGGTGATAGATGACGACCGTGAGCGGCCCCGCGAGCACGAACAGCGCGACGGCCGCCGGAATGACGATCAGGCACACCAGACGCAGCGCCCAGGCGAGCGTCGCCGCGAACTCGTCGGGCGACGAGCGCGCGTGATGCGCGGACAGGCTCGGCAGGATCACCGTGGCGAGCGCGATACTGAAGACGCCAAGCGGAAACTCGACGAGCCGATCGGCCGCATAAAGCCAGGTCATGCTCGCATCCGCGAGCAAGGACGCGATCGCCGTGCTCAACATGATGCTGAGCTGCCCCATCGACGAGCCGATGATCGCCGGGCCCATCAGCCGGCCGATGCGCCGCACGCCCTCGTGCCGCGGATTCCAGCGCGGCCGGCGCAGCACCCCCAGACGCAGGAGCGCGGGAACCTGCATCGCGACCTGCAGCAACCCGCCGACGAACACCCCGACCGCGAGCGCGACGACCGGGCGCGCGAAATGCGGCGAGACGAACGCGGCGAACACGATGATCGTGACGTTCAGCACCACGGAGCTGAACGCCGGCAGCGCGAACCTGTGATAGCTGTTCAGCACGCCGGCGGCGAGGGAGGTCAGCGAGACGAACACCAGATAGGGGAGCGTCCAGCGCAGCATCTCCGTCGCGAGCGCGAATTGGCCCGCGCCCTTCGCGATGAAGCCAGGCGCGCACAGCACGACGATGACCGGCGCGGCCAGCATGCCGATCCCAGTCAGCGCGAACAGCGCGAGGCCGAGCGTCCCCGCGACCGAGTCGACGAGCGATTGCACCTCGTGCGTCGTGCGATTGGCGCGATATTCGGCGACCACGGGCACGAAGGCCTGTGAAAACGCCCCTTCGGCGAACAAGCGGCGGAGCAGATTCGGGATCTGGTTCGCGAGGACGAAGACCTCGAGCGCGACCGTTGGAATCATCGCGAGCTGAATGATCTCGCGGATGAGCCCCGTCACCCGGGACAGCAGCGTCGTCGCACCGACGATGGCGGTGCTGCGGAAGAACGCGCGGCTCATTCAGCCGGTAGGTGGAAGGTCGACATGGGGCGGCCATAGTACGGGAGAAGCGCTTGAACCTCCCCTCACCCGAACCCCGCGCGACCTTTTCGGGCACAAGAGGTGATGGCCGCTCTTGCCTTGGCGCCTTCACATCGGCAGAATCGCGCCTCTTTTTTGGAGTCCCTTGTCCGTGGCCAACATCAAGTCAGCCGAAAAGCGCGCTCGCCAGACCCTCAAACGCCGTGCCCGTAACGTGGCTGGCACGTCGCGACTGCGTACGGCGATCAAGACCGTCGTCACCGCAGTGAATGCGGGGAACAAGGAAGAAGCGGCTGCGAAGCTGAAGGCCGCAACGCCGATCATCGATTCGGCCGTGAACAAGGGCCTGATCCACCGCAACAAGGCGGCCCGCCACAAGCGCGAGCTGAACGCCCGCGTCAAGGAGCTGGCGGCGAGCTGATCGCCCCCGCGTACTTCGAATGCAAAAAAAACCGGGCCATGCCCGGTTTTTTTATGCCTGCTTTGCCGCGGCCTCGTCGGCGTCGATCTCTTCGATCCGCGTCATGAGGGCCTGGCACAGCGCGTCCGTCCCGACCCGCGCCAGACCCGAAATCCGGTAGACCGGCCCTTTCCACCGCAGCCGTCGCACGATCTCCTTGCAGCGCTTCTCGGCCTCTTCCGGGGCGAGCTGGTCGACCTTGTTCAACACGAGCCAGCGCTCCTTCTTCGCGAGCCCAGCGTCGAATTTCTTGAGCTCCGCGATGATCGAGCGGGCATCCTCGACCGGGTCCGCTTCCGGGTCCGGCGGCAGGACATCCACCAGATGCAGCAGCACGCGGGTACGCTGAAGATGCTTCAGGAAGCGAATCCCCAGCCCGGCGCCCTCCGCGGCCCCCTCGATCAGGCCCGGGATGTCCGCCATCACGAAACTGCGGTGAACCCCCACGGAAACGACGCCGAGGTTCGGGTGCAAGGTGGTGAACGGATAGTCGGCAACTTTCGGCTTTGCCGCCGAAACCGCGCGAATCAGGGTCGATTTGCCGGCATTGGGCAGTCCCAGCAGACCGACGTCCGCCATGACCTTCAGCTCGAGCCGCAGATCGCGCTTTTCTCCCGGCAGGCCAGGCATGGCCTTGCGCGGGGTGCGATTCGTGCTGCTCTTGTACCGGGCGTTGCCCCAACCGCCTTTACCGCCCTTGGACACGAGCAGCCGCTGCCCTGCCTCGGTCAGATCGCCCAACTGCTCCTGCGTGTCGACGTCGACGACGACCGTGCCGATCGGGACCGGGACTTCCAGGTCCTCCCCGCCCGCGCCCGTGCAGTCGTTGCCGGAGCCTGGCTGGCCGTTCGGCGCACGAAACGCACGGTGATAGCGGAAATCCGCGAGCGTATTGATGCCCTGCTTCGCGACCAGGTAGATGTCCGCGCCCTTGCCGCCGTCGCCGCCATCGGGGCCGCCGAAAGGAATGAATTTCTCGCGCCGAAAGCTGACCGCGCCGCGCCCGCCGTGCCCGGCTTGAACTTTGATTTCTGCTTCGTCGACGAAACGCATGGCTTTATATGCTTCACCAACAAAAAACCCCGGACGAGCCGGGGCTTTCTGCTGCGAACCTGGAGGGCTCTTACTCTGAAACGACGCTGACGAACGTGTGCTGCAACACGCCCTTCTTGCGGAACTGGACCTTGCCATTCGCCTTCGCGAACAGCGTGTAGTCCGTGCCCGTGCCGACATTGTCACCCGCACGATAAACCGTGCCGCGCTGCCGGACGAGGATGTTGCCGGCGATGACGTTCTCGCCGCCGAACTTCTTGATACCGAGCCGTTTCGACTCTGAATCGCGGCCGTTCTTGGTACTGCCGCCAGCCTTTTTGTGTGCCATGACGCGTTCTCTCTAGGATTTGGGGAGTGCCGGGGCCGTCAGGCGCCGACGATGCTCGTGACCTTGATTTCCGTGTAGGGCTGACGATGGTTGCCCTGGCGCAAGTAGTGCTTACGACGACGGAATTTGACGATGCGTACCTTGTCGCCCTTGCCGTGGCTTTGGACCGTGGCAATGACCTTCCCACCGCTCAGGTACGGCGAGCCGATCTTGACGTTCTCGCCCTCACCGACGAGCAACACCTGGTCGAACTCGACGTTCGCACCGGCATCGGCGGCGAGCTTCTCGACCCGCAAAACCGAGCCTTCGCTCACGCGATACTGCTTACCACCCGTGGCAATTACGGCGTACATGATCCTACGAACTCCAGCAGCCGGGAGGACCCCAGCGGAAAAGGCCGCGAAGTGTACGGACCGGCACGCAGTCTGGCAACTGTTCGGCCGCATTCTGCGCAATAACGGTGAAGCGTCTCTTTTTCACGCATTTCAGAGACTTCGCGCAGCGGCTCGAAGCGCGCAATCCCTGAACCGACAGACCCACCTCCGCTCACGCATCGGCTAAAGTAGCGGGCGCCGTGCAACGACAATCACACCAACTCAGATTCCGCCCCTAAAGAACGCGGCCTACGCTAGCGGGCACAAGCTTTCCATGTCCTTCGAATCCGTCAAACAACTCGCCGCCGCCGACCTCCGCGAGGTCGATCAGGTGATCCGGCAACATCTCGCGAGCGATGTCGTCCTCGTCAATCAAGTCGCGGAATACATCGTGGGGAGCGGCGGCAAGCGATTGCGCCCCCTCGTGACTGTCGTTGCTGCGCGCGCGTGCGGCTGCAATGACGGGCGACACACGATCGCTGCCGCGATCATCGAGTTCATTCACACCGCCACCCTGCTCCACGACGATGTCGTCGACGGTTCCGAGCTGCGCCGCGGCCGGGACACCGCGAATTCCGTATGGGGCAACGAGGCGAGCGTGCTCGTCGGCGATTACGTGTACTCGCGCGCGTTCGAGATGATGGTCAGCCTCGGCAGCATGCGCATCATGGATGTCATGGCCAGCGCGACCAACAAGATCGCGGAAGGCGAAGTGCTGCAGCTCATGAATGCGCACGATCCGCAGACGACCGAGCAGCGCTATTTCGACGTGATCTACCGCAAGACGGCGAAGCTGTTCGAGGCGGGCACGCAGGTAGCGGCGATTCTTGCGGGCGCACCCGCTTCGATCGAGCAGGCGATGCTGGCGTACGGCAAGCACCTCGGCACGGCGTTTCAGCTGATCGATGACGTGCTGGATTACCGGGCGAATCGTGAGGAGCTGGGTAAGAATTTGGGCGACGACCTCGCCGAGGGCAAGCCCACGCTGCCACTTATATATGCGCTGGCGCATGGATCAGCGGAGCAGCGCCAGGTGATCGAGCAGGCGATCGAGCACGGCAGCACGGCGGACTTGTCGCGGATCACAGCTGCAATTGAATCGACTGGGGGCCTTGCGTACACTGCGCGCCTCGCACGGCGGGAGGCGACTGCCGCCATCGAGGCCTTGGCCGAACTACCCGAGTCGGCCCACAAGCAAGCCTTGCGCGAACTCGCGGATTTTTCCGTGGATCGGTCGTTTTAGGCGACCGTTGCCCAGAGTGGATCTGGGTGTGTCGATCCAGTCACCCTCGTCGGGGTGTAGCTCAGCCTGGTAGAGCGCTACGTTCGGGACGTATAGGTCGCAGGTTCAAATCCTGTCACCCCGACCATTGAAATTCCGAAGAAATTCCTTCGTTGGATCCACCCGGGTGTCACCTGGTTTCCGCTCCGGGTGTTGGCAGGGTGTCAGCCTTTTTTTGGCGCTCGCTCTACGCCGGAGGCTGTCGTCCGCGGGTGGAATTAGATTCCTGGCTCGGACTGCACGAGTTCAAACAGCACCGAGTCGCGAGTCCTCGAGGAGCTACGCACAACGAATAAGCCCAGATTGCGCCAGCGGTTCTTCGCTAGCTTCCGGAACACAGTCAAAGGCTGCCGACATTGGATGCACGCTTCCATAGCATGAATACTTCGTTTGTACTGCATGCGAAGCGGAATGCTGTAAATGACGATGCCATCCAAGAACTTGTCTGCGTGAGAAGGGTCGCCGCAAAGGATAGATTCAGCGCGCCCATTTCTTACTCGTAAACTGGCACCTGCGTTATGCAGCCTGGCCACCTCTTTCCACGTAAGTTCGTCAGTGCTCGGATCCAACAGCTTGCACCTGTCATGCGCCCATTCTCACCGGGGCCGGATACAGAAAAGCATGACGACGTCACCCTTGTCTCGTTGCGATGATCTTCTGATTCGCCCTGCAATTGAAGCAGTGGTGATACGGACCGCAACTCACCCGAAGCATGCTACTGCCGCACTGGGAGCAGCGCGCTCCTTCGCGCATGCCTCCATTGATGAAATTGAGACGTCAACGCAGGTAGTCCTGACGCGAGAGGCATGAGCTTGCTCCCAGACACGCGGACCGCGCTGCTGTAGACCACGCCACCCACGGATGGCGTTCTGCAATCGGTCAGCAACCAAACAGGCGCGAATACG
>JAEYXD010000204.1 GCA_023428645.1 Pseudomonadota bacterium
CAGCTAGGACGCGCGCGCCGGCTCTCTACAGAGGCGGCCACCGCCGCTGGCCGACCGTCCCCTGCGGTTTCGTCGCGCGATCTACATGTTCGGCTTGCCGGGGTAGCGACGCATCAGCTCGGTGACGACGCCATTCACCGTGACCTTGGGATTGGCCAGCGCCTCCTCGGACACGCGCCCTTCGGAGATGCCTTCCCAGATGAGCTGCTTCTTCTCGGCATCGACGATGTCCACGTTGATCGTGCCGACCTGATATGTCACGGAGCGGTCCAGGTCATAGCGCGGCCAGGGACTGTACAGCCCATAGCGGTACCCGTAATAGCCATAGCCCATCGAGAAACGCGGATCGGCCTGGACCTCGGTCCGATCGCGCGTATTCATGTAGAAATTGACGAGCAGGTCGGGCTTCTCTTCGGCGTACTTGTAGCCCCGCGCTTCCAGCGCCGTCCCGATCGCGCTCTTGAAGTAGCTCGTGACGAGCGTCGAGTATCCGCCGCGATCCGTGCCGGTTTCCTTCGGGAACCCGTACGTGCGATACACGGAGAAATCGACGGTCTTGTCGTAGTCGATGCGGGTCTTTGGCGCCTGCGTCGTGGCGCACCCGGCCGCGAGCGCGGCGAGTGCCAGCAGGGCGATCAGCTTTCGGCTCGACATCGAAACCACCTCTTCCACAGGCTTTGTCATTCGTTGCCCACGTCGCTACATGCGAGCGCTGGGACCTATGTTCAAGTTACTTGGCGATTGTGAACACTCGCTAAACGGACGGCGCGCGTGAGCACCCGCCTGACAGCCCTGCCGCACGTCCACGGCCGATGCTCAGAACAACCTGCCCTGTCCCTGCTCCAGATCGAGCAGGATCTGCTTGCGCCAGCGGCCGCCGCCGTACCCGCCGAGCTCACCGTTCGCATTCACGACCCGATGACAGGGGATCACGATCGCGATCGGATTCGCGCCGTTCGCCATGCCGACCGCCCGCGTCGACTTGGGATCGCCGAGCGTCCGCGCGATCGCCGCGTAGGAACATGTCTCGCCGTACGGAATGTCGCGCAACGCGCTCCAGACGCGCTCCTGAAACGCAGAGCCGCTGAAGTGCAGGGGCAGATCGAAGCCGCGGCGTGTGCCGCCGAAATATTCCGTCAACTGGGCGCGCAGCCGCTGCAGCAGCGGATGGTCGGACCTCGCCAGGAAGGGGCGCGCGAACTGTTTACGCAGTCGATCGATCTGCACGCCCGCCTGATCCGCGGATGAGAACTCGAGCAGCACGAGCGCGGCGTCGGTCGCGCCGAGCAAGAGCGGACCGACGGGCGAGCCCACCCAATCGATGTACACAGGCGCTGCGTCCGGCTGTCCGACCGCCTGCCCGCCGAGCGCCGCCGCGAACGCCGCAGCGAAACGCGCCTCTTCCTCGGCGCCGAGCTCGATGGGGTGCGCGGATTTCATACGCGGCGATGGTAGTCCAGACGGAACAGCGCCGCCCATGTGACTTATCATGCCGCTCAATCGCGACAGTCGAGGACGTATGGTGCCGAATCGCTATCAACCCCCGCGCAGCCCGGTCGACCCCCGGAGCCGCGAGCCCGGCTCCATTCCGAAGGCAGTCGCTGTCGGCGCCGTCATCGACATCGGCGGCACGATGCTCGGCAGCTTCGTCGTCGGCATGTGTTACGCCGTGCTCCTCGGCATGCAGGGACTCTCGTCGGACGCGATCACGAAGGCGCTGACGGAGGCCGATCGCTGGTCCACGCCCGGCCTCATCGCGATGGTGATCGGCCTCGTCATGTCCGTGCTCGGGGGGCTGCAATGCGCGGTCATTGCGAATCGCCCGACATATCTCGCGCCTGGCCTCCTGTCGCTCGTGTCGGTCACGATCGGCGCCATGCTGAACGACGGACAGACGGCGCTGCCGGAGCTGTTGTCCTTCAGCGCGCTCACCGTCGCAGCGATTCTCGGCGGTGCGTCGCTGCAGATTCGCAAACTCGTTGAACCACCGTCGCGCCCGGCGGCCAAAGACTGAACCCCACCGGGGCTGTCCGGCAATTCAGCGCACGCGCGATCCGTCGCATGACAGCACGCGACGTGTGCCGTTAACCTCGCGATCATGGTGATGTCACTGTTTCGAAGCGCACTCTTCTCATGCCTTGCGATCACCGCGCTCAACGCGCCTGCGGCGGGCAACGACGATCCGTACCGGCGCGAGCGCGAAGTGTTCTCGCAGCTGTACGAGAACATTCAGAAGGGCCGGGACATGGGCGCCGCCGCCGAAGCGGTCCGCAACTACCCGTTGTATCCGTATCTGGAAGCGGCGCGCCTGCGACGTGCGCTGCTCGCCGCGCCCACCGCGGCGACGAACGATGAGCCGATCGAGAAATTCCTGAATCAATACGCCGGCGATCTGGCGGCGCGCGAGCTGCGCGATGCCTGGCTCGTGAGCCTCGCGGACCGCAAAGCGTGGGGCCCCTTCGTCGCCCACTACGTCGATGCGAGCGCCGACGATGCGCTCCGCTGCCGCAGTTTCGACGCCCGCATCGAGCTTGGTCGCGAGGAAGGCCTCGCCGCGGATATCGCGAAGCAATGGCTCACGCCCAAGAGCGTGCCGGAGTGCGAGCGCGCCTTCGATTGGCTGCGCGCCCGCGGCAAGTTGAGCCCCGAGCTCATCGAGCAGCGCGCCCGGCGGGCGATCGAGCGGAACAATCTCGGCTTCGCCCGCCAGATCGTCGCGATGCTGCCGGCCGAGCGTGCCGCGCCGCTGACGCAATGGATCGCGCTGCTCCAGCAGCCGCGCACGATCGATCAGTACATCGCCACGCCGGGCAAGGCGATCGAGTCCGACGCATTGCTCGCGGGCTGGACGAAGCTGGCGCGCGGCGACCGCGACGGCGCGATCGCCCGCTTCGATTCCTTGGTGAAGGCGCGCAAGTTTTCAGCGAAGCAAGCGAGCCCGTATGCCCTTGCATTGGCGCTGCCGCTCGCTTGGGATCGGCGTTCCGAAGCGCTGCGCTACTTCGCCCGCGTCGATGCCGCGGATCTCGATGAAAGCGCGCTCGAATGGCAGACACGCGCCGCGCTCTGGGCGAAGGATTGGGCGCTCGTCTCGCGCACGATCGCGTCGATGCCCGACGGACAACGCGGCCACGCCCGCTGGCGTTATTGGTCGGCGCGCGCGGCCGAGGCGGCGAACGATCCGGAATTGGCGCGCCAGCTCTACCGCTCCGTCCTCACCGACGACAACTACTACTCGGCGATGTCCGCGGCCCGCCTGGGCGAGCACATCGTGCCGCGTCTCGAGAAATTACCCGTCGATCGCACGCAGCTGACGGAGCTGACCCAGCTGCCGGCCTTCGTGCGGGCGCGCGAGCTGTATTGGGCGGCGTTGCGGCCGCAGGCGATGCTCGAATGGTCGCGCGGCTACTCGAGCCTGTCCGAGACGGCGCGCGGCCAGGCCATTCATCTGGCGGCGCAATGGGGCTGGTACGACCAGGCCGTCGCGACGGCGACGGATCAACGCGTCTTCAACGACTATGCGCTGCTCTATCCGCGCCCCTATGACGACGAGGTCCACGGCGCCGCGCGTCTGACGTCCCTGCGGCCCGAGCTGATCTACGGAATCATGCGACAGGAAAGCCTGTATCGCGCGGACGCGATCTCTTCCGCCGGCGCGCGCGGCTTGCTGCAGCTGATGCCGGAAACCGCTCAACGCACGGCGCGCCTTTGGCAACGGCCGCGTCCGTCGGGCAATGATTTGCTCGATCCCCGCGTCAACGTGCCGCTCGGCGCGGCCCATCTGCGCACCCTGATCGATCGCTTCGGCGGGCAGATGCCCGTCGCGATCGCCGGCTACAACGCCGGCCCGAACGCCGCGGCACGCTGGCTGCCAGCGACATCGATCGATGCCGATATCTGGGTCGAAAACATCCCGTACAACGAGACCCGTACCTACGTGCAGCGCGTGCTCTGGCACAGCATCGTGTTCGCCTGGCTGCGCACGGGCGAGGCGCAGCGCGCGGATTCGTGGGTCACCCGCATCAGTCAGCCGCCGGCAAAAGCCGCGCTCATCGACGCCAGCTAGATCGGAGACGAGCCGGCGCGAGCGGCTCGTCGCCCGGAGCTACGTCGGCCAACTCCTCGGTCGTGACGGGCCGCGGGCTCACTGGCTCCGCACCTTCCATCGGCGGGCACGTCGGACACAACTGCTCGAGCCCCTCGAGCGCCTCGGCAATGCTCGTTGCAACGAAATTCGCGCCCGCCTCCCGGATGCGCATGGCCGATCGGCCTGCATCGGTGTCCGCCACATTCGGTCGCAGCACGAGCAGCTTCGCCTCCGGACGTTCGGCCCGCAGCCGCCGGCAAGCATTGCGAACTTCCGAGCCGCGTGTCGGCGACAACGACACGATGCAGACGACCTGAGGCTCGAGCTGCATCGCACGCGTGATCGCATTCGGACCGTCCAGATCGGCGCCGAGCGCCTGAAAGCGCACCGGCGTCGAATCGACCGCGAGACACAGCATCTCCAGCACGGCCTGATCGACCGGCGTTCGCGTCGCGATGCCGACGATCAGCGGCGCCGAATCGTCGCGCGGCGTCGGGGCGGGCTTGAACTGCTGCACGATGTCGACCGTCGCCTCGAGAATGAAGTGGTAGTCGTCATCGGTGATCTCGCTCTGCGCGCGATGCTGGACCGCCAATGCGAGCGCCGGAACGAGCACGTTATCCAGCGCGCCGGTCGGGCTCGATGCGACGATCGCACGGTTCACGACCTCATGCGCCTCGTCTTCATCGCGCGCGAGCAAGCGCTGGTAGTAGCGCACGTGCGGCTGCAGCGCCGGCTCGTCCGCGAAAATCACGGCGAGGAAGCGCAGCGAGCGCACGTGGCGGCCGAGCACCGCGATGCATACCGTCAGTGGCGTCGCGAGCAGCAGCCCGATCGGGCCCCATACCCAGATCCAGAACAGCGCCGAGATGAGCAACGCGAACGAGGAGACGCCGGTGCGATGGCCGAACACGATCGGCTCCGCGAAATACGCGAACAACAGATCGAGCGTGAGATACAGGCCGAGCGTTGCCAGCGTTTCGCTCCATCCCGGAAAGACGGCGAACGCGAGCAGCGCGGGCATGAGCGAGGACAGCGCCGTACCGACGAACGGAACGAACCGCAGCACCGCGGTGAGCCCGCCCCACAGGGCCGCGTACGGCACGCCGATCCAATACAAGCCCGCGGTCACGATGACGCCGAACGTGATGTTCAGCAGCACCTGCGCGACGATGAAGCGGCTGACGCGCTGCGCGGCCTCGTCCATGAGCCGCGTCGTCATCGTCACGTTCGCGGCGCCGATCAAGCGGATGAAGCGATCGCGCAGATCCTCGCGCTGGCCGAGCATGAACATCACCAGTACGAGCACGATCACGGCGCTCGCGATCGGCTCGAAGATCGCCTCCATGCTCGCTTGCAAGCGCTCCATCGGCGTGGCGCGCGCCGGCACGATGCGCACGGGCTGCGCGGCGCGTTGATCGGCGAGATTCTCGTCGAGCTGCTCGGTGACCTTCTCGACCGTGCGGGTCAGGCGATTGAGCGCGGCATCGTCGCCGACCTTCAAGTCCGCGACCTTCCGACGCATCGACGAGGTGTATTGCGTCACCTGCGTGGAGAGCTCGACGAACTGAGTCCAGGTCACGTACGCGATCGCTGCGACGCTGCCGATCGCGAGCACCATCGTGAGCAGCACGCCCGCGAAGCGCGGCAGCCGCAGGCGGTCGAACTGGCGCACGAGCGGCGTGAGCAGAAACGCGAGAATGACGCCCAGCGCGAGCGGCACCAGCACCGCCTGCGCGGCGATGAGCACACCCGTGATCAGGATGATGGCGAGCAAGGAGCCCCAAGGACCGTTGACCTTGGTGACGACTTGATTCTGCGGCACGTTGAATACTCGCGACAGGCAGGGCGCCTGACGAAGCGACAACTCCGCGAACGGCGAGCGGGTTCCTTCCGCTCGTTCCCTGGACCGATTCCTTGGGTTATTCCTTCGTCCTTCCCGCCCGCAGCGCCGCCGTGCGCAGCGCCCGCACCGAGCGCGTTCCGGTCGAATCGATGTCCTGTTCCGGCATGGGAGCGGCGAGGAGGAGATCTTCCAAGAGCTGTCGCGAGCCGCTGACGAAGGCCGGTACTTTGGCCGCGGGCAGCGGCCGCGAAACCAGGAATCCTTGCACCTGCACGCCGCGGTCCGCGAGCAGCAATCCGAGCTGCGTGATGCGCTCGACGCCTTCGGCGGTGACCTGCAGCCCGAGGCTGTAGCACAGCCCGATGATGGAACGCACGATCGCCGGCGCCCGCGCGCCTTGATCGATCGCCGCGAGCAGGCTGCGATCGATTTTCACGCGCGTGAGCGGCAGCCGCTCGAGCGACGTCAGCGACGAATAGCCGGTGCCGAAATCGTCGAGCGCAATCGAGACGCCGAGCTCACGCAGCTGCTTGAGCGCGGTGATCGTCGCGGCGCCGGTTTGCAACACGGTCTCCGTGAGCTCGATCTCGATGTACGACGCCGGCAGATCGTATTGCGTCAGGAGTCCCTGCAGACGCTCGACGAAGTTGCCGCTCAACAGTTGCTGCGCGGAGACGTTGATCGCGACGCAGCCGTCCGGCCACACCGTCGAGCGCCACTGCGCCGCCGTCTGAATCGCCGACTGCAGCACGAAGTCGCTGATCTCCATGATCATGCCCGAGCGCTCGGCGACCTCCATGAACTCTCCGGGCAGCACGACCTGACCGTCTGGCTGATGCCAACGCAACAGCGCTTCGACCGAGTGCGTGCGCATCGACTCGAAGCACACCTGCGGCTGATACAAGAGGTCGAACTCGCCGCGATCGATCGCGCGGCGCAGCGCCTGCTCCAGCTTGAACCGCGACGACGCCGCTTCCAGCAGCTGCGGCGTGAACAGGCTGAAGCGGTTGCGGCCGAGCTCCTTCGCGCGGAACAGCGCGCTGTCCGCCGCGCGCAGCAACGCGTGGCCGTCGCCCGCGTCCTCGGGATAGACGCCCGCGCCGACGCTCACGCTCAGACGCAGCTCGCGCCCATGGATCGACAGCGAATTCTGGAACTCCTGCAGCACCGCGGCGCACAGTCGCTCCACTTCCGCGACCGTGCCGATGTCCTCGCACACGATCGTGAACTCATCGCCGCCGAGCCGCGCACTGAAGGCGTTCGCGAAATGCGTGTTCGCGCGAATGCGATCGCTCACCGCCTGCAGCACGCGATCCCCGAAGGCGTGCCCCAGGCTGTCGTTGATCGTCTTGAAGTTGTCGAGATCGATGAACAGCACCGCGAGCCGCGCATTGTTCGCGCGGGCGCGAACGATCGCCGCTTCGAGGCGCGCGAACAGATGGCGGCGATTCGGCAGCTGCGTCAACGGATCGTGATGCGCCAGGTGCTGCAGCTCGCGCGTGCGTTCGGCGACGCGCGCCTCGAGCTGCGAGTGATGGCGGCGGACCTCCGCTTGCGTCTGCTCGAGCTGCTCGGCCATTTGATTGAAGGCGGCGGCGAGCTCGTCCAGCTCCTGCACGCCGCCGCGCACGACGCGCGCGCGAACGTCGCCGGTGGCGAGGTCGCGCGTCGCTCGCGTCAGCCGGTGCAGCGGGCCGGTCACGCTCAATACCGTCACCACGGCGATCGCGACGAACAATGTGAGCGCGACGAGGCTGATCAGCGCCAGCTGCCGATCCGATGATTCCCCGGCGCGATCCGCGAGCGTCTGGGCATCGGCGAGACTGCGTCGCGCGGGTTCGATGAGCTGCGTGCGCACGATGCCGGACACCGCCGCGCCCTGATCGCGAAACTCCGCGGTCCGTCGCCGCAAATCGCCGATGCTTTCGAATGCCAGCCGGCGCGCGCTCACGAGCGATGCGAACTCGACTTTGAGGTAAGCAAACCACTGCACGCTCTGCGTGCGGGTGAGATTCTCGGCGTGTTCCTGCAGCGCCTGCGAGAACGCGGCCTCGGCGTTCGCGAGCGGCCGGACGGCGGCGCCGTTCGCGCTGTCGATCGCCGCCGCGAACTTCTCGCGCACGAGATTGAGCGTGCGCGACAGATCGAGCAGCGCCTGATTCGCGAACACCGCGCCCGCGAACCGCGCGGCCTTTTCCTGCGGCTCGTTGATGCGATTCTCGACGCGGGCAAACTGATCGCGATACTCGGTGATGCGCGCGCGGCGTGCGTCGGCTTGGCGCACGAGCGCCGCGCCGAGCGTCCGGTACAGCTCCAGGTCTTCGACGAGCTGACGCAGCGAGCCGCCAGGAGGATCTTCGCGATCGTTCAGTTGTCCGTAGGCGTCCGCCGCTTCGGCAAGACGCGCCGCGGTTTGTTCGACGGCGGCGGGATTCGTCGTGCGACCCTCGGCATAGGCCAGCACCGCGCGTTCGTACTCGCCGAGGGCGTTCGCCAGCAGCTCCGTGGAGCGCACGACAGGTTCGTGCTGTACGACCAGGCGCCGCATGAGCTCGCGCTCTTCGACGTTGCTCCGCTGCGTGATCACGTTCGCGCCGAGCATCGCGAGCGCGAGCGCGGCAAAGCCGATCGCCATGCGCGCGGCCAGACCGAAGCGAAATCGGCGCGTGGGTGGAGCCGCAGGTGCCAGGCCCGGAATCGCTGGCGTGCTGTTCGAGTCGTCGGCGGACATGGCATCCATGGCTTTGGGCTCGGCCAACCGGGCAGATACTCGGAGGAGAGCCGGACTGTGCCAGTTGCCAACAGCGAGGTCTTTCGGCACCGGGCGAGACTGTGATCGCGGTCACACGCGGGTGCGCGCTGTTCCGGCCAGGCAGATGTTGGTGCACTGCGGCCGCCTCCTGCCCTTCCCACTGCGCGGGTCAGCCGATCGGATTGACAAGCGCACATCGAGACTCGATAACGACGGCCCACGCGGCACCGGCCGCTCATGTTGAAGTCGTCCGTTGAGCACCATTCAGTCTTCGTCGGCGCCGCAGGCGCCCCTCGCCGGCGTGCGCGTCCTCGAGCTCGGCCAGCTCATTGCCGGCCCCTTTGCCGGCTCCGTGCTCGGCTATTTCGGCGCCGAGGTCATCAAGATCGAGCCGTTGAACGGCGACCCGCTGCGAAACTGGCGCGTACTGCGCGACGGCACCTCGCTGTGGTGGTACAGCCTGGGGCGCAACAAGAAATCCGTCGCGCTCGATTTGCAGACAGACGTGGGACGCGACCTGGTACGCAAGCTCGCGGCGCAGAGCGACGTGCTCATCGAGAACTTCAAGCCGGGCACGATGGAGAAATGGGGTCTCGGACCGACCGAGCTGAAAGCCTTGCGGCCCGATCTCATCTACACGCGTGTGTCCGGCTATGGCCAGACCGGGCCCTATGCGTCCAAACCGGGATTCGCTTCGGTGTGCGAGGCGATCGGCGGACTACGTTACGTGAACGGCTTCGCCGATCGGCCGCCGGTGCGGCCGAATCTGTCGCTCGGCGATTCGCTCGCCGGGCTGCACGCCATCATCGGCGTGCTGCTCGCGCTCGTCGCGCGCGGCAAGACGGCGCGCGGGCAGGTCGTCGATGTCGCGATCTATGAATCGGTGTTCAACATGCTCGAAGGCGTCGTGCCCGAGTTCGATGGCGCGGGCGTCGTCCGCGAGCCGTCGGGATCGACGCTCACCGGCATCGTGCCTTCGAACACCTACCGTTGCCGGGACGAGAAATATGTCGTCATCGGCGCGAACGGCGATTCGCTGTTCCAGCGGCTGATGCGCGCGATCGGCAAGCCGGAGATGGCGGCGGACCCGCGCTTCGCGAACAACGCCGGGCGCGTGCAGCACGAACACGAGATCGATGCCGCGATCACCGCGTGGACGCAGGCGAACGATTCGGCGACCGTGCTGCGCACGCTCGACGAGATCTCCGTGCCCGGCGGACCGATCTACAGCGTCGCCGACATGGCCGCCGATCCGCATTTCGCGGCGCGCGGGCTGTTTCAATCGGTCGAGGTCGAGGGGCAGCCGCTCAAGGTGCCCGCGATCGTCCCCTTCCTTTCCGAAACGCCCGGAGCGACGCGCCACGCCGGCCCGAAGCTCGGCGAGCACACCGATGAAGTGTTGAGCTCGCTCGCGGGCGCGAGTGCCGCGGACCTCGCTCGCTGGCGAGAACAGAACGCGATCAGATGACGCTCGCGGCCGTCGCGCGGGCCCGGCTGCGCAGATAAGCGGGCAGCACCGCGAGCAGCTGATCCGGCCGATTGTGTTTGTTCGCCCCGTCGTGCATGAGCACGATGTCGCCATCGCGCGCACGCGTGAGCCTGCTCGCGATGCGCGGCGCCGTACCGAGCCAGCCCCAATCGATCACGCTCACGTCCCACATGACGAGCGACTCGCCTTGCGCGCGCGCCTCCTCCAGCATCGCGCGCCGACGTCTGCCGTGCGGCGGGCGGAACAGCGTGGGCATCGTGCCGAGCGCGTCCGCAATCGCTTCCGCACCGTCGCGAACCTCGGCGGCGGCGCGATACCGGTCGAGCGTCCACGGGTGCGCGTGGGTGAACGTGTGATTGCCGATCACATGCCCCTCCCGCGCGATTCGGCGCGTGAGCGCAGCATGGCGCCGCGCTTGGGCTCCGATCAGGAAGAACGTCGCGCGCGCGTGCGCCTCGGCGAGCACGTCGAGACAGCGCGGCGTCCACAGGGGGTCGGGCCCGTCATCGAACGTCAGATGCACGTTCGCGAAGGCCGGCAGGCGCGGTGTGTCGCTCACGATTGCACCTTCGAAAGCTTGTGTGCGTTCTGGGCCAGCATGCGCTGCGTCAACCAATAGTCGCGGGGCTCCGGGAGAGCCCGGGCACGCGTTCGCGCAGCGGGTGCGAACGTCCACATCAAGAGCTTGAAGTAGCTGGAGAGCACGCGCGTACGCCAGGTCTTCGGCCGCGGCGTACTCTCGAAGCCGACGACGTTCCCGTGCTCCGGAATCCAGGTCACGCCGTGGTAGACGCGAATCGCGCGCAATTCGGGATCGCGCACCGACGCCTCGGCGAGCGTGAGCAGCGACTGCCGCATCAACTTCGCGAAGCGAAAGCCAGTGCGATGCAGCGAGCCATCGCCGATGCCGACGATGCTCGAATTGTTGAAGTGCAGCCGTCCGATCAGCTCGTTGTCGTTCAGCACCGTGCCATCCGCGAACTCGCGCCGCGGCCCGCGATAGCGCACATAGCCGATGCGCAGCACCGGCCCGAGCGCGCGCAGCCGATACTTTCGCTCGTACCATTCATCCACGCGTGCCATGACTCGTTGCACGATGTTGCGCATCTCCCCGACCGTCCCTAGTGCTCGAGTTGCTGCATCTGCGCCTGCCACGAGAGGTCCAGAACGAGGTTCGTGACGTAGCGCGCACCGTCACGGTTGCCGAGCGCCCACGCGCGCGTCTGCGTCGCCCGCAGCGCCTCGGGATCGGCCAACATGGCCTGCACTTGGGTGAACAGCTCGGTGTCCCGCACCAGTGCGCCGACGCGATGGCGCTCGAGGAAGCGGACGTTGAATCCCTCCTGCCCGCCGAGCGATCGCGTCGCGAACAATGGCCTGCCGCACGCGAGGACCTCGGCGACGCTCACGCCGCCGGGTTTGCCGACGACGACGTCGGCGGCACGCATATAAATGTCCATCCGCTCGGTCCATGCGCCGACGCGCAAACGTTCGGGATAATCGAGCGCGAGCTTGGCGAGCGCAAATTCCGCGTCGGCGTTGCGGCCAGGCATCGCGACGACGAGGAAGTCGCCCTGCGGCTCGATCAGCCGTCGCGCGACGGCATCGACGCCCAGCCCCAGACCGCCGCCCAGCACGAGCACGATCGACTTGCGAGTGGGCAACTGCAGCTGTCGACGCGCTTCCAGTTGCGACAGCGGCTGCGCGAACGAGGGCATCAGCGGCACGCCGGTCGCGAAGGCATCGGCCCGGCGCCGATCTTCATCGAACGCGGCCAGCATCGATTCGTGTGCGACGCAATAGCGATCCACGGCCGGCTGAATCCAGAAGTCGTGCACGCCGAAATCCGTGAGCACACCGACGGTCGGCGTGTGCAGCTTGCCGCGGCGCTTCAGCGAGGAAATCATCGCCGCGGGAATCATCTGCGTGCAGACGATGATGTCAGGCGCCGAATTGCGGACCGTCGTCTCGAGCCGTTTCACCCAGCGCAGCCACGTCAATTTCATGATGGCCAGGCGCGCGCGCACGCCGTTGCCGGCGAGGCTGTCGCTGTTGTAGGGCAGCGCGGTGCACAGCAATGAGAAGACGAAGCGATCCGACGAGTAGCGCAGACCCTTGACCTCCGGCGTCGCGATCGATGCCAGCAGCTGTAGCACCTCGAGCACCGCTGCAGGCGGCCCGGTCTCGCTTTCCAGGATCTGGCGCCAGGTGTGCTCGTCGAGCTGATACAGGCGCTCGTACAAATCGGGGTACTCCTGCACGAGCCGCAGGTACGTGTGATGGATGATGCCCGCGACACCTGGATGCATCAGCGACCACAGGTCGAGCGTCTCGACTTCGACGGCCTGCTGTAACAGCCCGGCTTCGATCGCTTGCGCTACGCGCGTGTGGCCTTGACCGAGCCCAGAGGTCACGAGCAGAACCCGCGGCGAGAACTCGGCCGCCGCGCGTGAAGACTGTTCCCAGGGGCGCGACACGGTGCGGATGTCCGAAAGCATGCGAGGTCACCGGCATTGGAATGTGGCCGCGGACGCGGGTCCAATGCGCGGACGTACATGAAGTTCCGTCACCGGCGCGCCGCGCGATCCAAAATCATTTGGGCGATGCGGCCGTTACACCTTTCGCGCAGGTGCTCCCGCAGGTGCCGTAAGGATTGACCGAGATGCCGCGCAGCGAACGATGCGCGCTCGGATGCCGCGGTTCATCAATGCTGGCGCAGCCGCATCCTGGCGCGACGACTTGCGAGCACGCCCAGGTACTGCGTGATCTTCGCGTCGCTCGCGAGCTCGCGGAGTGCTTCCTGATAGATTCTTTCCACTTCCTCGATGGGGCGCTGCGTCTCTCTCGCGATCGCTTCGGTGACCGCGCGAGAATTTTTTGGCATCGTGAGTGAGGGACTCCGGCGTGCTGCCATCGGGAGTGTCTCCTTGCAGAGCGATCCTCGAGGCGTGCTGTTACAAGTGACTTGACTTCGCGGCGGCCACTTTGTCCGCATCGCACTGCGCATCTCTTGTGCACATTGTTCATGAAACGAGCAACGGAACGCGCGGACCATGATCCGCCGCAGATCCGTGAAGTCAAGCGTGGGTTATCCAGAAGTTTTCCACCGATTCTGTGGATATCTCGCGTGACGCATCGCGAACGCATCGAGAAACCGATGTCAACACCGCAGCGGCGCATGTGCGAAAAATTCTGTCGCCGCTCGCAGCGCGTCATCGACGCTCGGTGATTGCACGATGTTGCGCGTCGCGGTAAGCCCACGCTTTCGCGCCGGAATTCTCGTAGCGTTCGCGCATCGAGTCAGCGAACACATCACGCGCGCACGCCTGCTACACTCGCGCCCGACGCAAGCCAGCCCGACACAGACGCGGGCCTGTAGCACAACGGTTAGTGCAGGGGACTCATAATCCCTTGGTTGCAGGTTCGAATCCTGCCAGGCCCACCACCTAAGCCCCTAGAAAATAAGTCGTTTGCGCGCATTCGCCGTAAGAGCGCTTCGGTGCGGCGCGGGCAATTTGTCGCACTTGAGTCGCACCGCTTGCATCCAGCACACAAAACAAGCCCGCACGGCGGCGGGCTTGTTGCACCTTCACGAGATTGGGCGGTGGCCCATGGAGTGTTTTCGCCAGTGCTGGCTCCGATTTTGTTTTCGTCCGTCGGTGGCCTTGAGGACGCGAGCTGCAGCGATCGAAGCAGCTCAGTCACTGTCGATGGTTCGGCGCTTGCGGCAGTCGTCGCAGATGCGGATACGCGCAACGTCATCGGAAGCCGGTTCTCGATCCGGATTGGAACCCGCCGCGAGTGGTGCGTCGTGATCGTCGAACCGGACCCTTGGCCGTGCGATCACGGCGCACGGCGCGTGCGGGCTGGACGAAGTGCCTGACTAAAACTCGCCACTGGTTCTTCTCACCGCACCGACCGAGTTGTTCACCGCTTGCCTCCAGTGTACGTGCCTCTGCTGAGGTCGGGCTTATAGCGATGAGTCACATCTTCAAAAGGAGCCAAAGGAGGCGACTCATCTAGCGCAGGAGTCGGATCGCGCGCTTCAGCGACCAATCGCTCCTGGCTCTCGATTGCCTGTGCTTCCCAAACGTCAGGTGGAAGGATCGCGGGCACCACCATGACACCGCCGCGCCATGCCGCGCTGCTCGCAATTCGCGCGTCCGCGAGGCGCTTGCGCATAGAGGATGTAACTTTGAGTCTGCGCACTGTGGTCAATGCCTCGAGCGGTACGGCTACCGCAAAATGATCAGTTAGTTCTACTTGTGCGGCAGTCGCTTAGCTCCGCTCGTGCAACGGAGTGCATGTCCGACGGACGAAGGCGCTGCATGCGGTGACCACAGCAGGACTGGTATTTAATTGCACGCGGCCCGCAATACCAGCGCGGGCAACGCGCGCTCGTGCTTTGGGTGCTATCGCCGCCGAGGGGTTGCGACTGCGCAGCGCGTGCGCGCTATGCGCGCGGCGCCCAGGCACTTTCCATCTCGCCGATGCATGCGGCGTGTACTGAGCTGTCAGCGGAGACGAGCGCGCTGCATCCGTTGAAGCTGCTCACACAGTTCGCAACCGCGACCGCGACCGCAACAGCCAGGAGAATGATCATGACCACAGCAACACTTGATACTGAGACGAAGGCTGAACTGCGCATCCTCTGCATGAGCGCGGCGATCAAGAACTAAGGCAAGATGAGCAACGATCACATGCGCGCTGCGTTGAAGGCGCATGCAGAAAACAAACCCGAGCCCACTGCGAAGAAGACGAAGCGTGCGCCCGCTGCGATGCGTGGTGATCAGCCGTCGATCCGCGAGTGGCTTGCGGAGCAGTTGAATAAGAAGGGTTCGCTCCCGGTCGCTGAGGCGATTGCCCACGCAGAACGTAGCGGCAGAAGTAAGGTCACCGTGTACCGTATGTCCGCAGTGCTGGGCTACCGCGCGGAGAAAGGCGTCTTCGTTCCTGCGCAGTCATGAGCGCACGAAAGGCGAAGCCCGCTGCCGATGTCCGCAAGGTCATCGAAAATCTCGTTGCCGGCATCTCGCTCGCCGAGTGCGTGCAACGATCGCTCTGCGAACAGGAGATCGGCGCTCCGGAGCAAGTGACACTCGAGCAGGCGCGCAAGCTCTTGTGGAGCGTGCATGACGCCCTCGATGACTCGTCGTAGCAGCGAGGACCGTGCCACAGGATGAAACACCAGCCCCGCCACCGTGCGGGGCTTTTTGCGAGCATCGACAATGGCGCCGCGCACGCGGGCCGATCGCTACGTCGCCAGTGCCCTGGCCGCGACCCTGTGCTTGTCGCCGCTGTAGCTGGTTAGCGTCAAATGAGCTTGACGACTACGCCATCAATCAGGTCGATAATGACGCTCTCCGCTGTAAGCTGCGATATGGGCGTGCCAGTTGGGTGCGCCGCTTTGTTGCGACGATCAAGTTTCTCTTTCAGTATCATGTGCATTCCCCCGTTGATGAGGCCTGCGGATGCACATACCTGCAGGACTTCGAACTCCTTGGGATCTTCGAAGCTGTCGCGGTTTACGACTGGGCCATAGTTTTTCTTTGCATACGTCGCTGCCATTTGCGTATTGAATTTGGACAGTCGGGAAGAGTCCGCCAGGAGCCAATAGCAAAGATGATCGTAAGCTAGATTCCAGGTCATAACGACGGACGCCCTAAACGCCTTGCTGCGAAGGCAGATCAGGGCCTCTTCGAGATAGGCACGCTCCTGCAGATTGTTGAGCTTGTCGGGAAGATCACGCAGCAGTTTGTGGACGACAATCGTGGCGTCGCGATTGCCGTATTTTTCAGCGTGCGATGCGAGCGTACGTTGCTCAAGCTTGTACGTGTCTTTCGAGCGAATAACCTGCGGCGGCTTGCGCTCGGCAAGCTTGTTCAAGATGGAAGCAATTCCTTCGCGCGGTTGCGCGCGATGCAACTGCACGTAGCAGTTGCGCACGTACGCGGTGTCCACTGTCTCGCGACTGTCGTATGTATGCGCCCACCAGATGATGAGTTTGACAACATCCGGCTCGCTCAGCGTGGAAAACCCTCCTAAGCTCGGAAGGTCTGTCAGTATCATGCGTTGAGCACACCCATCTCTTTCAGCAAGTCAACTGCCTTGCCGTCGCCCATATGGTTGAGCGAATACGCGCCGCCACCGGTCCCCTTGTCGAACCAGCCGTCCTTCTTGAGAGCACGAAGCGGTTGGCCAACATCTTTCGGAAAATTCGTCCAGCTCATTTCCTTGTAAGCGGTATAGATGTGGTCCTGACTGACCTGATTGATTTCGCGATAAGTCTTGTACCAATACGCGATGAGGATGTAGCGCTTGTCGATTGTGTCAGGGGCCTTCGCGAGAAACGTTCGCAATGGCATGTCCCCACTCCGCAGCTCGACTTGCACAATTTTCGGAGTCTTGACCTTGTAAGAGCGACGAGGCCGGGTTTCAGTAACCTCTTCATCGGCTACCTGACTATCCGCATCAAGCTCCTCCAACTCTTCATCGTCGGCATCCGAGACGATCTCCGCCGCGCCATTGCCCTTCTTCGCATCTTCCAAGAGCGCTGGCTTGCCGGCCACCCGAACGATTGTTGTGTTGCTCTTTCCGATCGCTCCGACGATATCGCGAATACTTTCGCGAAGCGTCTGATTGCTGCCTTCCATTTCGAAGTCGATCACTCGGACTTTGACCTTCCCGCCCTTGTCCGCCGTCTTATCGTCGCGAGCCATGCCTTGCCCTCATAGTGACTCCACTAAACGAGGTGATATTCGTCCGCTGCGTAGACATTTCAAGGGTGCGTGTCACGAATTATGTTCCGAATTACAACATCAATAAACAGTGGGCTCGCAATCCGCTCGAACGGATGGACTGCGCGATGCCAGCCCGCTTTCGTTCTGCCTATTTTGTAGCCAGCGATGCGCGAAGGAACAACGGATTGCAGATCCTACGGATGGTGATCGCTACGAATCGCCTCACCGCATTGAATTTGCACAAGGGGCGGATCGAAATTCAGTTGTAGAGCCACGCGGCACAAGCCAAAGCTGCGAGAGGCTGCAAGTTCGTGGCCTTACGCGCGCACGCGCATTACTCCGATTCCGGAGTAAACCCATTCGACGCAAGCCAACGAATGAACTGCGGAAACCAGCCTGTGCTGGTCATGCCCGGGTTGCCCAACCCGAAGCCGTGGCCGCCGTTCTGATAGAGATGGAATTCGACCGGCACCTTCGCCTTCCTCCACGATGTGATGAGGCCGTATTCATCGTTCGCGAATAGCGGATCGTCCGACGCGAGCACGACAAACATCCGCGGAGCATGCGGCGGCACTTCGACCGGATCGAGCGGGCCGTAGATGAACCCGATGAAGGCGGGCTTGTTTTCCGTCGACTGCAGCGTCGCCATCATCGTGGTGGTCGCGCCCGCCGAGAAGCCGATCATGCCGATGCGGTTCGGATCGATATTCCATTCCTTCGCGCGGGAACGAATGAGCTTGAAGGCCGCCGTCGCATCTTCCAATGGCAGCGTCGTCGTCGGGCGTGGGCCGCCCGCGACAGGCGCGCGCAAGGGATCGCCTTGATCGAAGTCTTCCCACTTCGGCGCGGTCGGCAGCAAGCGGTACTTCAACACGAACGCCGCGATGCCCCTCTCGTTCAGCGCTCGTGCAACTTCCCAGCCTTCGTTGCCCATCGAAAGAATGCGGAATCCGCCACCCGGCGCGACGATGACCGCCGTGCCATTCGCCTTTTTCTGGTCCGGCAGGAATGGTGTCAGCGTCGCACGCGAAACGTTGCGCACGAACGGATCACCCCACTGCTCATACCACGACTCCTGCGCCTTCTGCCCTTCAACACCCCCAGTGCCAAGTGGAATCGCATGGGGCTCCGCCGGTGCGGATAACTGCGTCTTCGGCGCGTCCTGAGACGCGTGGAGCGGCGCAGATGTCATCAGCGCCAGTGCCGCAGCAAATGTGGAGATCGACGTTCTCGCGAGCACGGGCATCTCCAATCTGAAGTTGTGTCGCTGTTGATCTTGCCACGTATTTTAATTGTAGGACAATTGATTCCGCGCATTGAGGCAGGGCTGCGAGATCGATCCGAATAAAACAGAAATCCGGCGCCACAGCGCTACGGGAGTACGCGACGTGGATAGACTCGAAGATCGTCCACGCCCACGCCGACGACGCGCCGTGAGCGAAGCGAACTTGCAGACCGCCGGGAGGTGACGGCAGCCTGCGGACTGCGGATCAGGGACGGATCCGTGCGTCGCTTCACGGCGGCTGTCGGAATGCCACCCCGTGCTGCGTCCTTCGGCCCATCAGCCTGAACGGAGAATGACCCTTGCGCCCAACGATCACTGCCTTTGCACAGTCGCCCGATCGCGGTCACGGAATGGCGCGCGATATGCCCGTTCGCTGGGCCTTCGAAGAAGTCGGCCAACCTTACGACGTTCGACTCGTTTCGTTCACGGAGATGAAGGAGGCAGCGCATCGCGCGCGCCACCCCTTCGGACAGATTCCGACCTATGAGGAAGGCGGCCTCACCCTGTTCGAGTCGGGCGCCATCGTGTTGCATATCGCTCAGCAGCACCCGGGACTGTTGCCCACTGATACGCCCGCCCGGGCGCGCGCGATCACATGGATATTTGCGGCGATCAGCACCGTGGAGCCGCCGATCGTCGAGCGCGAGCAGTCGGAGTACGTGGAAGGCGACAAGCCGTGGTTCCCGGAGCGTCTCGCGATCCTCGAGAACCGCATCCGTGCGCGGCTGAGCGAGCTCGCCAATCGGCTCGGCGATGCCGATTGGCTCGACGGCGCGTTCAGCGCCGGCGATCTGTTGATGATCCAGGTACTGCGCAGGTTGAGCGGATCGGATCTGCTTGCGAGCTTCCCGCAACTGTGCGCCTACGTCGCTCGCGGCGAGGCGCGGCCCGCCTTCAAGCGCGCCTTCGACGCCCAGCTCGCGATTTTTCAGGCCACGCAATCGCGGCGCTGAGCGCTCGAATCCGCCGATGACTGTGCATGGACTCGCGCGCGAACGCGCGTACAGTCCTTTGCACCTCAGCAACGCGGAGCCGTCATGAGAACGATTTGGACCGTCCCTGGTATCGGCAACTCCGGCTCGGATCACTGGCAATCCCTCTGGGAACGCCACCACCCGCGGGTCGCGCGCATCGAGCAAGGCAACTGGGACGAGCCGCGCTGCGCCGATTGGGTGGCAGCGATCGAAGCCGCCCTCGCCCGCAGCGACGAGCCGCCCGTACTCGTCGCTCATAGCCTGGGCGCGCTGGCGGTCATTCACTGGGCCTCGCATTCGAGCACGGCGGTTCACGGCGTCGTCCTGGTCGCGACGCCCGATCCGCAGGGCCCGAATTTCCCAGCCGCCGCGCGCGGGTTCACGCCGCTTCCGCGCACGCTTCGAGGGCGCCGCGCGCTGCTGATCGACAGCGATGATGATCCCTACGGCAATCCCACGCTGACGACGGCGCTGGCGCGCGACTTCCATGCGCGGCGGA
>JAEYXD010000189.1 GCA_023428645.1 Pseudomonadota bacterium
CGCCGCAGGCGACGCTCCTTGCTGACGTCGTGGAACACCATGACCGCGCCGATGATCTTGCCGGTGCGATCACGAATCGGTGCCGCCGAATCCTGGATCGCGATCTCCTGGCCGCGTCGATTCATGAGCACGGCGTGATCGGCAACGGCGATGACGTGCCCTTCCCGCAATGCCCGCGACACCGGGTTCTCGACCGATTCGCGGGTCGCCTCGTTCAGGATCGTGAACACGTCGCTCAGCGACTTGCCGCAGACCTCGCGCGTTTCCCAGCCGGTGAGATCCTCGGCAACTGGATTCAGGTATTCGATGCGGCCTTCGGCATCCGTCGTGATCACGGCGTCGCCGATCGATTGCAGCGTGACTTGCGCCTTTTCCTTCTCCTCGAACACGGCCGTCTCGGCGCGTTTGCGTTCGGTGATGTCGGAGATCGTGCCTTCGTAGCCGACGACGGCGCCGCTCTCGTCGCGTACGGCGCGCGCGCTTTCGATCACCGTGAGCGTCGAGCCATCCACGCGACGCAGTTGGAACTCCGCGTTGCGCACTTCGCCGTCCGCTTCCAGCTTCGCGATGATCGCGGCACGATCGGCCGGATCGAAATAGATCGTCTCGGTCGGCAGCGACAACAGTTCGTCGGGGGACGACAAGCCGACCATGCGCGCCAACGCCGGATTCACCGACAGGAAGCGCCCCTCGCAGGTCGAGCTGTAGACGCCCTCCATCACGTTGTCGAACAGACGGCGATAGCGCGTTTCGCTGGCCTTGAGCGCGGCCTCGGCGAGGCGCCGCTCCACCGCAATGCCGGCCAGTTGCGCCATGCGTGCCATGAGATCGAAGTCGCGGCGCTGCGGGCTGCGCGGCGCGCGGAAGTACATGGCAATCGTGCCGAGCGTGCGGCCGTCCGACGCATGGATGGGTGTCGACCAGCAAGCGCGCAAGTCGGCGGCGAGCGCGTGCGCGCGGACGCTTTCCCACAGTGCATCCCGTGCGATATCCGCCACGATGACCTGGCGCTGCAGGTACACGGCCGCCGCGCACGAGCCGTTGCGAGCGGCGATCGCAACGCCTTCCATCGCCGCGACGTAGGCGGCGGGCATGCGCGGGCCCGCGCACAGCTGCAGCCGCGTGCCCTGCTCGTCCAGCAGACGGATCGCACACATGCTCTCGGGCGCGACACGCTCGACGACTTCGGTGATTGCCTCCAGGGTGATACGCAAATCGACATTCGCGGCGAGACGCTCGAAGACGCGCCGTTCACCCGCGGTGAGCCATTCGATGCGCTTGCGTTCGGTGATGTCGGTGATGCTCCCTCGCACGAGGCGCCGTTCGGCGGACTGCAGTCGCGCCCATCGCACTTCACAGGCGATGTCGTTGCCGAGCGCGTCTCGAAAGATCCATTCGTGTACGGGCAGCTCGCCGCTGAGCGTGCGCTGCAGATGCTCGCGATTCGCTTGCGCGGAATCGACGCCGTCGGGCTGCTGCGCCGGGCTCAAGACTTCCGGCGCGCTCGTCAGCAGCGTCGCTCGCTCCATCTTGAAGAAGCGCACCGCATTCTCGTTCACGTCGACGAGGCGGTTCTGATCGCAATCGATGACGATGATGATTTCCGGCGCATGCTCGACGAGCGCGCGATAGCGCGCTTCGCTGTCGCGCAACGCCGCTTCGGCAAGCTTGCGGTCGCTGGTATCGCGCAGGCACACGACGTACACCGCGTGTCGGTGCATGTGCGTCTTGCTGACAGCCACCTCCGCGGAGAAAGAAGTGCCGTTCGCGTGCCGGCCGAGCGTTTCGTGCGGGGCGAGATCGACCTGTGTGTCTTCGAGCCGCGCGGCGAGCTGCTCGAGCTCGCGCGGCAGCTGTTCGTGGCTGCCCAAATGCGGCAATAAAAATGTCAACGGGCGGCCAATCACGTCGGGTTCCGCATGTCCGAAGACGCGCTGGCCGGTTGCGTTCATCGTCGCGATGTGGCCTTGGGCATCGACGGTGAGAATGACGTCCTTGACGTGATCGAGGATGGCTTGCAGCTGGCTCGCCGTGCCTTCCTTCAGCTCGCGCGTGAGCGTCGTCGCCTCGTCCGACATGAGCTGCATCGAACGCACGATGCCGCGACGTTCTTCATCCGCGCGCTTGTACGTGGTGTCGATGGCGTCGAGCAGGCGCTGCAGATCGAGGTCGCCATGGCCGTCGGCGGCTTCTTGAATCTGCTTGTCGAGCAAGCGGTGCATTGTTCTTGAGACTCCCCTGGACGTCGCGCGGCATCCGCAGCGCCACTGCGGATGCGGGCAACGACGTGCGGCGATCCTAGGATGGGGAGTGACGGGATTGTGTGAACAGGTTCCCGTTTTATGTGAAAGCAGTGCGAGAAAACAGCCGACAAAACGCGGAGTTATGTCGAATTCCCGAAGCTTTGCTCCGCCTTCGGCCGGATCGGGCTGATGGCGGAACGATCCCTTCGCTCCGCCTTCGGCCGGATCGGGCTGAAGGCGGAACAGGCGTTTTCGCGCGCCGCCCGTGTCGCGACGCGCCTCAGCCGCTACTCGTCGGCTTCCTCGGATCGGCCCGCACGCTTGCGCTCATGCTCCTTCAGCGCACGCTTGCGCAGCCGGATGAAGGACGGCGTCACTTCGACGAGCTCGTCGTCAGCGATGAACTCCATCGCCTGCTCCAGTGTGAAGCGCACCGGCGGCGTGAGAATGATGTTCTCGTCGCGACCCGCCGCGCGGATGTTCGTCAGCTTCTTCGCCTTCAACGGATTCACGACGAGGTCGTTGTCGCGACTGTGAATGCCGACGATCTGACCTTCGTAGACCTCATCGCCGTGACTCACCATCAAGCGACCGCGCTCTTGCAGGCTGAACAGTGCATACGCGAGCGCCTTGCCCTGCCCGTTCGCGATCAACACGCCGTTCTGACGCTGACCGATTTCCTTGTCGAGCACTGCGCCGAAGTGATCGAAGATGTGGTGCATGAGCCCGAGGCCCGACGTCATCGTGCGGAAATCCGTCTGAAAGCCGATCAGGCCGCGCGAAGGAATCATGTAATCGAGCCGGACACGACCTTTGCCGTCGGCTTGCATGCCGGTGAGCTGGCCGCCGCGCTCGCCCAGCGCCTGCATCACCGAGCCCTGCGAGCTCTCGTCGAGATCGATCGTGAGCGTCTCGTACGGCTCGCACAGCTGGCCGTCGATCTCCTTCACGACCGCGCGCGGACGCGACACCGCGAGCTCATAGCCCTCGCGGCGCATGTTCTCGAGCAGCACGCCCAGGTGCAGCTCGCCGCGGCCGTACACCTTGAACTTGTCGGGGTCGTCCGTCTCTTCGACGCGCAACGCGACGTTGTGCATGATCTCGCGCATCAGGCGCTCGCGGATCTGCCGGCTCGTGACGTACTTGCCGTCGCGGCCGCAGAACGGCGAATTGTTGACCTCGAACGTCATGCTGATCGTCGGCTCGTCCACGACGAGCGCCGGCAGCGCTTCGGGCTTCGACGGATCGCAGATCGTATCGGAGATCTGCGGCCGCTCGATGCCCGCGAACGCGACGATGTCGCCCGCGCTCGCCTCCTCCACTTCGACGCGATCGAGGCCGAGGAAGCCGAGCACCTGGATGATGCGCTCGTTGCGCACCTTGCCCTCGTGATCGATCACGGTGACCGGTGAGTTGCGGCGGATCTTGCCGCGCTTGATGCGGCCGATGCCGATCGCGCCGACGTAGCTCGAATAATCGAGCTGGCTGACCTGCAATTGCAGCGGACCGCTCTCATCGACGTCGGGCGGCGGACAATGCTTCACGATCGCCTCGAACAACGGCGTCATGTCTTGCGCCAATGACTTGGGGTCGTTGCCGGCGAAGCCGCGCAGCGCCGACGCATACACGACCGGGAAGTCGAGCTGCTGCTCGTTCGCGCCGAGCTTGTCGAACAGATCGAACGTCTGGTCGAGCACCCAATTCGGCCGCGCTTCGTCGCGGTCGATCTTGTTGATGACGACGATCGGCCGCAGGCCATGCGCGAACGCCTTCTGTGTGACGAAGCGCGTCTGCGGCATCGGCCCGTCGACCGCGTCGACGAGCAGCAGCACGCAATCGACCATCGACAGCACGCGCTCCACTTCGCCGCCGAAGTCGGCGTGGCCGGGCGTGTCGACGATGTTGATGCGGTAATCGCGCCAGCGAACGGCGGTGTTCTTCGCGAGGATCGTGATGCCGCGCTCGCGCTCCAGCGCGTTCGAGTCCATGACGCGCTCGGGGGATGCCTTGCGGGCATCGAGCGTGCCGGACTGCTGCAACAGCTTGTCGACGAGCGTCGTCTTGCCGTGGTCGACGTGGGCGATGATTGCGATGTTACGAAGCTTGGAAGTCGATGAATCGGACACAAACGGCCTGAAACAGTGGAAAAAGGCCGCGAATGGTATAGGAAGACGGGAGGCCTGATGAGGGGTTTTCACTCCATATTCGTCTACGGCCTTCGCTCAAGACCCCCGATGCGGCCGTCCGGACGCCGCGTCCCGGCATCCGGAACCGTCAGGGTCAGCTTTCCGCCGCCTTCATCGACTCCACCGGCTCCCCGGTTGCGTCCTTCGGCGGTGTCTTCTTCTGTTGTGCGGCGACTGCACCAACAGAGAGCGGAATCGAGAATGTCCGGGCCGTTGACGCACCCCCCATGTGGGTGGTCACCTCGACGGAGACGTAATACACGCCCGCCCTGTTCGCCATCAGCGAGAACGTGTGCTCATACGGCTGACCGGCCTGCACATTGTTGAATTGGGGGTTCAGCGCACCAGCGACCGTGATGCCGTCCATGTCGGTGATTTTCGCGTCGAGCGATTCGACGCCGGCGCTCGGAATGAAGGCCAGCCGCACATCGATGGGCTTGCCGACCTCGGGCTTGCCCCGGAAATCGTATTTGATATCGACCGCCGCGCCGGGCTTGCCGTTGCCGACCGCCCGGGCCATTTTCGCCGTCGGGTCGATCGGGGACTGTTCGGCCTGTATGACCGGCTTCGTGGTCGGCGGCGCCGAGGGGGCGGCCGCCGCGGACTCGGGCTCGGCGTTACAGGCGGTCAACGCGACCGCGAACACCGCCACTGCCCCGACACAGATTCCGCGACGAGTCGACATGCAAGCTTCCTGTTTCATTCGCGCACCTTTGTGCAACTGATGCTGTCCGGTCAAGTACCTGTAACGCTGACGGACATGCAGCGCGGAGTGTTCCCGGTGGCCTCGAAGTCGAGCACTTCGATGACGTAGGTGCCCGCGGCCAGTGAGACTTGTGAGATCGTCTCTGACGGTCCGTCGCTGTCGCCAGCCCCGATGACGGCACCCGCGAGATACAGATACACATCCGCATCCAGGGCCGGGACGCCGCTGGGCACAGCGGGATCGACCGAGGGCGCCACGTTGATCGTCACGAACGAGGGGTTCGCCAGATCCAACCTGAAGAACTTGCTGAATCCCAGCTTCTCGACACCGTTCGCCGCACTGACGCAAACGAGCGTGAGCCCGCCGTTGAGCGCAATCGGCCGATAGACCGGCAGATGGCCCGAATTGCCGCCCGCGTTCGTCTCGCCCGCTCCGAATGCGTCGGTACCGAAAATGTTCTCGCCCGTGCGCAATTGATTGATGCCGGTGGCTTGCGTCGGCGCCGCGACCCGCAGCGCCTCGAGAAAGGAAAAGATGCTCGTCAGCGCCGGGGTCGTGCGTTGTCCGTTCGTCATGGCCGCGAAGATCGGGCCGAAGCCGAGCGTAACGGTGTCGCCGCTCTCGTTCGTCGAGTCGAACGCGTCCCAGATGATTTCGGCGACGGACGTTTCGGAGAACCAGCCACCGTCGCCGAAGGACGGATCATCCGCTTCCATGTCGAAGCCGAAGTCGCGCGCGTCGAGATCGTACGAATCGCGATACCTCGGATCGTTCAGCACCATGCCCGAGAACGCATTGCCCCAGCCCTCGCCGAAGGCAACGCGGAGGTCGAGGCGGTTGCCGTTCTCGTGAGCACCGCCGATCGAGTCGGACCGCGCAAACTGGTCCTCGAAGTAATGCCCGAATTCATGGGCGATCACGTGCTGATCGAATTCGTCCGTGTCGCCGCCCTCGGCGCTGCCCAGGACGTAGATGCCGGGAAGAATTCGACCGCCACAGTCATCCTCCCTCTCACCCGATGCATACATCGTCGTCTGAATGTCGCCCTCGTCGATGCAGAAGATCGGCATGCCATTCCCATCGACGGTGTTGGCCCGATTCGCCGTGCTCCAGTACAGATTCAAGGGCGCGAACACAGCCGTCGGCGCGGCGGACAGAATCAAGTTCGTGGCCTGATACACGGTATCGAGCACCGCGAATGGCGCGGCGGCCCGCGTCTGGCCATACCGCGTGCCGTTCCAGCCGGAGCTCGCGCGCAGGTTGCGCGTGAGGTCCGCCGTTCCCGAGCCGAAGACCGCGCCGTCGAGCACGTACAGTGCGTCTGCGTTCGTGTTGTTGAGGACCCTGAAATCCCAGGTGGGCGGCGCGCCCGCCTTGAGCATTTGCGCCTTCGCGCGAATGAAGATCTGCGTGTTGCTCGGCACTGCGAGCGTGTAGTCGCCGCTTGCGTTCGTCGTCGTGCTCGCCACGACCGTGCTGCCGTTGATCGCTTCGACGACGATGCCGCGCGCCGGCGATTGGACGGGTGCGCTCGGCTCCAGGCCGGCGCCGGGCGTCGCCGCGAATGGAATTCGATCGAAGGTGATCTTGCCGGTGATCGTGACGCTCGCCGGCGGCGGACCCGATGGTGGCGGCGGGCCGAAATCGGACGGGCCGCTACCGCCGCCGCACGCAGCAAGCAGATTCGCGAGCGCGAGCAGGACGCTCCAGCGCGAGATGCCAGCAAGCCTGGTTCGATGAGTCGCCACGGATGTCCTTGCATCGGCACTGTGCCGTCTGAGTGCCGAGACGCTAGCACAAGGCGCCCGAGCACAGGAACGTGCGGCGTCTCACAGTTCGAGCATGAATTCAGCCGAGCGCGAGCGGCCCTTCATCGATCGCGGCCAGCTGCTCGCGCAGCTGCAGCACGTGCTCCTCCCAGTACCGCGGCTCCCTGAACCAGGGGAACGCACGCGGGAACGCGGGATCCTCCCAGCGCCGGGCGAGCCACGCCGCGTAGTGGATCATGCGCAGCGTGCGCAAGCTTTCGATCAACGCGAGCTCGCTGTAATCGAACATGCTGAACTGCGCATAACCTTCGAGTATCTGCGTCATCTGCTCGGCCATCTCCGCGCGCGAGCCCGCCAACAGCATCCACAAATCCTGAATCGCGGGTCCCATGATGCAATCGTCGAGATCGACGAAGTGCGGACCGTCGTCAGTCCACAACACATTGCCGCGATGGCAATCGCCATGTAACCGTAGCTGCGATGCACCGGCCGCCTCGAAGGCAGCGCGCACGCGTTCGAGCAGATCGCTCGTGAGCGAGTCGTAGGCGGTTTCGAGATGCGCGGGCAACCAGCCTTCTTCGAGCACATAGCGGCACGAGTCCTCGCCCAGGCGCTCGACGTCAATGCGGCCGCGGTGCTGAAAACGCATGCGGCGCCCGATCATATGGATGCGCCCGAGAAACCGGCCGATCCATTCGCGCTCCTCGCGAGTACCGAGTTCGGGCCAACGACCGCCGCGACGTTCGAACACGGCGAAACGGAATCCTTGCAGCTCGAACAGCGAACGGCCTTCGTGCACGAGCGGCGGCACGATCGGAACTTCGTGCTCGAGGAGCTCGAGGGCGAACGCATGCTCCTCGCGAATCGCCGCATCGCTCCATCGGCCTGGGCGATAGAACTTCGCGACCAGCGGCGGTCCGTCCTCGAGACCCACCTGATAAACGCGATTCTCGTAACTGTTGAGCGCGAGAATTCGCCCATCGCTCACGTGGCCGAGCGATTCCACCGCTTCGATCACGAGATCGGGCGTCAATCGATCATAGGGGTGCTCCGACACGGAGCGCGGGTTCTGCATCATGGCCCGCGCACGGTAGCGAAGTTGCACCCGGCGCTCAAACCGGACTCTGCTTAAGTTGTCGGCCGACCGACCGAGGGAACACTTCACCCCGCGCTTCGTTATCGACCGAACCGAATTTCATCCGCTCCGGTAACATCGGCGCTTCGCCATCACGAATCATTCACACGAGCCACCTGCACCATGTCCATCCTCGTCACCGGCGGCGCCGGGTACATCGGCAGTCACGTCGTCCGTCAGCTTGCCGAGCGCCGCGAATCGGTCGTCGTCCTCGACAATCTTTCGACCGGCTTTCGCTCGGCCGTGCTGGATGCGACGCTCGTCGTCGGCGACACGGGCGATCGCGAGCTGGTGACGCGCTTGCTGCGCGAGCACGACATCAAGACGGTCATGCATTTCGCCGCGCACACGATCGTTCCGGAATCCGTCTCGAATCCGCTCAAGTACTACGGCAACAACACCTGCTCCACCCGCAGCCTGCTGCAAGCCTGCGCCGAGGTCGGCGTCGAGCAATTCGTGTTCTCCTCGACGGCGGCGGTCTATGGCATTCCCGAAGGCGGCATCGCTGCCGAAGACAGCCCGACGCAGCCGATCAATCCGTACGGCACCTCGAAGCTCATGAGCGAGTGGATGCTGCGCGACCTGGGCGCCACGAGTGCGCTGCGCTATATCGTCCTGCGCTATTTCAATGTCGCTGGCAGCGACCCGGGCGGCCGCATCGGTCAATCGACGATCAACGGCACACTGCTCACGAAAGTCGCGTGCGAGACGGCGGTCGGCAAGCGGCCGCACGTGTCCATCTTCGGCACCGACTTTCCCACCAAGGACGGCACGGGCGTGCGCGATTACATCCATGTCGAGGATCTCGCGAGCGCTCACCTCAAGGCACTCGACTATCTGCGCGCGGGCGGCACGTCGCAGACGCTGAACTGCGGCTATGGACATGGCTACAGCGTTCGCGAGGTCATCTCCATGGTCGACCGCGTCCACGGCACGCCGATCAAGAAAGTGGAAGGGCCGCGACGGGCCGGCGACCCGCCGAGCCTGATCGCGCGCGCCGAGCGCGTCCGCCAGGTGCTCGGCTGGGAGCCGCGGCATGACGATCTCGAAACCATCGTGAAATCGCAGCTCGCCTGGGAACGGCGCCTGCTCGCCGAACCCGAGCTGCAACGGAACTAGCACTCAGGCGAATGCCGAGTCGGGGCACAGCCGGATTGCGGAATCCGGCGACCGACAGACAGCGCGATTAGGGAACCGCCTGCCCCTCGCCTCGGGAAAAAATCCCGCCGAGTCGGCCTACGGCGGCTGACGCGAGCTGTAGAATGCGCCGCCATGCGTTGGCCGCGCCCCAAATCGTTGAGCAGCTTGATGCTGACCGGGTTCGCCCTGGTATCGGCGCCGTTGCTGCTCGCCGTCGTGATCGGCACGGCCAAGGTCCGCAACCTGTCCGACGCGAGCACGACGCTCGTACGCACCGGGGTGGAAACCACGCATTACACCCAACAGCTGTTTCAACAGATCGCGTCCATCGAACGCAACACGAAGCTGTTTCAGGTCTTGAACGACGCCGCCCTGCTGCAGGTCTATCGGGACAGCCGTGAGCGCCTGCTGGCGACGATCACGAACATCGAAGACGCGACCGACGATCCGTTACGCGCCACTCACCTGACCGCGCTGCGCAACAGCCTTCGCCGCGTGGACGCCGGCCTGTTGAACGCGGCACCGACGCCCGAACTGCTCCGTGACGCCGTGAATGCGATTCCGTCGATGTGGGACGCCGCGTTCGCCCTGTCGACCGCGACGAGCGAACAGATCGAGACCGGGTTGTCACGACTGCAGACCGAAACGGCGGAGACGCAGCAATACCTCTTCTGGCTGTCGGCGGGCCTCATGCTGTTGACCGCCATTCTCGTCGGCCTGTTCACGTACGTTCTGATGCGCCCCATCCGGCAGATCGACAGCGCGATCAGCCAGCTCGGCAAGGGCACGTTCTCGAAGGCGATCGCGGTCCGCGGCCCCTCCGACCTCCAGGATCTCGGCCGGCAGCTCGAATGGCTGCGCGTGCGCCTGCTCGAGCTCGCGCAGGAGCGCAACCGCTTCCTGCGCCACATGTCGCACGAACTGAAGACGCCGCTCGCCAATATCCGCGAAGGCACGGAACTGCTGATGGATGGCGCAGTCGGAGAGCTGGACAGCAGCCAGCGCGAGGTCACGGCGATCCTGCGCGACAACGGGATCAAGCTGCAGCAGCTGATCGAGAACCTGCTGTCCTTCAGCGCCTGGCAAGCACGGCATTCGGGGCTCGAGATCAGTCAATTCCATCTGCGCCCGCTCATCAAGGCGGTGCTCGAGACGCATCAGCTCACGTTGCTTGCGCAGCGCGTCCACCTGGATTTGAAGGTGCAGGACATCGAGCTGCGCGCGGACCGCGCGAAGTTGAAATTGATTCTCGACAACCTGCTGTCGAATGCTTTGAAATACAGCCCGCGCGGCGGCACGATCTACATTCACGCCAGGCAGGATCGCGACGTGCTCGTGCTGGACGTAGCGGATACGGGCCCTGGCATCTCGAAGGAAGAACGCGGCGCAATCTTCGAGGCGTTCTATTCCGGCAGTGCCCCCACTGCGGGTCACTTGAAAGGGACTGGTATTGGTCTTTCCGTCGTCAACGAATTTGTGCAGGCCCACGGCGGCTCGATCGAAATCCACGACGGCGTATTCCCCGGCGCGCATTTCCGCGTTCGGCTGCCGCTGGCACCGGCCCTGGAAGCCGAGCCCGCCTGACGAAGCTCCACGCAGAAGAGCATGATCGAACCATCCGAGAGCGCACGATCACAGCAAGCAGCGCGCCGGCCGCGGCCACGCTGGCGGCTCGCGCCTTGCTGCATCGTAGCCGCGACGGTCGTGCTCGCCGGCTGCGAGCTGCTCGCACCCGCCGTCGAAACGCCCGCGGCCGCGCCCGTCCAAGCGCCGCCGGACGACGGCATTGGCAAGTATCTCGAGACGATCAACGCCCTCGCGAGCACCGATCCGGCGCGACAGGCCGACGTCTATTACGAAGTCGAGCGCGAGTACATGCGCGCGCCGACGACGGCCAGCACACTGAAATATGCGGCCGCGCTCGTGACGCCGGGACATCCTGCGTCCAAGCCCTTGGAAGGCAAACGCGTACTGGAAGCTTTGCTTGCGACACCCGAGCGCATGGTGCCGTCGGAACGCTCGCTCGTCACAGCACTCCTGCATGCAACCAACGCGCGGTTGACGCTAGAAGCCGAGAATCGTCGGTTGCTTGCGACACTCGACGACCGCGGGCGCTCGCAGGCAAACTCGGAAAAGCGTGCACAGGCCCAAGCCGAGGAAATCGCTCGATTGCGCCGCGCTCTCGCCGAGGCCCAGCAAAAGCTGGATGCTGTGAAGGAAATCGAGAGGACTTTCATTGAACGCAGTCCCACGCCCCCTGGCAGTCGTGACGCCACCAACCCAAGTGAAACGCAAAGCCCGTCTACTGGTCGTTGACGATGATCCGGGGCTGCTTCGGCTGCTCACGATTCGTCTGCGCGCCGAGAACTACGAAGTCGAGGCCGTCGAGAGCGCCAGCGCCGCACTCGCCGCGCTCGCCCGCGTGCGTCCCGATCTCGTCATCACCGACCTGCGCATGGACCAGATGGACGGCATCGGACTTTTGAAAGAAGTCCAAAGCCGCGCGCCCGGGTTGCGCGTCATCATCCTGACCGCGCACGGCACGATTCCGGATGCCGTCCAGGCGACGCAGAGCGGCGCGTTCGCGTTCTTGACGAAGCCGGTCGACAAGCAGGAGCTGCTCGACCAGGTACAGAAGGCGCTGAAAGTGTCCGGCTTCGCGGATACGACCGAGGATTGGCGCAGCGAGATCGTCACTCGCAGCGCGGTGATGGAAGAACGCCTGGCGCAGGCCCACATGGTCGCGGGCACCGATGCACGCGTCATGATCACGGGCGAAAGCGGCACGGGCAAAGAGCTTCTCGCTCGCGCGATTCACAAGGCGAGCCCACGCCGCAACCGCCCGTTCGTCGCGATCAATTGCAGCGCGATGGCGGAGAATCTCCTCGAGAGCGAGCTGTTCGGTCACGTCAAAGGCGCGTTCACCGGCGCCATTCGCGAACATCGCGGCCTGTTCCAAGCCGCGGACGGCGGCACGCTCATGCTCGACGAGATCGGCGACATGCCGATGCGGCTGCAAGTGAAGCTGCTGCGCGTGCTGCAAGAAAATCAGGTGCGTCCGGTGGGCAGCACCGAGGCGACGACGGTCAACGTGCGCATCATTTCCGCGACGCACCGCGATCTGAAGCAGCTCATCATGGGCGGCCACTTCCGCGAGGATCTGTACTACCGCTTGAACGTCGTGCACATCGAAATGCCGTCGCTCAACAAGCGCCGCGAAGACGTGCCGCTGTTGATCTCGCACTTCCTGGAGAAGATCGCGCAGGAAACCGGGTTGCAGCGTCACATCTATGCGCCCGAGGCGGTCGAGGTGCTCGTCAGCGCCGATTGGCCGGGCAACGTGCGTCAGCTGGAGAACGTCGTGCGGCAGAACGTTGCGCTCGCAACGAGCCCGATCATCAGCGCCGAGCTGGTGCAGTCCGCGCTCGGCGGCGGTCCGACGCGCCTGCCGTCATTCGACGAGGCGCGCGATGAGTTCACGCGTAACTACCTGTCGCAGATCCTGCAGATCACCGGCGGCAACGTGAGCCAGGCGGCACGCCTCGCGAAGCGCAACCGCACGGACTTCTACAAGCTGCTGGCGCGTCACTCGTTGACGCCGGAAGATTTCAAGCAGCGGTAAGCGCGGCGGGCGCAGACGCAGCCCGTCCTTCCTGCGCGATAAATGCCACTTCCTGTCCTTCCAATGCCGTAGATGCGCCGCCTTCCTGTCCTTCCCCCGCTCCGCGGGGGAAGGGACGCGGGCTTCAGCCCATCCGCAGCTATCTCGACTCGACGAGCTCCACCTGATCTGGCTTCGCCGTCGCGGCGATCGCCACGTACTCGCTTGCGCTCGTACGCAAGCTGCGAACGTGCAAGGCGACGTCGCTGATCCCGTGCAGCGGCGGCACTTCGATATCGACAGGCTCGGTCCCCACGGTGATCGACGTCAGCGCGGCGCCCAAGCCGACGCCGAGCGCCTTCACATACGCTTCCTTGCGCGTCCAACAACGCAAGAATCGGGCGATCTGCTCGTCCTCGGACGCGGCACTGATTTCCGCGACCTCGCTCGCCGAGAACACCAGCTTCGCGACGCCGAGCACATCGGCCACGGCGTGATGCAGCTCCACATCGACGCCGAGCTCCCCCATCGAGCCGATCGCCACATACGCGACACCGTCCGCATGCGACATGTTGAAGGGGAGCGATGGATGATCGACGAGCACCGGCTTGCGATGCTCGGTCGCCGCGAACCGCAGCGAGGCAGGCGACACGCCCAACGCGGATCCGAGCGTGGCGCGCAGAAAACGATGCGCGGCGATGTAGCGGCGCCGATGGTGATCGAACGCGAACGCCGCCGCGCGCGCGCGCTCCTCGTCATCGAGCGTGTCGAGAGACGCGACCTCGCGATCGAGATCGCATCTGAAGACGCGCACGTTCAACGTGGTGCGCGTCCCATCGCCGCGCGCCGCGCCTCGGCTCGCGCCTTGCCACGGTGGCTGCCGGCCGCCTGCGTCTCTTCGCTCGACAGGAATCTCGCGAGCGCCTCGATCGTCGTGTGCCGGAACAGGTCGGTCATCTGCACGGGCTTAGACACCTTCTCGCGCAGCTCCTTGAGCACTTGCACGACGAGCAGCGAATGGCCGCCGATATCGAAGAAGTTGTCGCGCGTGCCGACCTTCGCGATGCCGAGCGCACGCTGCCAGATCTCCGTGATCATCGTTTCGATCTGGCTCGTCGGCGCCGCATACGCGGTCGTCGCCTTCACCTCGCTCATGCGCGGCGCGGGCAGCGCCTTGCGATCGATCTTGCCGTTCGGCGTCAGCGGCATCTCGGCGAGACTGACGAACGTCGCAGGCACCATGAATTCCGGCAGCTGCTGACGCAGCGCCGCTTTCAGCGCGTCCGCATCGGCTTCGTGGCCCGCCGCCGAGCGCACGTACGCGACCAGACGCTGATCGCCCGGCGTGTCTTCGCGCAGCACGACGGCCGCTTCGAGCACCTGCGGCTGATTGCGCAGCAGCGCCTCGATCTCGCCGAGCTCGACGCGGTAGCCGCGAATCTTCACTTGGAAATCGACGCGGCCCAGACACTCGATCCGTCCGTCCGGGAGGAATCTCGCGAGATCGCCAGTGCGATACATCCGCGCGCCATGCGCGCTCGCGAACGGATCGTGCACGAAGCGCTCGGCCGTCAGCTCAGGACGCTGCCAATAGCCGCGCACGACACCGGCACCGCCGATGACGAGCTCGCCCGCGACGCCCGGCGGCAGCGGCTGCTGGCGCTCGTCGAGCACGTAGATCGTCTGGTTCAACAGCGGGCGGCCGATCGACACGTTGTTGACCGGCAGCGGCGCGTCGCCGCCGACATCTCCCACCGACGACCAGATCGTCGTCTCGGTCGGGCCGTACATGTTCGTGACGCGGCCGCTCACGACGCCCGCCAGATTGCGCGCGAGCTCCGGCGGAAACGCTTCGCCGCCGACCATCATCTGTCGCAGCGCCTGCAAGCCAGGGCGCGCCTGCGCATCGGACACGAGCATCGTCGCCATCGACGGCGTGCACTGGAAATGCGTGACCTTGTGGCGCTCGAACAAGGCCGGCAGCGAGAAATCGCCGTCGACCGCGTCGTCCGCCTGCTGCGCAAGCTCGCGCAGCTGCGTGAGGTACGGCAGGTGCTCGAGCACGACGTCGGTCTTGATGCCGAAGTCGATCAGGCACGCGATCTCGTCGACATCCGCCGACTCGACCTTCGTCACCATGTTCATGCACGTCTCGGGCGTGCCGAACAGACCGCTCGTGTGGAAGTAGCGCTGGAAGGCGAACTCCAACAGGCCATCCATGTCCTCCGGGGAGATCGTCTTGAAGAACTCATCGAGCGTCTTGCCCTGCTCTTCCGACATCTTCTTGAAGGTCGGGAAATTCCAGGCCGCCGCCTTCACGAGGAACATCGCGCTCTTCAGATAATCCTTGAGCGGCTGGCGCACGACCTGCTCGACCGTGTCGGCATCCGGACCGATGAGCGTGTGCAGCATCAAGGTCACGGTGCCGCGGCCCGCATGGCCGGCCTCGGTCCATGCCTGCCGATAGGCGCGCACCTTCTCGGCGACTTCCTCGACCGTCTGGCCGAGCAAGTGCGTGAGCAGATTCGCGCCCTGCTTGCCCGCTTGCACGAAGCTGTCGATGTTGCCGGCGGTCGTCACCCACATCGGCAGCTCAGGCTGAATCGGACGCGGCAGCGTGCGAACCTTCACCTCGCCCGTCGGTCCCGGGAACACGACCGTCTCGCCGCGCCACAGGCGCTTCACGATCTCGGCGCTCTCGAACATCACCTTCTTCGCGTCCTTGAACGATTCCGGGCGAATCGCGAAATCCGGCGGCGCCCAGCCGGCCGCGATCGACATGCCGACACGGCCGTTCGACAGGTTGTCGACGACGGCCCACTCCTCGGCGATGCGGATCGGGCTGTGCAACGGCACGACGCAGCTGCCCGCGCGCAGCTTCACGTTCTTCGTGATCGTCGCGAGCGCGGCGCACGTCACAGAAGGGTTCGGGAACAAACCGCCGAACGCTTCGAAATGCCGCTCCGGCGTCCACACGGCATTGAAGCCGTGCGTATCGGCGTATTTCGCGCCTTCGAGCAGCAGACGGTACTTCTCGGCGTCGTACTCGCTCTCGTTGTTCGCGACGTTCCAGTAAAAGAAACCGAAATCGAGCGGCTTGCGCCCGCCCGCGCGCTTCGCGCGCGAAACCTTCTGCCGCACCGCGTCCGCGTACAACACGACCGTGAAACCGCGGGCCAGCGTCCAGAACAGCTCCAGCACGGAAATATCGAACGAGATGCTCGTGACCGCGAGCCATACGCCGGGCTGCGTATCGAGCCGCTCGTCCATGCCCTGGAAGAAGTTCACGACATTGCCGTGCTCGACCATGACGCCCTTCGGCTTGCCCGTCGAGCCGGAGGTGTAGATCACATACGCGAGATCCGACGGCGCAACCTGCACGCCGAGGTTGTCGGCCGGCAGTGATTCCAGCCGCGATGCTACGTCCTCGAGCACGACGGCCTTGCCGACCGGCACGCTGTCGACGAACGCGCGCTGCGTCACGACGACTTGCAGGCCGGCGTCGGCGATCATGTACGCGAGCCGGTCGCGCGGATACACAGGATCGAGCGGCACGTACGCGGCGCCTGCCTTGTGCACGGCGTAGAGCGCGACGAGCATGTCCAGCGAACGACTGACCATGACGCCGACGAGGCCGCCGCGCTGCACGCCCTGTGACTGAAGATGCCGAGCGAGGCGATTGGCCGCCGCGTTCAGTTCCGCGTACGTCAGTGAGCGGCCTTCGAAAATACAGGCCTCGCGCGTCGGGGTGCGCAGGACCTGCTGCTCGAAGAGGTGATGGACGCACTCTTTCGACAACGCGGCGCGTTGCGCCTCGTCGTAATGCGGCACGTACTGCGCGAGCTGCTGCCGATCGGCCGTGGACAGCACACTCAATGCCGCGACAGGTGCCGACTCGTTCGCGCTCGCCTGCTCCTCCAACACGGTCAGACTCGCGACGATGCGCGCGAGGCTCGCGCGGTCGAGGCGGCTTGCGTCCGCATAGAAACCGATCGAGCCCGCATCTTCGGCAATCACGATCGTGAGCGCGGCGCCGCTGCTGAAGCGACGCGCCGCCGCCTCGGTCAGCGCCGGCACACGCACGATGCGAATCGGATACTCACTGCAACGAACCGACCGGATGTCCGGCTCGCGCGCGGGCAAGTCGTTCAGGTACGACATCTTGTCTTCGCACGCCGCGAGCTGCGTGGCGACGGCGGCGCGCAGCTGCGCAAAGCCCTCTTGCGGCAGCACGTTGATCGGCAGCGGCACGACCGTCGCGAAGAACCGCTCGAACCATTCGGGTTGGCTGCTGACGACGGCAGGCACGTACGCGAGCGAGAATTCCTGCTTACGGTTCAGTCGAGCGAACAACAAGGCGAGCAACGCAACGCGCTGCTCGTGCGAGCCGCCGAGTGCCGCCTCCGACCAGAAGTGGCCCGTCGTCCCCGTCTTCGCCGCGAACGGCAGCTCGATCAGCTCGGCGCGACGCAAGCGGCGATGCCAGAACTCCTCGTGCTTCGCGGCTTTCGCGACGAGCGCCGACACGGAGCTCGCCAGCTCGCTCGTCAAGCGCGGCAAGGCAGAGCCGACCTTCAATCCCGCACGCTGCAACATCGCCACGACGTCCGCCGGCTCACCGTCCAGGTCGGTGAGTTTCGTCACCCGCAGCGCACCGTCGGCGCAGCGCACCGTCAGTGTCTCGGCGCAGAACGCCTGGATGGATCCGGGGCTCATGCCCGCCTCGGCAGGCGCGACCTCCGCGCGGCGCGCGAGCAGTGTCAGGCCGCCGAGATCGATGCGGGGCAGCATGACTGGATTCGGGTAGCGGCCGAAATCGAGCGCGCGCACGAGCCGCTCCAGCGTCTCGGCCGGCTGCTGCCAATCGAGCATCGCCGCGGCTTCGGGACGCTGTGCGAGCCCGAAGTACGTGCGCTGCGACATGTCCTGCGGCGTCAGCTGCGGCGCGCCGCGTTCGAGCGAATCGATCAGCTCGGGGAACGCGTCCAGGCCCGCTTGATAGCACTGCGCATTCAAGCCGAAGACGGATTCGTTCGGCGCGATCGGAAACGTGCGATTGACGAGGATGGGGCCGGTATCCGCGCCCTTCTCCATGCGGTGCCACGTAATGCCGTGCTCGGCCTCGCCGTTGATCAATGCCCACACCGGCGCGTTCAAGCCGGCATAGCGCGGCAGCGGACCGTCGTGAAAATTGATGGCCATCCTGGCGGGCCGCTCGAGCAGCCACGCGGGCAGCATGCGCAGGTTCGTGATGCTGAGCAGGTAATCGAACGCGGCGGATTCCGGCGCATCGCGCAATGCCGCGAAATCCTCGTGACACACGATGGAGTGCTGCTCGCACCATTCGGCGATGCGGCGGTTCTCCGCTACGACCGCGCGTATCTCATGTCCGCGCGCGAGCAACTGCTCGCAACACTGAATGAGCAGCGACTGCTCCCCGAGCACGACGAAAGACAAGTGCTGACTGACACTCGACATTGCACACTCCCAGGGCTTGTTTAAAGTGCGGCCTGCGACGCCTGTCGCCGAGCGCTTCCATAGCGCAAGAAAATGCCGCCGCTGAGTTCTTTATACGATCCGCCAACCACATCGCTGTCACGATCTCGATATTCCGCGCGCACTTCGAGACTGAGCGCGCGGCCCAAGGCAAGCTGCAGATTCGTCCCGAACATGAGCTCGCTCGCGTCCGCGTCGATCGGCGGGCCGAACGGATCGACGAGCACGCCTTCGAGCTGCTCGTCCGTGTACGTGCCGTACACGCCGAAGCTCGAGCGCGTCGTGATCAGGCGCGTGAGCGAGGCGGAGAGCTCATCGTAGTTTCGATCATCTTCCCGCGGACCGACCGTGCTCTCCGCGCGTCGCGCATAAGTCAACGTCGCCGTCGTGCGCGTGCGCGACATGACGAGCCCCACCTCGGAGCTCGAGTATTCGCGCGGGCCGCCGCTCAGCGTGGACGCATCCCCGAACAGCGCACCGTCGGACGGCGTCGGCGTGAAGGTCGCATCGGCCGAGGTCGAGAACACCTGCGTGTACCCGAGGAATCCGGAGACGAACGGCGTCAGTCGGCGCGTCAAGCGCGCGCGCGCCATCGGGCCATCGTCTTCGAAGCCGTCGCCGCTGATCTGTGTGTAGCCCGCGTCCGCCTCGAACTCCGTGCGCGCGCCTTCGGTCCGCAGGCGCACGAAGTACTCGCTGCGCTCGTAATCGGGCGCGATCGCGCCGCGCGGCACGTCGTACGTCACGTCATCATAGGATGCGCCCGCGCCGATATAGCTGCGCTCGGACACGCGGCGGCCCAGCGTGAGCACTCCACCCGCGGTCGCGCTGTCGAAGTTGCGCTCGCTGTAGCTCGCCAAGGTGTAATGCGCTTCGGTCTGGACCTCGAACGTATCCATGGTGACCGTGAAGCGCGGCCCGGTGGACAGGGTCGTCACGTTCTCCAGGTTGCCGATTGCCGCGGGTCGCAGCAGGCTTTCGCGCATTTGATCGAACGAGCCCGACAACAGCCATTCGAAACGCTCGGGCACGATCGCGTAGGAGCCGAGGGCGATCAGCCGGCCGTACTCCTGGCTGTCGACACCATCCTCCGTGTAGTCGCGATACTCGACATCGGCGAACACGTCGTACAGCAGACGACCCGTCGTGCGAGAGCCGCGCAGATCGAATCCCACGACGGCGGCGGCGCTGCTTTGTTCGTTCGACGACGCGCGCAGCACGTTGTCCGAGTAGCTCGCGCCGGCAAGCAGTCCGTAGTCGAGCTCCGCGCCGGCCGCGGCGGCGCTCAGCGCGAGCGTGATCGCCGTGCACAACGCGCGGCTTGCGTTCAAGAGGTGCTTCACGGCGAGTTCCCGGAATTGTAGTTGTAGCCATAGCCGTAGCCGCCCATGTAGCCGAGTATCTTCGGGCGTACGACGGCGTTCAGCAGCAGCTTGACGTTGGCCTGTTCACCGAGCAGCGCGATGGCGTCTTGCACCGCATTCTGCGGCGTGCTCTCCGCGCGGATCACCATGATGACCTGTCCGGCGATCGGTGCCAGCGCACGCGCCTCCGTCGTCAACAGCAGCGGCAGCGAATCGATCACGACGATGCGGTTCGGGACGGCGAGCAGTTGTTCGAGCACCTCGTGCATGTGCGAGCTGGAGAACAGCTCGGTCGCATTTTCGTGCGTCCGTCCCGCCGGCAGGATCGACAGGCCCTCGATGCTGGTCGTGACGATGAGGGATTGCACGTCGATCGTCGGATCGGCGACCGCGTCCATGATGCCGGGCCGTCCCGACAAACCGAACGTCCGTGTCAGGTTCGGGCGAATGATGTCCGCATCGACGAGCAGCACGGTGTGGTCCGGCTCCACGGCCAACGACATCGCCAGATGCGCCGCCGAAAAGCTCTTGCCTTCGCCCTGCAGCGCGCTCGTGATCAGAATGATGCGGCGCGCGTCCGGCTCGCGCAGTCCGGCCATCAGGCCGTATTTGATATGACGGTACTCGGCGCGCTGCTGCGATTCCTCCTCGGGCTCGGCGAGCAAGCCTTTCTCGAGCAGCAACTGCTCGCTGATGACGAGCTCGGGAGCCGACGCGACACGCGGAAACTCCTCCGCGAGCACCGGGACGGGCTGCGTTTGCGCAATGGGGCGGGTGCGCGGACCCGCCCCCGTGCCGATCGGCACCGGCGGATCGACCTCGCGCAGCTCGGCCTCCGGCCGGGTCGTGCGCGCCTTCTGCAATGCTCGTTCGATCAAGCTCATTCGACTGTACTCACGCTAGCAGGCTCTGAATCGCCCGCGCGCCGGCGTTGCCGAACACGACGAGCACCAGGCCCACCATGACGAGGGCCGCGCACGCGATCGCAAGACGCTGAATCTCGCGGCGAGTGTGGATGATGTGCGATGGACGCCGAAGGAAGCTCACTGATCCGAGCACCTCCAAGCCGGTGACGCGCGCCAGGGACGCGGTGTTGTCGAACGTCGGCTGCAGCAGCTGCGGCAAGATGCCGACAGCGACGCCCGCTGCGATGCCGGCAACCAGCGCCGCCAACATGAACAGCTGGCGGTTCGGCCAGACCGGGCCGCTCGCCGCGCGCGGCGGATCGATGACCTCGAACCGCACGATGCCGCTTTGGGCGGCGTTGTCCGTGACTCGCGCTTGCTCCAGACGCGCCACGAGCGCCTCGTACTGCGTCTTGAGCACGTTGTAGTCACGGTTCAAGCGCGAGAATTCCTGTTCCACCTCCGGAGCGGAATCGCGCAGGCGACTTAGGGCCGCCACCTCGCGCTCGTGCTGCGCCACGCCGCCACGCAGCGAGGCAATGTCCACCTCGACCTGGCTGAGCTGCATCTGCACCTGCTGATACACCGGATTCACGCTCAACGAACGGATGGCGCCCGTCCCGAGTCCGCCGCTCTGCAGCTCGGCAAGCTCCTTCGCCTCACGCTCCTTCATCTCGATGATGGTCTGGCGCAACGCGATTACTTCTGGGTGCTTCTCCGTGAATCGCAGCAGCAGGTCCTCGAGACGAGCCTCGCTCTCCTGAATGCGCGTGGACACATCCGACGACGCACCCGCGGCGGCTGCCCCGCCAGCGTTCGAAGACGTGCCCGACAGGTACTGGCGCGTCGCTGCCAGTTGCCGGCGCAACTCGTCGCGGCGGCTCACCGCGACGGCGAGCTGCGTTTGTGCCTGCGAAAGACCATTCATTTCGGTCTCCAGACGCGCGAAGAAGTCGCCGCGCTCGCCGGGCAGCATGCCGACGTTCTCGCGCTTGAACTCCGCCAGCCGGCCCTCGGCGTCGGCCAGACGCTTCTCGAGATCCTTGATCTGGCTGACGAGAAAGCCCTGCGCTTCGTTCGCACCGCTGCGGTTGCCGCTGAGCGTGCCTTCGACGAAGTTGTCGAGCAGCGTGCGGACGACTTCGATGCTCTTGTCACGCTGCGGGTTCTGATACGAGATCACGTAGAGCGCGTCGCTCTGCTGCTGATTCCAGGTCGGCTGGCTCATCGACGTCGAGGTCACGACGATCTGCCGCTGCAGGGCCGCGACCACCGCGTCCATGCCCGCCGTGTCCTTCACGCCGGCATCGAGATTGGTCTTGCGCGCGACGGCCTCGAGCTGCGGCCGCGACAGCAACGCCTCACGCACGAGCGCGAGCTGTGCCGCGAAGTCCTGCTCGATCGCGATGTCCTTGACGTACGTCTTCAGCGGCGTGCGGGCGTCGACGTAGACGCGCGCGGTCGCCTCGTACTTGTCCGGCAACACCAGTACGACGACCCACGCGAGCATGGAGATGATCCACGCCGTCAGCACTGCCCACCAACGCCGGTGCCATAGCGCCCGGGCGTATCCATAAACCAATGTGAGGATGTCGTTCATGGCCCTCTTCTTAGAACATGGACTGCGGAATGATGAGCACGTCGCCCGGCTTCAGCTCGACGTTCTGACTCAGGTCGCCCTTGTTCATCAGCTTGCCGAGATGAATCTTGATCTCGCTCTGTCCAGCGCCGTCTTGCCGGACGATCTTCGCTCGCCCCGGCGCGGCGAATTCCGTCAAGCCGCCGCTCGCGAGCACGATGTCGAGCACCCGCAGGCCTTGGCGAAACGGCACCGTCTGCGGCTGACGCACCTGGCCGACGACCTTGACGGAACTGAAGCTGCTCACCGCCTGGCTCACGATGACGTTGACCTGCGGCGAGCGCACGAACTCGGCGAGCACGGTTTCCATGTCGCGCGCGAGCTGCGAGGGCGACTTGCCGATCGCGACCATGTTCTCGACGAGCGGGGTCGAGATCTTCCCATCCGGCCGCACCGGGACCGTCACCGACAGCTCCGGATTGCGCCAGACGAAAATCTGCAGCGTGTCGCCGGGGCCGATGATGTAGTCGGTCGCATTCGCCCCGGAAGGCGGAGATCCCTCGGCGCTCGGCCGCGGCGCTTCTTGCGCATTCGCACCGCAGGCCAGCGCCAGGAGCATCGCCAACAGGGCACCACAGAACGTGTGTTTCATGATCCTAATTCCTGACTCAATTGTTGCGCGGCCTCGCGTGCCTCGAAAGATGCCCCGTCCGCCAGCACGCGCTGCAGTTCGCGGCGCGCGGTGTCCTTGTCCCCCGCACGCGCGGCGGCGAGCGCGTAGTGATAGCGCACGGAGCGATCTTGCGGCAGCTGCTCGGCGGCCTGCTTCAGCACCGCGACGGCCTCAGCGTATTTGCCAGCCTTGATCAGCACCCAGCCGAGCGTATCGGCGATCGCCGACTGCTGCGGCACGATCGCGGTCGCGCGGCGAGCGAGCGTTTCAGCGCGCTGCGTATCGCTGTCCGCGAGGAGCCACGCGAGATTGTTCAGCGACGCCACGTCGTTCGGCGCCGCCTTCACGATCAGCTCGAACTGTTCCAACGCCGCCTTCGCGGACCCGCTCTGTTGATAAAAATCCGCGAGCCGGCGGCGCACATCGAGATCGCCGCGCTCGCCCGACAGCCAGTTGAGCAAGGGCTGCTCGGGCCGGCCCGTTTTGCTCGCCACTCGCGCCAGGTGCTCGCGCACCGCGGCGTGCGAGCTCGGCTGCAGCGCATAGGATTTCGCGAACGAGCTCACCGCCTCGGCGGGGCGGCCCGACAACATCTGCGTATCGCCGATCAGCAGCCACGATTGCGGCTCCTTCGGCAGGCGCTGCACCATTGCTTGCGCGAGCGTGCTGGCGGTCTCGAGCTGCTTGAGCTCGAGCGCGAGCCGCACGGCCGCGACATTGGCATCGACCCATTGCGGTTCCAGGCTCGCTGCCCGGACAAACGAGTGCGCGGCCGCCGCCTGATCGCCGGCGAGAAATTGCGCGCGCGCCAGATTGAACCAGTAGCGCGCGTTCTGGCCGTTCTGCTCGACGGCCGCGCCGAAGCGGGCCCGGGCTTCCTCGGGGCGGCGCCCCTTGAGCAGCACCGCACCCGCGGCGTTCGCCGCCACGCCGTCTTTCGGCGCCGCTGCGATCATGCGATCGAACACGACAGCGGCCGCGTGAGGGTCATTGGCGCGCAGCTCCAGGCTCGCCAACATGACCGCGGGCTCGAGCGCCTGCGGGCTCGCCTGCGTTGCGGCGGCAAGCGCCGCGCGTGCGCCGGCGACATCGCCGCGCGCCTCCGAGACACGCGCCATCGCGACGCGCAATGCCGGATCCTCGGGTTTCATGGCGACGAGCGACTGCAGGCTCGCCGCGGCCGCGTCGTGCTTGCCTTCGAGAAAATCCAGATTCGCGCGACGCAACAGCACGTCGGCATTCTTCGGCTCGAGCGCGACCGCGCGATTGATGAGCGGATCGGCGACGTCGTTACGGCCGGCACGTTGCGCAGCATCCGCGGCCGCGAGCAGCATGCGCACGTCGCCTTGCGGATTCTCGAGCAACGTCGTCACGACCTTGTTGACCTCACGATCGTTCGCGAGTGCCAGGTTGATCGCCACTCGTACGCCGACAGCCTCGGGCAGATCGACGCGAGCGCCGTCGAGCGTGCTCAACGCGCGAGTCGGTTGTCCGCTTTGAAGATATGCGGCGGCAAGCCCCAAGCGAGCCGCTTGGTCGGCCGGGCTCTTCGCGAGCTGCGCTTCCAGGCTCGCGATCGCGGCACCCGCGCGCTCCTGGGCGAGTCGAGCGACGGACAACAGACTGTCTTCATCCGAATCGGCGGCCAGCAGCGCCTGCGGCGCATCGGCGAGCAATGCGACGACGCGATCGGGACGGCTCTGCTGCATGAGGAGCTCCGCCAGCATCCGGCGCGCCGGCGCGTCGTTCGGGTTCTGCTGCACACGCCGCTCCAAGAGGGCCGCGGCGCGCGCCTTGTTGCCACTGCGCAGCAACGCTTCGATCAACAGGCCCTGAACTCGCGGCTCGTTCGGCATCGCCTCGCCGAGGCGCTGCAGCGTTTCCGCGGCTTCGTTCACCCGCCCTTCCGCGAGCGCGACGCGCGCGACGAGCAGCTGCGTACCGAAGGCACCCGGATAGCGCTTCTCGAGGCTGGCGACCCGTTCTTTCGCCGCGGCCAGATCGCCCGACACGAGCGTCGTATCGGCGAGCAGCAGCTCCGCGGTGGTGCGATTCACCATCGGCCACGAGGGAGGTGCCACGGCGAGCGCCGCTTCCAGGTCCTCCTTCGCCTTCGCGGTCGAACCGGTGCGCGAGCGCAGCTCACCCCGCGCCTGCAGGGCATCCGGATCTTGCGGATGTTGCTTCAAGAACTCGCTCACTTCGTGCTCGGCCTGCGTCAGATTGCCGATCGCACTCAGCGCGCTCGCCAGCTCGACGACGAGCTTGCCGTCATTCGGATCGGCCGCGATGGCCTCGCGCAGCAAGGGCAGCGCCTCGGCGCCCGCGCCACTCTGGCGCAACGCCGCTGCGCGCAAACGCGCACGGTCGCCGAGCGGCAGCTCGATCCGGGTCGCCTCCAGCCGTTCGATGACTTTGTCGTGATAGCCGAAGCCGAGATCGACCCAGGAACGCACGACGAGCGCCTCGGGCGTGTCGAGGTCCGCGGCCGATAGGGCGGCCAACTCGCTGTCCGCACCACGAAAGTCGCCGTTGTCGAGCGCGATCCGCGCGAGCAGCACGCGCGCCGCCGGACTGTTGCCCGCCGTCAGCAGCTTCTTCAATCGAACGTGCGCCTCGCCGCCGCGCCCCGCGGCGATGAGATCGCGCGATTCCGCGATCACGGTCTCCGGCGACACCTCGCGGGTGCAGCCGGAGAGCAGGACGACCGTCAGGGCCGTCGCCGCGCAGGCGCGCGCGACAGCACGCATCACGAGCCGACTCATCGTGCCTCTCCCACCGCTGCCTCGGGACGGTCGTGACCGGGCATGCCAAGGCGCGCGAGCAAGTCGTACAGCGTCGGTCGCGAGACGCCGAGCAGCTCGGCGGCCTTCGAAATGTTGCCGCCCGTGACGGACATCGCGCGCGTCACCGCTTCGCGCTCGGCGCGATTGCGCACTTCCTTCAGATTGAGCGGCAGCTGATCCTCGTCCGGCGCACGCAGCGTCAGATCGTTGGCCGAAAGATACGCATCGTCGCTCAGCAAACACGCGACCTTCACCTTGTTCTCGAGCTCGCGCACGTTCCCTGGCCACTTGTGCGCCGTCAACGCGGCGAGGCCGTCTTCGGTGAATCCCTTCTTCGTGCGGCCGTTGCGCGGCGAATAGCGCTTCAGGAACGCATGGCTCAAGGCCAGCACGTCGCCCGGGCGCTCCCGCAGCGGCGGCACGTTGATCGTGATCTCGCTCAGGCGATAGAAGAAGTCTTCGCGGAAGCGCTGCTCCTTGATGAAGGCTTCGAGGTTCTGATTCGTCGCCGCGACGATGCGCACGTCCACGGGGATCTCCTGACGGCCGCCGACACGCTCCACGACCCGGTTCTGCAGGAAGCGCAGCAGCTTCGCCTGCAGCGGCAGCGGCATGTCGCCGATTTCATCGAGGAACAGCGTGCCGCCATCGGCGTACTCGATCTTGCCCGGCGTCGTCTTCGCGGCGCCGGTGAAGGCGCCCTTCTCATAGCCGAACAGCTCGGCTTCGAGCAGTTGCTCGGGAATCGCCGCGCAGTTGATCGCGAGAAAGCGCTTGTTGCGGCGACGACTCAAGTCGTGGATCGCCCGGGCGATGAGCTCCTTGCCCGTACCACTCTCGCCGAGGATCAGCACGCCCACTTCCGTCGGCGCGACTTTCTCGATCGTGCGGCACACGCTCAGCATCGCGCCATCCGAGGCGATGATGCCCTGAAAGCTCTCCGGCATGCTGCGGCTGCGCAGCAGCTCCACTTCCGCCTCGAGACGCGCGATGTGGAAGGCGCGGCTCGTGATCAATCGCAGCGCGTCGACGTCGACGGGTTTCTCGTAGAAATCGTAGGCGCCCATCGCGACCGCTTTGACCGCGCGATCGCGATCGTGATTGCCGGTCACGACGATCACTTTCGTGCGCGGCGCGAGCTCGAGGATCTGCGTCAGGGTCGCGAAGCCCTCGGTCGTGCCCTCGGCATCGGGCGGCAGGCCCAGATCCTGCAGCACGACGGCGGGCTCGCTGCGGCGGATCGCCGCGATCGCTTCGTTGCGATTCTCGGCGAACAGGACTTCATAGCCCTCGAAGCTCCAGCGCAGCTGCGAGCGCAGCCCGGCATCGTCCTCGACGATGAGCAAGCGCCTGAATCGATTCTCGTCGTACATGTATGTCATCCAGTCAAACGCGCCGCGGGCATCTGTGCCTCGGACGGAAATACCAACGTGAAGCGCGTTCCCGCGCCGGGCTGCGAGTCCACCTGCACGTTGCCGCCCAGGCTGCGCAGGTACTCGCGGATCTGAAACGCGCCGATGCCCATCCCCTTCGTGCCCTTCGTCGTGTCGAAAGGCCGGAACAGGCGCTCGCGGACGAAGTGTTCGTCCATCCCGCAACCCGTGTCGACGATGGAGATCACGGGACGGCCCTGGCGACGGTCGACTTCGAGGCGCACCTCCCCGTTCGGGGGCGTCGCCTCCTGCGCATTGCTGATGGCGTGCTCGACGATGGCCGCGAGGCGCTCGAAGTCGGCGAACACCGTCGGGCGCTCGAGGATCGCGACCTGGGGCACCGGCTGTGCGGAGCTGCGACGCAGGGCCGCGCGCTCCACCATGTCGGCGAGGTCGACGGTGCGCATCGTTCCGGTTTCGCCGGTCGTGAGCTGAGCGATCAGCTTGGTCATACGCGCAGCGGAAGCGCCGATCGTACGCATCGCGTCGTCGACGAACTCAGGGTTGCGCTTGTGCCGCTCCGAGTTCTGCGAGATCAGCCGCAGCTGGGCCGCAAGATTCTTCAGGTCGTGCATGACGAATGCCGTCATGCGGTTGTACGCCTCGAACTGGCGCGCCTCGGCCAGACGGCTGTCGGCGTCGTACTGGGACAGATAGGCGGCGATCTGGCGGCCGGCTGTCTTCAACAGATCGCGGTCCTCGAACGTGAGTTCACGCAGCCCTTGCGAGCGATCGAGCACGAGCCAGCCATAGAGTTGATCGATGTGCAGCAGCGGCACGATGAGGCCGTTCGGCGGCGCGCCGTAACGCGCTGGATCGAGCCGCACATAGTCGTAGCGCTTGTGATCCTCCTGCAGCTCGACCAGATCCATCAGCCACGACGTGCGCACGAGGAACGTGGGAAGCGCGTCATCCTCGGGCACCGGGTCGGCATGCACGGCGCTGCCGTCGCCCCAATGCGCCGCACACTCGAACGCCATGCCGGTCTCATCGCGACGCCACAGGGTGCCGCCCGGGCTTTCGATGATTTGCGCCACCGCTCGAATGCAGCGCTCGGGCACCGATGCGGTCGCGGTATCGGAGATGGTGCGGATGAAGCGCAGCCATTCGCGCCGATAGTCGTAGCGCTGCGGGTAGAAATGCTTGCTGATGAATGCACGCAGGCTGCGCAGGAACCCACCCGCGAACAGCAAGCCCACGAGCGTGAGGCCGGCGATCAGCCAGACCGCGATCTGCACGATGCGCCCGACTTCCCGAGTGGTGCTGAGCAGCAGCCACCCGGCGACCCCCAGCAGCAGCAGATAGCCGCCGATCGCGACGAAGGACGTCGTATAGAACACGACGTGACGCGAAATCGACAGGCCGAACGACCAGTCCGGCATGCGCGTCGCGCCGCGAGCGATCGCAATGGCGCACACGGCGATCAGCATGCCGCCCGCGAGCCACGGCTCGATCGGCACCGCGCCCATGGACAAGGATTGGGCAAACACGACGAGTTCGGCGACGAAGATCCCGCCGAAGCCGAGGCACAGCCAGCGAACGCCGGGGCGGGCCGACAGCGGCGCATTGCGATAGACCTGCTCCAAGGCGAACAAGCCCCATGACGCGAGCAACAATCCCGCGATCGGCAAGGCGCGGCTCACCAGGTCTTGCGCCTGACCGCGCCCAGCGCTGGCCACCAGCACGAGCGTCACGACGGAAACCACGGGGCCCGACCAGCGCATTGCGTGCTGGAACCAGGCCGGCTGCCCCTGCCAGCGCGCCAGCGGCTCGAGCTGCCAGATCCACACGGAAAGCAGGACGATCGCAAAAAAGTGCGCCAGCGCAATCGTCAGGAGGTCGTTGGCGGTCGCCCACCAAGTGCCCAGCGCCCAGACGCTCGTGATCAGCGACGCGACGCGCAGCCGGAATCGCGGTGCCCCTCGCCCGAAGCGCGCGGGACGCAACATGAGCGCGAGGCCGGCATAGGCCAGCGCGCAACTCAAGAAGCTCAAGGCGACGAAACTCTGGGGCATGCCATAGGGGCCACGGAACGGTGTCGAGATTCTAGACAGTCAACTGACGGGAAACATTACAGCAGCTCGAAATTGTGACGAGAATCGACATTTGGTGCTGCCTGGCTCCGGCGCACCGCGCGCTCACTCGAGCGAATGGCGGCACTGCGGGAGTCGCGTGCCGACGGGCGGTACTTCGAAGCGCGACTGCGATAGCATTCGCGCTCACTACAACACTCAGCCGACGACGTCTGCGCATCAGGGGTTTGCCATTGCCCTTTTGTCCCGCTGTCGCCGCTCGCGCACAGTGGTGACAATCGAGCCGCTGGCGCTGATTCGAGCGCAATCGACATGCGAACTGTGAAGCAGGTTGGGATGCTCGCATGGGGTCCTCGGCACACTCAGTGCGCGCGGCTTCGGCCGCGCGAGACGCGAACGCCCGAGGGAGGCTTCAAAGTGATTTCCAAACGACCGGTTGCACCGGCCGTGCAGGCGCAGTGGCGCGAATGACCATGCATCAAGCGAACACGCTCACGCACCCACACACTTTGTCCGGCACCGCACATCCACGCTTCGGCGTAGCGACGATCGACGTCGAAGGCTTCCCCTTCCTCGACTTGAACGAGCAGCAGTTCGTCGACCTGATCGTGCAGGAGCGCCTGCAGGGCCGCGGCGGCTGGGCCATCACGCCGAACTGCGACATCCTGCGCCAGGCGCATGCCGACCCGAAGCTGCGCGCGCTCTTCCATAGCGCCGATGCGATCGTCGCGGACGGCATGCCCATCATCTGGGCGAGCCGCATTCAAGGCACTCCGCTGCGCGGCGGGCGCGTGTGCGGCTCCGATCTGATCTACAGCATTCCCGAGGAATGCGCGCGTGCGGGCCTGTCGATCTTCCTGCTGGGCGGGGTCGACGGCTCGGGCGAGCGCACCGCGACAATCCTCGCGGAAAAAAATCCTGGGCTGACGATCGCCGGGATGTACTCGCCGCCGTTCGGCTTCGAGAAGCATCCGCAGGAATATGCGCGCATGCGCGCCTTGATTCACGAGGCCAAGCCGGACGTCATCTTCGTCGCCTTGAGTGTGCCGAAGAGCGAGCGACTGATTCAGGAGATCCGCGCTGCCGCACCCGATGCCTGGTGGATCGGTGTGGGCGCCTCGTTCGATTTCGTCAGCGGCTCGATCGGCCGGGCGCCGGCCTTTCTGCAACGCGTCGGCCTTGAATGGCTGTATCGCATGACGCAGGACCCGCAGCGGCTCGTGCGACGCTATCTGCGCGACGACCTGCCCTATGCGGCGCGGATGTTCATGAATGCCGTGCGCCGCCGCTTCGCGCCAGTCCACGCGCCGACTCCGGCAACGCCACCGGCTCAGGCCCCGAGCGCTACCGCGGAGAAGCCGCGAATTGCTGCATGAAGTCGCGCAGCCGGTCGCGGCCGGCCGCGCAATCCGGGATGCATTCCGTCGAGATCGCGACCGCGCCGGCGTCACGGCGGCGCTGCAACAGGCCGCGCAGCTCGTGGAGCTTCGCCGCTAGCCTCGTCGTCGCCGGCTCGCCCGCGACGACGTACCACGACCACACCAGGCGCTCGCGCTCGTTCACGTAGCCGCGGCTCTCCACGACCTCGTGCGCGCTCGCGACCCTCGTCCGGTCGGCAAGTCGCCACCCCCGCCCGAAGATATCGTTGTCCGACCGCGTGACGCGCGCCTCGCTCGTCTGATGCGGATACCAGGCGCGATACACCTCCACGGTCTCGCCGTCACGCATATAGGTGAGCCGCTCCTCCGTCGCGTTCGCGAACGCCGGCTGCCAGCCCAGCGGCCCGCTCGTGGACAGCGACCAGGAGCCCACGCGATCCGGCAATTCCGGCGCCCGCGCCTGTTTGCCACCGCTCTCGATCGCGACGAACGCAGGCAAAGCCAGCAGGCAGCCAGCGACGAGCGCCATGGGCAACACCCCTCCGGTCACGGCGATGGGTGTCGCCGCGGAAACCCGCGCGCGCGTCGCGCCTTGCGCCTCGCCCTCGTCCAGCCGGCGCGCCAGCATCAGCACCGGCACCATGAACACCATGAACAGCACCCAACCGAAGTAGAGGTGATCGACCTGGATCAGGTAGTGCTGCATGTCCGTGTAAACGCCCACGGCCACGAGCACGAACACCCGAATCCAGTTCACGATGCACGCGATGACCGCGGCGGCGGCAAGCACGATGAGCCGATTGCGCCAGCGCTCGAGATACATGAAGGCATAGAAGCCCGCGAGCGCCGCGCCCGCGACGAGGAAATTCAAGCCGCTGCAGCCGGTCGCGATTTCGATGATGCCCGCCGGCAAGTGGATGAAATTCCCTTCCATGTACGCGGACAGGTCGGTGACCGTGATCAGCGTGCCGACCACCTTGCTCGTCACCGTCTGCAGCACTTCGTTCAGCGGCCACCACTGCGGCAGCGCGAACAGCAAATACAGGATCGGCAACGCCAGGCGCGCGGCGGCTTCTCGACCGAACGCGCAGGCGATCGCGGCGATCAGGATGAATGGCAGCAGGACGAGTCGCGCCGAGTTGATGAACATGGCGTCCATCACGATGAGCAGCACGACCATGCCTGCCAGCGGCAGCGCCGCGGCACGCCACGGCGTCAAGCGCGCCGGCGGTGCCTTGCGCCAGTGATGAACACACATCCACAGCGACAGAACCGCGACCAGGTAGCCGTGGGAGAACGCCCCGAACGGATCCGTCCAGAGCGCGTGCAAGTGAGGAAACGGCCCGGCGAACGCGAGCGCCGCACCGACGACGATGATGATGAGCGCAAGCGACGGCTGCATCCATGCGCCCATCAGAGGCAGCCTGATGTGCGCCGAGGTCACGGCGCGGATCTCAGCTCGCACTGGCGCGGCTTGAGCCCGCGTTGACCGTGGACCAAGGCACTGTAGCGCGCGAGATCGCCGTAAAGATGTGGCGGATCCATGCTTGGCCGCCGCTGCAGGAACGCGCGCAGCCGCGCGAACGGATAGACCGTCAGCACGAGCAGGTCGACGACGGCCGCGTACCAGACGCCATGATTCAAGGCGAAGTAGCGGCGCCGCGATTCGAACCAGTAACGCGGACGGCGCGCGGGCCGCACGTTGCGGACGGTGACCCCGCTGCTCTGCCCGACGAAATGAACGACGCGACTGTCGGGCACGTGCCAGCAGGTCCAGCCCGCGCGGCGCGCACGCAAGGTGTAGTCCGTCTCCTCGTAGTAGAGAAAGTAACCTTCGTCCATCAGACCGATGTCGTCGATCACTTGTCTTCGTACCATCATGAATGCACCGGAAACCCAATCGACCTGCAGCGGCTCGTCGGGCGTGCCCAGGCGCGTGACGAAGCGATTGAGGATGCGATCGAAGAGGCCGAGCTGCAGATAGAGCGAAACTTCGCCGAGAATGTTCGGAAAGCGAAAGCAGCAGCATTGCGGCGTCGTATCCGCGTCCTCGCTGCGTCCGCCCGCGATGCCGACGCCAGGGTTGTCGAGCATGAAGTCCAGCAGCCGCCGCAGCGCGCCCGGACGCACGACCGTGTCAGGATTCAAGAGCAGTACGAAATCGGGCGGCTCGGCCGCGGCGAACATCGTCCGGATCGCGAGATTGTTGCCGGCCGCGAAGCCGCCGTTGACGGGCGAGCGAATGAAGGTCACCCACGGCTGCCATTCGTTCTGGGCGATGGCCGCTTCGACGCGATCCGCCGAATCGTCAGGGGATGCGTTGTCGACGACGTAGACGTGCCAACGCTCGAGCTCGCTCAGCTGCGGCGCCAGCGAGCGCAGGCACTCGATGGTAAGGTCTGCGCCTTTCCAGGCGACGATCGAGATGCCCACCCGCGGGCGAATCGATGCACGCTGAACGGTTGCGGGTGTGGACGGAGCGGACTGCTCCTGATTTTCTGATACGAAGATCACGGCCGGTAATTTCAGCGTTGCCTAATGTGCGCGAGTTCTTTCGGACGCGGCACCGTACTAAAGACCATAGGACCTGTCGATGAACGCGTCTCCATTTCAGACAGATCGGATTTCGATGAGCGCCTCGCAACAAGACCAGCTACCGCTGTGCGTCGATCTCGACGGCACGCTCACTCTTGCGGATCTGTCCGTAGAAAGCCTGCTCAGCGCAGTGCGCACGGCGCCCTGGCTCGCACCGCGGCTGCTCCTGTGGCGGCTTGCGGGCAAACACAAATTAAAGGCGGAGCTCGCGGCCCGGACCGATATCGACGTCACAGTTCTGCCATACAACGAGGAGGTGCTGCAGCTGGTGCGCGACGCCCGCTCGAGCGGCCGCAAGACGGTGCTGATCACCGGCAGCCACGCCAAGTTCGCGCACCAGGTCGCGGATCATCTGCAACTGTTCGACGCCGTCTACGCGACGGATGAGACGTGCAATCTCACGGGCCACCAAAAGGCGCGCAAGCTCAACGAGTGCTTCGGCGAGGGCGGCTACGAATACGTCTCGAACGGCGCGGTCGACCTGCCGATCTGGCGCTCGGCCGCGGCGATCGTCACGGTGAACGCGCCCGCCTCCGTCGTTCGCCAATGCGCGGCGCTCGGCAAGCCGCATCGCGACCTGCCGGTCGCGCGCCAGCCCTTGAAATATTGGCGCAAAGCGATGCGGCTGCATCAGTGGGCGAAGAATGCCTTGCTGTTCGTGCCGCTCATCACCGCGCATGCGCTGTTCCAGTGGGAGGCGCTCGTCGCGGTGATGATCGCGTTCCTGTGCTTCGGCTTGTGTGCGTCGGCGACCTACATGGTCAACGATCTGTCCGATCTGGACTCGGATCGGCATCACCACACGAAACGCTTTCGCCCGTTCGCGGCGGGCGCGCTGTCCGTCAAAGCGGGCGTGCTCGCGTGCACGATCCTGTTGCTCACGGGGCTGGGACTGTCGTTATTGCTGCCGGGCAAATTCCAGCTCGCATTGCTGTGCTACATCGCGTGCACGCTGCTGTACTCGTTCCAGCTCAAGCGCGTCGCGAGCCTCGATGTGCTCACGCTCGCGGGCCTCTATACACTGCGCGTCGTCGCGGGCGCGTTCGCCGCGGGGATCGCGCTGTCGTTCTGGCTGCTCGCGTTTTCGATGTTCGTATTCCTGTGCCTCGCGCTCGTGAAGCGCGTGGCCGAGCTCATCGAGCTGCGCTCGCGGCAGCAGCCGAGCGCGACGGAGCCTGGCAAGGCTCGCGGGCGCGAATACAGCACCGAAGACATTCCGATCCTGCAGACCATGGGCGCGAGCAGCGGCTATCTGGCGGTGCTCGTCGTCGCGCTGTACATCAACAGCCCGGAAGTATCCCAGCTGTATCGGACGCCTGAAGTCCTCTGGTTCATCGCGCCGTTGCTGCTGCTGTGGGTCACGCGCTTGTGGGTCGTGACGACCCGCGGCTACATGAACGAAGATCCGATTCTTTTCGCCGTCAAGGATCCCGAAACTTGGATCACCGCCGCGGTGACCGCCGCCATTCTAGCCGTCGCAACGTTCTCCTCCTGGTGACAGCCTAACCATGACCGAGCCACAGCCAACCTTGCTTCGAAGCATCGCCTGGATCGTGATCGCGGGCGCCGCGTTGAGAATCGTCTGGGCGCTGCTCGTCCCCGTGATGCCGATCTCGGACAGCGTCGCGTACGACACGTTCGCGCGCATGCTGGCCGAGCACGGCGTGTTCGGCTGGGAGCCCGACAAGCCGTTCGCATTCTGGCCGCCGGGAACGTCGTTTCTACACGGCGCGCTCTACAAGCTGTTCGGCATCCATCATGAGGCGATCGTTGCACTCAACATCGCGCTGACGATCGGCATCACGCTGAGCTGCGCACGCCTCGCGCTGCGATATTTCGGCGAGCGCGTCGCTTATTGGACCGCGGTGCTGATCTCGTTCTGGCCCACGCTGATCTTTTACTCGACCGTGCTGGCGAGCGAGCTGCCGTTCTTGTTCTTCTGTGTCGCGGCGCTCGACGTCTGGACCAGCGACAGCGGGAAGCATGGCGTGCTGCGCGCCTTGGGCGCCGGTGCCCTGCTCGGCTGTGCCGCCCTCGTTCGTCCTGTGGCGCTCTTGCTACCCGCCGTCTACGGCGGTGCCGTGCTGCTCCATCGCGGCATCACGCGCGAAGAATTCCTGCGGCAGTTCCGCACGGGCTCGCTCGCGGTCATAGCGATGCTCGTCGTGATCTCACCCTGGACGTACCGCAACTACCAGCTCTACGGCGAGCCGGTGCTGATCTCGACGAACGGCGGCATCACGTTCTGGATGGGGAACACGCCCGGCACCGATGGCGGCTACATGGATATCCCGACGGAGCTCCACGGGCTGTCCGATCTCGAACAGGAAAAGATTCTCGGCGCCCGGGCGCGGCAGTACATCCTGGACGAGCCGGGAACGTTTGCCTTGAATACGCTGCGCAAGTTCGTCGCGCTCTACGGCAACGAATCGATCGGAGTCGTCTGGAACGAGCAAGGCATCGCGCAGACGTTCGGAGCCGGGAGCGTGCTGCCGCTGAAGCGCTTCACGCAGCTCGCCTGGCTCGCGATCGTGCTATGCGCCGTGATCGGTTGCGTGGCGCTCATCAAAGAGCACGGCTGGCGGCACGTCGCCTTCTCGCCAATCCTGATCTCCATCGCCTACTTCACGGCGATCTACATCGTCACCGTCGCGCAGGACCGCTATCACCTGAGCTTCGCGGGCCAGATCGGCATCGTGGCGGCGGCCGGCCTGGCACTCCTTCAGCGGCGCGCTACGCCTCGCCGACTGGCGATGGGCACGTAAGCGGCCTTAGCGTGTTGCAATCAGCACGACGCCAAGGCCGATGAGCAACGTGCCAGCGACACGACCGAGCGTCAGTATCTCGCCGTGCACGAGCCAGCCAAGCAGCATCGTCACTACGAAGCCCAAGCCGACGAACGGATACGCAAGACTCACGTCCACGCGCGCGAGCACCAGCAACCACACGACCGCGCTCAAGAAGTAGATCGTCAGCCCCGCGAGCACCAGAGGGTTGGTCAGCGCGGCCGTCAACGTGATCACCCGCGACTCTGCCGCGAGCGCCGCGGCGACGGCCGGCGAGCTCATCCCCGCTTTCAAGACGATCTGCGCCAGGGATGACATCAGCACGCTGATGACGATCAACGAAAACGTTGCGATTTTCATAGGCAGACTGTCGAGCGGATCAATCATTGGGAACGTGCGATGGCAGCGCAGCCTCGGAGCGCTGAACGGTGTCGGCCTCCGCCTGCGAAACGCCGCGCTTGAAGAGCTCAGCCAGCTTCGCCGCTTCCTTGTTGACGTCGTGATTCGCCTCGACGAGCAGACGAGCGCGCTGGCCCATCGCCACGAGCGTCGGAAGCGGCGTGTCCGCGCAGTCCTTGATCGCGGCGACGAGCTGGCTTTCGTCGCCCGCGGGCACGAGCCATCCCGTCTCGCCCGGTACGACCAGCTCCGGAATCCCAGCGACGTACGTCGATACGACGGGCTTGCCCATGGCCATCGCTTCCATGATGACGACTGGCAACCCTTCGGCGAAGCTCGCGAGCACGAGCGCCCGCGAGTTCAATATCTCAGCGCGCACCTGCGGCCCCGAAATCCACCCCGTGATGCGCACATGGCGCTCGAGCCCGAACCGCCGTACGAGGCGCTCGACCTCGTCACGAAATTCGCCGTCACCGCCCAGCACGAGGCGGCAATCGGTGCCCGACTGCACGACCTTCTGGAACGCCGAAACGAGCAGCAGCTGCCCCTTCTGCTCGCACAAGCGCCCGATGCAGACGAAATCCGCCGACGGGCGGCTCGGCTCGTGGTGGGCAAGATATGCCTCGTCCACGCCGCAACGGACGATCTTGATCTTGTGCCAATGCGCATGCTCGACCCAGCGAAACAGCTGACTGCGGCCGAACGAGCTGATCGCGACGACGAATGCGGCCCGGCGGATCTTCTCGCTCAGATTCAACCCGAGCGGACGGTCGAACTCCTCGGGGCCGTGGGCGGTGAAACTGAACGGCACGTTCGCGAGCTCGGCGGCGAGCAGCGCGACATCCGTCGAGTTCGTACCGAAATGCGCGTGGATGTGCTGCACGCGCTCGCGCGCGACCCAGCGCGCGGTGACGCAGGCTTCGACGAAATACACCAGATGCAGCAGCGAGGGTCGGTCCGAGCGCACCGCCAGCTTGAACGTCAAGCCGAGCGTGCGCAGGAATCGGCCTGGTGCGGCGAGGAATGCGCCGCACACGCCGGCCAGCAAGCCCGGCACCGAGCGCTGCAGGACATAGAACGTCGCGCGCTTTTCGTCCGCGTCGTGCGGATCGGGCGTCGGCGCATCCCAGCCGCGCATCGCGATGCGCGCGACCTCGATGCCAGAGCGGCCGAGCGCCGCGATTTCCCGCCGGATGAAGCTGTGGCTCACCTTCGGGTGCTGATTGACGACGTACGCAACCTTCATCTTCGTTCCCGCTACACGCGCACGCCGTAGCGAGCACACCAATGAATGAGCACGTACAGCGCCCAGATCCGAGTCCAGTACAAGCCGGTCGCGCCATCGAGAAAGGCCTGCCACAAGCGCGCAACCGCCGCCGGGTTCAGGCCCGCGGCCGCGACCTGGTCCGCGTCGCGCAGCGTACTGTCGATCCTCTGGCCGAGCGCACTGCGCAGCCAGCGATCGTACGGCAGCTCGAAGCCGCTCTTCGGCCGATCGAACAACTTCGGATCCAAGCCGGCCAAGCCGATGCGGCGCAAGGCGCCCTTGAAGCGGACCGGCTCATAGCGCGCCGCGTCATCGAGGCGATCGACCGCTTCGAACAGCACATGATCGACGAGCGGCAGCCGGATCTCGATCGACGCCGCCATGCTCGTCGCATCCGTATCGCGCAGCAGCCGCTCGCTCAGGAACAAGCGCTGCTCGAGCACGCTGATCGCGGACAGCGATGACCGCCCCGCGATCTCGTCGCGCAGTTGCAAGCGAATGGCGGGCGGCAACCCATCGGGAGCGTCGCTCGCGCCCGCGACGTCGCCGAGCAGATCGCGCTGGAGGGCCGGCAGGAACAGCGCGTAGGCGAGCTGATAGAGGCCGATCAGATCGTCAGCGCGCTTGACCATGTCCGGCAGCTTCGCCCAGCGCGTCTGCGGTGGAAACAAAGCGCTCGATGGCTGCTTCATGGCCGCGACGGCCCGCGCGCCCGCAAGCTTGATGCTGCTCGGGATGAGCTTCGTCCGCTGCGAGAATTTGCGCAGCGACGGCAGATCCCGGAACGACGTGTAGCCGCCGAACAATTCGTCGCCGCCGCTGCCGACGAGCGCGACCTTGAAGCCGGCGTCGCGCACGGCCTGCGACATGAAATAGGAATTGAGCCCGTCGAAGGACGGCTGATCGAGACTCGTGAGCGCCGCATCGAGGCGATCGATGAAGTACTGCTCGGTCAGCAGCACCTCCTGGTGATCGGTGCCGATCGCCGCGGCGATCTGGCGCGCGTACACACCTTCGTTCATGTCCGCTTCTTCGAACGCCAGCGTGAACGTATGCACGGGCGTCTGCGAGGCCTTCTGCGCCAGATTCGCGACGGCCGAAGAATCGACACCGCCCGACAGGAACACGCCCAGCGGCACATCGCTCGCGAGATGCAGCCGCACGCACTCGTGCATCGCCTCGGCGAGCGATCGTTCATCGAGCGCGGGCGCCGACGTCCGTCGCGCGGACCAGAAGCGCTTGCGCCGCTGCTCGGTGCCGCTCGAATCGAAGATGCGCAGTTCGCCGGGCAGGAGGCTCTCGATGCCCTTCACGGCGGTTTCGGGCGCCACGGTGAAGCCGCTCCACACGACCGACGCGACGGCGGCGGGATTCAATTGCGGCTTCGGCAACAGCCCGGACGCCAGGAGCGCGCGCAGCTCGGACGCGAAGGCCAGGCTCCAGGACCCGCGCGGGTCGGGATTGCGCGCTACATACAGAGGCTTGATGCCGAGCGGATCACGCGCCAGCAGCAGCGTGCGATCGTGCACGTTCCAGAACGCGAGCGCGAACATCCCGCGCAACGACTCGATCGCATCCGGCCCGCGCAGGCTCAACGTCCTGAGCATGGCGGCGGTATCGCCCGTCGATGGCAGGGTGTCGCCCGCGCGCTCGAGCTCGCGCCGCAGCTCGACGTAGTTGTAGATCTCGCCGTTGAACACGATCACGTTCTTCGTGACCGGATCCGTCATCGGCTGAGTGCCGGCCGGCGACAAGTCGAGAATGGACAGTCGTCGATGCGCGAGCATCGGACCGTGGCCGCGCGCATCCGGGACCGCCTCCCAGAAGCCATCGGCGTCGGGGCCGCGATGCGCGAGCGCCGCATTCATCCGTCTGAGCGCCGCGCGATTCTCCGCGTCGATACGCCCGATGATTCCCGCGAGTCCGCACATCAGCGCTGCTCGGTCAGTTCACGGATCGCGCGCTGCTTGCCGACCAGCAAGGCCCGCAACTGATAGCGGCGCAGGAACGCGCGAAAGTGGGCGTCGTCGTAGCGCGGCTTGCGCCGCAAGGCGCTCGACAGCCAGCCCCACAACATGGCGGCGCTGCCCAGCACGAACGGCTTTTGATTCATGCGCGACAGCGCGCTCGCGGCCATGAACAGAAAGCCGGTGCCCATGAAGTACTGCCCATAGCCGTGACGCATGCGGCCCGTGTAGACGCTTTGCTGACTCGAGCCCATCGGCCGCAGATGCACGAAGCGCAGCTCGGGCTCGTCCCAGCTGCAGGCGATCCAGCCCTTCATCCTGCATTGGTGACAATCGATGCCGTCCCACATGACCTCGCGGACGAACCCGCCGATCGCCTTGAAACAGGAGACGCGATAGAACTTCGTCATGCCGAGCGAGGTTTCGTCGCCATGACGTTCGTTGATGAGCTGCCCCGCTTCTTCGATGTAGGCCTTGCCGCTGCACGTCGCGATGCGCGCGTCGGCATGCATGCGCTCGATGAGAATTTCGAAGTAGCGCGGCGGCAGGCGCAGGTCGAGATCCAGCTTGCAGAGAAACTCGAAGTCATCGGGATCGATCGCCGCATAGCCTTCGTAGAACGCGTCGACGACGCCGGGCCCGACCGCTCGATGGCCGCGATCCTTGCGGGTGATGATCTGGATCCAAGGGTGCTGGGCGGCATATTCCGCGAGGATGCGCGGCGTTGCGTCGGTCGAGCCGTCGTCCACGATCACCCATTTCGTGGGCAGCACGGTCTGCCGAAGCACGGAGTCGAGCGTTTGCCGCATGTAATCCGCTTCGTTGCGGCAGGGCGAAATGAGAACGTATCGGGCACGATCTTCTGAGGACTGCATCGAGCTCATGGTTGGCGAACTTCTACTGCGGATCTTGCGGCTCGGCTGTCAGGTCCATCCGAGGCGGCTGGGAGTAAGAGACTAGAAAGAACTCGGCTGCGTTTGGCAACTTCCCAAAAGGCCAAGCTGACACCGACGGAGGCGGCAAACGCGATCGTGCCGGCCAGCCACATCGGCATGTGGAGCTGCCTGCCGAGCAAGAACGCCTTGTCCTCCACCGGATAATGGAACATCAGCACGAACAGACTGCCGCTGCCGACGTAGCCGAGCGTGCGCGCGAGGAGCGGCCATCGGCTCGCGTACTGGCACACACTGATGAGAATGTAGATGCCCAGCAGCGCCTGCAGCGTGGCGACGACCAGCCCATCATAGAGCCGGAAATTGAGATTGATGGTGTAGTCGAAATTGAGCTGCAACGTGACGAACACGACGCTTGCGAGCAGCAGCGGGAGCAAGCTCGGCTCGAAGCGCTTCACCTCGGCCGCCAGGAAGTGCCCGAGCAGCAGGAAGAATGCGGAGATCAGCAGGACATCGGCGCTGAACGGCAGGCCGCATTCGATGAGCTGCGCCGAGAAATGAGCGACATGAAAACAGGCGGTGTCCTGGAGCGGGTTGTGAAAGCCGTGCAGCAGGAAATAGCCGGCGACGATCATCGAGCACAGCAACAGTGCACGAGCTGTCGCAGAACCGAGCCAACGCTCGCCAAACGCCAGGACGACAGCGGCGAAGGCGCTCAACAGCCACAGATGCGGCAGGAACCACAACGGCTCCCAGGAGAGCGTGAAACCGGTCGCATAGACCAATTCCAGGGCCAGGTACTCGAAAGAGCCGCGCCCTTGGAGGAACTGCCACAGCGCGAGCAGCGAGATAGTGACCGCGAAGGGCTTCAGCAGCGCCTCGCCGCGCCGGCGCAGCGTGCCCGTCACGCTGCGTCGGGCCGGAAACGTGACGCCCGCGACGAAGAAGAACAGCGGCAGCCGGATCGCGGCACCCAGACGGCCGACGAGCTGATGGCTGTCGTTCATCCATGCATTGTGGCCGCACACGACCAATAGAATTCCCACGCCTTTGGCGACGTCGATCAGGCGCTGGCGTTCCATGAGGAACGCGGCGGGAGCGCCGACGCCGCCAATGAGGGTCTGCTCGGAACAGGGTTGAGCAGCCGAGGGGATGGTCATCACGAAACCGGGGGAAAAGAAGCGGACCGATGGGTTAGCATCCGCGACAGATTGCGGGCTGGCAAGGATGCCGTATGCGATCCAGTCGACAGTTTGAGCGCCCGCTTTTTACAGGTGGATGCGCTATTCGTCACGTCCTGCGGCAGGCATGCGGGCTATTCTTTCCCGTGCATCCCATGGGTGAGTTCTCGGCCGTTGGTCCGTACCGGCCCTTCCAGCAATCAACTAGAGTTTCAGAACGTGATCGGCCTTTGCCTGGGACGAGGCCCGATCGTTAGCGGATTGATCGCATGGCTGAAATCGACGACAACGACATCGCAATCATCGGCATGGCCCTGCGCGTTCCGGGCGCAGCCACTCCCGAGGAATACTGGGCGAATCTGAGCCAGGGCGTGGAATCGCTGCGAACGTACACGGACGAGGAGCTTCGGGCCCGCGGCGTGTCGGCGGCGACGCTGGCCGACCCCAACTACATCAAGGCGGGCATGCCGCTGCAGGGAATCGATCAGTTCGATCCCGAGTTCTTCGGCTTCAGCCCGAAGGAAGCGGCGATTCTCGATCCGCAGCACCGGCAGTTCTACGAAGTGGCGTGGGAAGCGCTCGAGCGCGCCGGCCATCCTCCCAAGAGCTTCGACGGCAACATCGGCGTCTTCGCGGGCTGCGGCATGGGCGCCTATTTCGCGTTCAATCTGCTCTCGAATCCCGATCTCGTCGAATCCGTCGGCCTGTTTCTGCTGCGTCACACGGGCAACGACAAGGACTTTCTCGCGACCCGCGTCTCCTACTCGTTCGATCTCAAAGGCCCGAGCGTCAACGTTCAGACCGCCTGCTCCACATCGCTCGTCGCGACACACACGGCGGTCCAGAGCCTGCTCGCGCGCGAGACCGACCTCGCGCTCGCCGGCGGCGTCACGATCGAGCTGCCGCACGGCCTCGGCTATCACTACAAGGAAGGCGAGATCCTCTCGCCGGACGGCCACTGCCGCACGTTCGATCACCGCTCGAAAGGAACGGTGTTCGGCAGCGGCGTCGGCGTCGTCGTGTTACGACGCCTGAGCGATGCGCTCGCGGCCGGCGATCACATCCATGCCGTCATCAAGGGCAGCGCCGTCAACAACGACGGCTCGACGAAAGTCGGCTACCTGGCGCCGAGCGTCGACGGCCAGGCCGCCGCGATCGCCGAAGCGCTCGCGATCGCGAACGTCGGCGCGGACACCGTGACTTACGTCGAGTGTCATGGCACGGCAACGCCCGTCGGTGATCCCATCGAAATCGCCGCGCTCACGCAGGCGTTTCGCGAATCCTCCACGGGCGTCGGCTATTGCCGCGTCGGCTCGGTGAAATCGAACATCGGCCATCTCGACACGGCCGCCGGCGTCGCGAGCCTCATCAAGGCCGCGCTCGCCCTCGAGCACAAGCAGATTCCTCCTTCGCTGCACTTCGAAAAGCCCAATCCGACGATCGCGTTCGACGGCAGCCCGTTCGTCGTCGCCGCGAAGCTCACGGAATGGAAGAGCGACGGCCCGCGGCGCGCGGGCGTGAATTCGCTCGGCGTCGGCGGCACGAACGCGTTCGTCGTGCTGCAGGAAGCTCCGCCCCGCCCGGCTCGCCCAGCAAGCGATTCCGCCCAGATGCTCGTGCTCTCGGCGCGCAACAAGCGCGCGCTCGACGATGCGAGCGCCCGTCTCGCGCAGTGGCTGCGAGCGCATCCCGAGCAGTCCTTGGCGGATGTTTCCTACACGCTGCTCGAAGGCCGCCACGGCTTCGAACAGCGGCGCGTGCTCGGCGCGAAGACGCACGAGGAAGCCGCGGCGCTGCTCGAAAGCGGCGACGCGCGCCGTGTGTTCAATCACACGCTCGAGCTCGAGCAACCTTCCGTCGTGTTCATGTATCCAGGCGGCGGCGCGCAGTACTTCCAGATGGGCCGCGGCCTGTACGCCGCCGAAGCGGTGTTTCGCGAGCACATCGATCGCGGTCTCGCGACGCTGCGAACGCGCTTCAAGGTCGATCTGGCGCCCGTGTTCTTCGCCGAGGAAGTCGCCCGGGAGCACGCGGTCGGGCAGCTTGCGAAGCCCTCCGTGCAGCTGCCGCTGATCTTCTTGGTCGAGTACGCGCTCACGCGACTCTGGCAGCACTACGGTGTCGAGCCCGCGGCGATCGTCGGACACAGCCTCGGCGAGAACACCGCCGCCTGCGTCGCCGGCATCATCGGCTTCGAGGACGCGCTCGGGCTCGTCCTGCTGCGCGGCCAGCTGATGGACGAGGTGCCCGAAGGCGGCATGCTGAGCGTGCAGTTGCCCGCGAAAGAGCTCCTGCCCCACCTCGGCCACGAGCTCGACCTCGCTGCCGCGAACAGTCCGCAACTGTCGGTTGCGTCCGGGCCGGTCGTGTTGCTGGATCAACTGGCCGCGAAGCTCACGAGCCATGGCATCGAGTCGCAGCGCGTGCGCATCAACATCGCCGCGCACTCGCGCCTGCTCGACGGCATCCTGGACCGCTTTCGTCAGTATCTGCGCAGCATCCGCCTCAACGAGCCGACGCTGCCGATCATCTCCAATCGCACCGGCACCTGGCTCGATCCGCAACGTGCCCGCGATCCGGAATACTGGGTCGAGCACTTGCGCAACACGGTGCTGTTCGCGGACGGCATCGCGACGCTGCTCGAGGCCCCGGATCGGGTATTCATCGAAGTGGGTCCGGGCAATACGCTCGGCTCGTTCGCGCGTCAGGGGCCGCAAGCCCCCGCGCAGCGCGTGTTCGCCTCGCTGCGGCACCATCAGGATCCGGTTCCCGACGACGTCTATTTCAAGACGGTGAGCGCCCGCCTGTGGGCGGTCGGGGTGAAGCTCGACACGAGCAAGTTGTGGCAGAGCGCGCCGCGGCGCGTCCCGCTGCCCACCTACGCCTGGCAGCATGCGAGCTACTGGATCGAGCCCGGCGTCGGTCACGCAGTCCTCGGCAAGGAAGACATTCGGCCGCAGCGACTCGAGGAGCTCGACCGATGGTTCCAGGCCCCGCGCTGGGTGCAGCAAGGCGTGCTCGACACCGATGAGTCACCGAAGACCTGGCTCGTCTTCCGCGGCCAGGAGCCGATCGCGGACGCCGCGGTGAAGCACCTGCGCGCGAGCGGACATACGGTGATCACGGTGCAGCCCGGCGACACCTTCGCTCGTATCGACGCGACGACCTTCACGCTCGCGCCCGAGGCGGGCGGATCGGGATTCCAGGAATTGATCGAGGCGCTCGGCGCCGCCGACCAGCTGCCCGACCGCGTGCTGCACACCTGGTTGCTCACGTGGGATCGCAGCTTCCGGCCTGGATCGACGTTCTTTCACCGCAATCAGGAATACGGCTTCTATTCGCTGCTGCACCTCGCGCAGGCGCTCGGCAAGAGCGACACGCTCGAACGCAAGATTCACTTCATCGTCGCGGCCAATAGTGCGCTGCGGGTGCGCGCGGAAATCGCGGCGCATCCCGACAAGGCGACCGCGCTGGGACCGAGCTCGGTCATTCCGCGCGAGTTTCCCAACATCACATGCCGCTTCGTCGATCTCGAGATCCCGGAAGCGCCGAACGGTCGGGGCCGCGCGCCCGCGTCGGCCGAACGCGCCGCCGCGGCCATCGAAGCGCTCGAGGCCGAGATCGTCGCTCCCGCAACAACGGAAGTCGTCGCCTGGCGCGGCGGCGTCCGCTGGCTGCGACACGTCACCGCGTGGCGCGATCGCCAAACGATATCCAGCCCCCGGCTGCGGGAGCGCGGCGTCTATCTCCTCACCGGTGGCTTGGGCGGCATCGCCGGCATCATCGCCGAGTGGTTGGCACGCGAGTACCGCGCCCGCCTCGTGCTCGTGGCCCGCACGCCCTTGCCGCGCCGCGAGGATTGGAACGAATGGCTTGCGCAGAACGGCGCCGATGACAGCACCTCGCGCAGCATTCAGCGCATCCGCAAGCTCGAATCCCTGGGCGCCCAGGTGCTCGCGGTGGACGCCGACGTCACCGTCGCCGACCGCATGCGCGAGGTGATCGCCGAGACGACGCGCGCCTTCGGCCCGATCAATGGCGTGTTCCACGCGGCCGGCGTGATCCGCGACAACCTGATCCAGCTCAAGACGCAGCGCGACATCGAAGAAGTGTTTTCCGCGAAGGTCTACGGCACCGTCGTACTCGACGAGCTGTTCGCGCAAGCGCCGCTCGATTTCATGCTGCTGTTCTCGTCGACGAGCTCATTCATCGCACCGCAGGGCCAGATCGACTACGTCGGCGCGAACTCGTTCCTCAACGCGTTCGCCGACTCGTGCCGCGGCGCTCGCCCCTATCCCGTCATCGCGGTGAACTGGGGAATCTGGCAGGGCGTGGGCATGGTCGGCGGTGCCAAGAGCGCCAAGCAGGACGACGTGTCGATGCAGGCGGCTCTCGAGCACGGCACGAAGATCGCGACGCGCTATCCGTTCTTCGACCAGCTGCTCGCCTCACGCGAGGGGCTACAGCACGTCCACGTGTTCAGCGGCACGTTCTCCGCCGAGCGCGACTGGGTGATCGACGAACACCGCCTCGGCAACGGCGATGCCCTGCTCCCCGGTACCGGCTACCTCGAGTTGATTCGCGCGGCCATGGCCGAAGCCCACGGCGTCGAGCACTTCGCCGTGAGCAATCTCGTCTTCCTCAATCCGCTGTTCGTGCGCAACGGCGAGCCGCGCTCGTTCCGTGTGCGCGTGCGCGGCGACGAGACACGCTGGGACATCGATGTGTTCGGCGCCAAGCTCGGCGCGACGGACGCGATGGGGTGGGAGCTGTGCGCGACCGCGCGCGTCACGAGCGGCGAACAGGCCCCCGCCGGCATCGACGTCGGTGCGATCGAAGCGCGCTGCACGACGGCGCAATTCGGCACGGGCGGCTCGACGGCGCTGCGTACGCGCCAGGAAGATCACCTGCGCTTCGGGCCGCGCTGGCGCGTGCTCAAGCGCTTGAGTCTCGGCAAGAGCGAGGCGCTCGCACGGCTGCAGCTCGATGCGCAGTACGCCGCGGAAACAGCGCAGTTCGCGTTGCATCCGGCGCTGCTCGACATCGCGACCGGCTGCGCGATGGATTTGATCCCAGGCTATTCGGCGCAAGAAGTCGCGCAGAACCTCTGGGCGCCGATCTCCTATCGCGGCTTTCGCTTCCACAAGCCGCTGACGGCGGAGCTCGTGAGCTGGCTGCGCGTCACGCCGGACAGCTCGGTTGCGAGCGGGTTCGCCGCCTTCGACGTCACCTTGTGCGACGCCGCCGGCAACGTGCTCGCGGAAGTCGATCAGCTGACGCTGCGCCGCATCGACGGCGAGCTGCGCATTCCGGAAACCAAGCAGGAACTGCCGAGCGCAGCGGAAGCCGCATCCGCGCCCGCCGAGCATCGCAAGACGCCGACCTCGCCCGCGGAAATCGCTCTGCATCACAACGTGACGCAAGGCATCGACGCGACGATGGGTGTGCAGGCGCTCGTCAAGTTGCTGAGCGCCGAGACGCCGCCTTCCACACTCATCGTGAGCTCGATGGACGTCAAGGCGCTGGTGCGTCAAGCCGAGGCCATCAGCGCCGCGTCGACGACGACGAGCGAAGCACGCTTCTCGCGCCCGCAGCTCGACAGCGAGTTCGAAGCGCCGCGCGACGAGGTCGAGAAGACGCTCAACGAGCTCTGGGGCAAGCTGCTCGGCGTCGAGGGCATCGGCATCCACGACAGCTTCTTCAACCTGGGCGGTCATTCATTGATCGCGGTGCGTCTGTTCAATTCGATTGCGGATCGCTTCAAGGTGAATCTGCCGATGTCCGTGCTGATGCAGTCGCCGACGATCGCCGGCCTGGGCGAGTTGATCAAGGCGCAATCGCCGGAGCTCGCGAGCGCCGCCACCACCAATGAGCCGGCGCACGCCGCGGCGAGCAACGCGGCCGCGTTGCAATACCGGCACGTCGTGCCGATGCATGCCGGCGCGGTCGCCGATCGCACGCCGATGTTCATGGTCTCAGGCATGTTCGGCAACGTGCTCAATTTGAGTCACCTCGCCCATCTGCTCGGCGAAGAGCGGCCGTTCTACGCCCTGCAGGCCCGCGGCCTGTACGGTGACGCGGAGCCGCACGAGAGCTTCGAGGAGATGGCGGCCGATTACATCGCCGAGATCAGGAAGGTCCAGCCGAGCGGCCCGTACATTCTCGGCGGCTTCTCCGGCGGCGGCATCGTCGCTTATGAGATGGCGCGCCAGCTGATCGAACAAGGCGAAGAGGTGCTCCAGGTCGTCATGCTCGACACGCCGCTCGCGCGTATCGCGAAGTTCAGCCGCGCGGATCGCTTGTCGATGCTGTGGCAGCGCTTCAAGAAGCAGAAGAGCCTCATCCGGTTCGCGAAGGACTGGCTCGCGCGACGCAGCGAATGGCGCCAGATGCTGCGCGAGCGAGACAAGACTCGCGCGGGCGAGACGCGCGACACCGTGCGCTTCCAGTCGCAGAAGATCGGCGATGCCTTCATGCGGGCCGTCGCGAAGTACGACACGCGGCCGGTGCCAATCCGCCTTGCGCTGTTCCGGCCGAAGCTCAACGTGCACTATCACTTGAGCGGCGGCCGGCGGGTCGACGGTGAGCGCAACTACGTCTGCGAGGACAATGGCTGGACGCAGTACGTCCGCCACATCGATGTCTTCGAGGTGCCTGGCAATCACGACAGCATGGTGCTCGAACCGAACGTCCGGGTGCTGTCCTCGCTAATGCGGCGCGTGCTCAGCCACGCGACCGCCGGCAACAGCGCTCGCACGCGGCTCAGGGACGCACGCAGCGTCGAGGCCGCCGATGTCTGACGCACCCGCGACCCCGCGCCGGGCACGGACGGCCCGCGCGCGAGCATGACGAACTCGCCCTCGCGCGGAGACGCCGCCAGGAACACCACGATCAGCACGCAATCCGTTATCGTGACGCCTGATCGGGATTGCGTCTCATGCTGAACAACATCAAAGCGCTCGTCATCGTCCTGACGCTGGGCCTCGGCGTGTGGTGGGTCGCGCGCTCGTTTTGTCTGCGCGCGATGTCCCTCGAGGACTTCAATCGCCGGCGGCTCATCTGGGTCACGATCACGGTGTTCGTGTTCACGAGCCCGAACTTCTGGATCTTCTGCTTCCTGACGATCCTGCTGCTCATGTGGGCCATGAAGCGCGAGCAGAATCCGCTCGCGCTCTACCTGCTGATCTTGTACGCGGCACCATACGTGCACTTGTACATCCCCGTCGTGGGCATCAATCAGCTGTTCGATCTGTCATATCAGCGACTGTTGGGATTCTGCATTCTGATTCCCACGTTGATGCGGCTCCGAGCGAAAGGCTTCGAGCGGGGCAAGCAGGAACCGCCGCGACGCGCGCTGCAGCTCGCCGACGTCGCGATCGTCTCCTATTGCGCCCTGCAGGTGATCCTGTGGCTACCGCTGGAAAGCGTCACGGCCGCGGGTCGCCGGGGCTTCCTCTTGTTCATCGACATCGTGCTGCCGTATCTGGCCTTCAGCCGCGCGATCACGAGCTCGAAGAGTCTGACGGAGTCCATGTACTGCTTCGTGCTCGGCGCGGCGATTCTCGC
>JAEYXD010000005.1 GCA_023428645.1 Pseudomonadota bacterium
GAGAGAGGCCTCACGGCTCGGCGGCGGGGTCAGTGATGAACATTTGCGTTCGCCCGCCGTTCCAACCTTCGAGGTCAGCGACGGCCGAAGCATCTTCCGTCGTTGTTGCAGTGCCTTGCCTCCGAGTCGAGCCGCGGCCAGGCGCCGGTCGGAGCCGCGCGTTCAACCCCGACGTGCTTTGAGGTGCAGCTCTTTGAGGCGATAGTCGATCACGATCGCTTCGAACACACCGATGACGTCCATGCCGATCAGGATTGCCGGCTCTTTCGTGAGCTTCCAGGCTTCGAAAATGTACAAGTCGCCGAACGTCACCTGCATGCCGGAGATCTTGATGCCCGCGATGTCGACGGGCGGCGCCGGGATGGCCTTCGCGGTGGCGACATCCATCGTCACGCCGATGATCGTCGCGTCCTGCTCCTTGCGCGCGCGTCGGCTGAGGGCGTCGCGCAGGGCGTTATTGCCGATCGTCGTTTGCGCGCCCGTGTCGAGCATCGCCATCGTGCGCACGCCGCCGAGGGACATCTCGAACATCAGCAGACGGCCGCTGCGTAGTTTCACGGGAATGCGCCGGTAACCGGGCGGCGGATCCTGCTTCTTCGATCGCAGTATCGAGATCTGGTCCCTCCTGAAATCGATGAAGATGCGCTTGTCGCCGAGACCTTCCGTGCCGAGTGCACCTTCAGCGCCGCCGAAGACATCTTGCACGACGGGAATCTTGCGTCCGTCGAGGGAGAGTTCGCCGACCTCCATGCTGTCGACGCGGATCGTGGGGACGCGCGCGGTGCCGGTGACGCCATGGAGTTGCACGCTGTTCGCTGTCTCTGCGGTCTTGCCGAGGCGCTGCGCCGTGGCGTAGGTCACGACCGAGCGGTTGGCTCCTGTATCGAGGACCAGCCGGAACGGTCCTTTGCCGTCGATGTAGACGGGAGCCCAGATGCGACCGATGCGGTCACGTAACGTGGGCGCGACATAGCGGGGCTCCGGCGCGGAGACGACCACTTCTTCCGGAAAGACGGGCGCGGGTGCGTCGGCGAGGATCGGGGTCGTGCCCAAGGAGTTTTCGACGCCATACGCCTGTGTCGACAGCGCCAGTAGCCAAGTCAACGTCGAGGTCGCGAGGCGCATGCAAAAGTCCCCCCGAAAGCGCCCAAACCTGTCGAATCTCCGACAGCATACTCGTAGCACATCCGGTTCATCACTGTCGTGCGTGAATACGCGTCACAAATCACTCGCGAAGGCGCGGTGATCACTGCCCGCGTTAGTCCACGGCGCTTTGTAGGCGTTCATTGCAGTGCAGGGCCCGGGTTCCGTGGGGGCGGAACCTACGTCATAGCAGCTCCCTTACTTTTGTGGGGCTTGCCCCCGATTCGAACCCAACAAGAGGGATTGCACATGAATATACGGGTCGTGGTTGCGGACGAGCGCCGCGCAACTTTCTTCGACGTCACGAGGCCGGATACGGGGCTGCACGAGGCGGGCTCCGTCGAGAACCCCGCGGGACGGCTCAGGGATACGGATCTCGAAACGGATCGGGCGGGTCGTCGTTACGGTGGAGCACAAGGTGTAAGTCATGGCCAAGGCCCGATGCAAGGACATCATCACGGCGTCGATGGAGAGCGCAGCACGGTGCTGCACGATCTGACGTTGTTCGCGAAGGAAGTCGGCCGCCGCATCGATGCGGACCGCTGCGGTCACAAGTTCGACAAGCTCGTAATCGTCGCCCCGCCGAAGATGCTGGGATTGCTGCGGCAATCGATTCCCACGACCGTGCAATCGATGGTGGCGGGGGAGATCTCGAAGGATCTCGCGAATCACGGTCCGCAGGCGATCTTGAACGCGATCCCGCGTGACGCGTTCTTCAATTAGTCAGCGGCCGGAGCCCCGCCTCATCGCTGGACTCAGTCTCGTTTCAATTCGTCTGCTGATGGGCCGACCGTGTCCGCGGAATATGCGCCGCGGCGGCCCATCGGCTTCGGCGCTCCTTCGGTCGTGTCGTGTCTCGTTTGGCGTTCGAGCTCGGAGTTGATCTCGGCGCCGAGGATCACGACGTAGCCTGTCAGATAAAACCACATCAAGAGGACGATGACGCTGCCGAGCGCGCCGTACGTATCGCCATAGCTGCCCCAGTTGCGCACGTACAGAGCGAACAACAAGCTGCCGCCGAGCCACAAGGTGGCGGCGATGAGCGAGCCCGGCGTGACCCATTGCCACTTTGCCTCTCTGCGATCGGGTGCGAATCGATAGATGATCGCCAAGCCGACGATCGCCACGGCGAAAAGGAGCGCCCAGCGCGCGATCAGCAGTACGGTTTCTGCCGCGGGTCCGAGCGGCAGGAACGCAAGGCCGACGGGCACGGCGACGCCGAGTGCGAGCACCGCGAGAAAGCCGAGAACGGCGCCGACGGTAAACGCCAGTGAGACGAGCAACTGCTTGACGAAGCCGCGCTTCTCTTCTTCGTCGTAGGCGACGTTCGTCGCGGTGATGAGGGCGACCATGCCTTTGCGGGCGCTCCACAGCGCCAGGAGGATACCGACGACGACGCCGATGCTCAGTGCTTGCTCGCGTCGGGAGAGGTCATGAACTTGGCGTTCCAGAATCGCGGCGGCGTCCGGGGGTAACGTGGCCGCGACGCTCTGCATGTGCTGCCCGATGTCGGTCGGTGATGCGAACAGGCCGTAGATGGACACGGCGGCGGCGAGGGCGGGGAAGACGGCGAGCAGGGCGTACAGGGCGAGGCCGGCGGCGATGATGGAGACGTTATCGGTCGTCATTTCGCGTTTGACGCGCATCGCGATGTCCCACCAGCCTCGGGGCGGGATGTCCGTCGGCCGGTCGGCTTCCCGGCCTCGGCTTCGGCCACCATCGGCGTCGACACGGTCGTCGTGATTCGTTGGGGTACGGGCGTGCATGTACAGGCAACGCGGCGATTTTTCTTACGGTTCCGGGGCGGTTCGCGGTCGGCGGCGCTGTGCGGGAGCGATCGGTTCTTCGTACGCTATCAACACTTGGGCGAACGTTGACGCATTGATCGGCTTTTCGGCACTTCGCGGACCGTGCGGGCCGGTCGGGGTGCGATGCCACTGCGTCGACCGCGCGCATCGGTCGCTCGGCACTTTGTCGACCGCGCGCATTGACCGCTCGGCACTTCGTCGACCGCGCGCGCCCTTCGGGCCGCAATCGGCCTAGGCCGAGGTGAGCGTCTTGGCCTGAGCCCCGCAAACTCATCACAGCTTCTTCTGGACGTGCCCGCAACATCTGGCTTTCCCGCTCTCACGCTTTCGGCAACCCGCATGAGCAACTTGCCATCCGGACGACGGGATGGCCAGCTCGACTGAGCCCTTCCCACCACCACCGCAGTTTGCCAAGACGCTCACCTCGCCCTCTCCGATTGCGAAGAGCGCGCTGCAGTGTCTCGGGACCACACGATACGCTCACTTCTCCGATTGCGAAGAGCGCGCTACTGTCTCGGATCACACGACACGCTCACTTGTCGATATGCCTCCGCTGTCGATATGGATGCTCGTCGATACGCTCTCACTCGATGCATCCACTCATCGATACGCATGCTCATCCGTCGATACATCCACGCGTCGACTTGCATGCTCGCTTGTCGATATGCATCCGCGATAGGGCAGGTCTATTGGCGAAATGGATGCTCGTCGCCGAGAGGGTGACTCGCGAACAGACCGGGAACTGGAGCGCGCTCTTTCGCAACCGAGAGGACAGGGTGTACGGATTGGCGCGAACTGCGGTGGTGGTGGGAAGGGCTCAGTCGAGCTGGCCCTCCCGTCATCCGGATGGCGGGTTGCGCATGCGGGTTGCCGGGAGCGTGAGAGCGGGAAGGCCAGATGTTGCGGGCACGTCCAGAGGAAGCTGTGATGAGCGTTCGGGGCTCGGCGCCAAGCCGTACACCCTGGCCTAGGCGGTTGCGGGCCCGAAGGGCGCGCGCGGTCGGACGAAGTGCGGGCTCTAACGAGCGTGCGGTCCGGCGAAGTGCCGGGTACTAACGAGCGCGCGGTCCGGCGAAGTGCCGGGTACTAACGAGCGTGCGGTCCGGCGAAGTGCCCAGTACAAACGAGCGTGCGGCCTGGCGAAGTGCGAATGCTTGTCGGGCGCGAGGCCGGAATGCCGACCGCGCGGTCACCGACAGATCCGGTACGGCCCGCGATCCAGATGAAAATGATCGCGATGCGCCGCGTTGTACTCCGGGCTCAGCACACCATCGAAGAAGCCGCACGCGCCATCGCGCAC
>JAEYXD010000049.1 GCA_023428645.1 Pseudomonadota bacterium
GGTACTGGCCGTATTCGAAACCGCAGCCGCTGGGGGAGCGCGTGCCGCTGGGGTATGAGCCCTGCATGCCGTGATCTTCCCAGCCCTGGTTGAACGTACCGCAAGCGGGATCGACGTACGTGCCGGCGGCCGCACCGGTCGCGGTGCGGCGCGTGTACACGCCCGGATTGCCGCTGGGGGACGTGTCGTAGTCGATGGCGAGATATTCGGGACGCTCGGCGCGATACAACGCGGTCTTCTTCGAATAATCCGCCGCGAAAACGACATCGAGCGCGTCGAAGAACGACGTGCCGGCGAGCATCGAGTACTTCGGCTGGTGGAAGTCGTTGCCTTCGTCCTGCATGTAATACACGCGGGACTTGAAGCCCTCGAACTTCTTCAAAGGAACGAGGTTCACGACGCCCGCCACCGCGTCCGTGCCGTACAACGCGGCACCGCCGTCGAGCACGACGTCCATGCGGCGCAGCGCGAGCTCCGGCACGATCGTGCCGATGGCGCCCGGCGTCACGATGCGGCGACCGTCGAACAGCGTCAACGTGCTGCCCGTGCCGAGCCCACGAATGTTGAAGTTCGCCGAGTTCGAATCCTGCTGGCCATCCTGCGAACCGAGCACATTCGACACGGTGTCGGTGTTCTGGGTGAACGTCAGATCGCGAATGAACATGCCGAGCGACGGCGCGCCCGACTCTTGCACCGCTGTCGAGTCGATGACCTCCGTCGGCGACGGCGCATCGAAGGTATCCCGCTTGATGTACGAACCGGTGACGACGATTTCTTCCGCCACGCCCTGCGCATTGACGACCTGAGACGTCATCAGTGCGAGCGATACGGCCGCAGCCAAGGACACCGATCGAGTCTGAATTCGATCAATCTTCATTAAACAAGTCCCCCAATAAAGCCAGATGTAAAGCTGAGCGGCGCAAGAAGGCGCCGTTAGTGGATTACTCTCGGTTGTTGTTCCGCTTTTCCCCTAATAGAGCGCGTCGTCCCGACGCCATGATCAAGTTCTGCAATTTGTATGTGCACGTTGTATTTGCGTTGATTTCTTTTGTAGTGTCAACGGCGCAACAAGGTTCCATTGTGCAAATAAATCTTTACGGGACCGGCATCTACGTCTGACGTTGGGGTGTGCTGTTGTCGCAACATGCGCACCCGAAAGTGGGTCGCGGCAAAAATCCAAAGGCCCAATCTCTGCAAATCGTTGCATCGTTACGCCGCAACTATTTGCAGAATTGTGATGACGGATGGTGGGGGCCGGTCCTTTCCTGCTTGAACACCGGCATGTCGCCGCGCCTCGGGCGCGCGCGCTCCGCGTCGTCATCGCCACCCTCCTGTTGAACCCTCGACGCGGCAGCCACTCGGCGCAAAGTCGCGCACTGCGACGGCCATGCAATTTTTACGCGCCTTGTCCGCCAGGCGCGGGCAATCCTAGGATTCGCGCATGACGAAGGTGTGGCTGCAGCTGTGCGCGATCGCGTTGACCTTGCTGCCGGCGATCGCGAGCGCACAGTTGACGCGCGTCAGCGTCGCCTCGCCGAGCAACGTGCTCGAGGTCGACATCGCTGTGGATGCCGAGCGCCGGCCGTATTACACGATCAGCCGCAAGAGCGTTCCCGTCATCGCGCCCTCGCGACTCGGCTTTCTGTTCACGAACGCGCTGCGGTTCGAGCGCAACATCATCATCGGCGCGAAGTCCGAGCGCAGCAGCGACACGATGTGGGAGCAACCGTGGGGCGAGCGCCGCTACGTGCGCGATCGCTTCAACGAGCTGACGGTGATCCTTGTGGAGACGAGCCCGCCGCGCCGCAGCCTGAACGTAGTGTTCCGCGTCTACGACGATGGGGTCGGATTTCGCTATGAATTCCCGGACGGCGCGGCGTTTCGCGACGTTCAAATCGCAGAGGAGCTGACAGAATTCGCGGTCGCGGAGCCGGCGACGGCATGGTGGATTCCCGCGGGCGAATGGAATCGCTACGAATATCTATATGAGAAGACGCCGCTGACCGAGATCGGCCAGGCTCATACGCCGCTGACGATCCGCACGCAGCAGGGATTGCACATCGCGTTCCACGAAGCGGCGCTGGTCGATTACGCCTCGATGTGGCTGCGCAGAGTCGAAGGACAGCGCTTGAAGGCGCAGCTCTCCCCCGCCGCAGCGGGCGCGAAGGTCGTCCGCACCGCGCCGTTCGCGACGCCATGGCGCACACTGCAGATCACCGATAGTGCCGCCGGCCTGGTCATGTCCGATCTCATCTTGAATCTCAACGAGCCGAATGCGCTCGGCGATGTGTCCTGGGTCGAGCCGTACAAGTACGTCGGCATCTGGTGGGGCATGCATATCGGCACGCAAACCTGGAGTTCGGGGCCGCTGCACGGCGCGACGACCCGGAACGCGATGCGCTACATCGATTTTGCGGCGAAGCACGGATTCCGCGGCGTGCTCGTGGAAGGCTGGAACATCGGCTGGGACGGCGACTGGTTTCAGAACGGCGATGTGTTCAGCTTCACGCAGCCCTATCCCGATTTCGATCTCCCACGCATCGCCGCTTACGCGAAACGCAAAGGCGTGCGGCTGATCGGTCATCACGAGACCTCGGGCAACATCGCGAACTATGAAGCGCAGCTGCCGGCGGCGCTCGATCTCTACGAGCGCCTGGGCATCGACAGCATCAAGACCGGCTATGTCGCCGACGCCGGCGGGATCAAGACAGTGACGCCCGGCGGCGAGGTGCGCTACGAGTGGCACGACGGACAAGTCATGGCGCGCCATCATTTGCGGGTCGTAACCGAGGCGGCGCGACGCAAGATCGCGGTGAATCCGCACGAGCCGATCAAGGACACCGGCCTGCGCCGTACCTACCCGAACTGGGTCTCGCGCGAGGGCGCGCGCGGCATGGAATACAACGCGTGGGGCGAGCCGCCGAATCCGCCCGAACACGAAGCGAACCTCGTGTTCACCCGCATGCTCGCGGGCCCGCTGGATTTCACGCCCGGCGTGCTGAGTCTCACGGGCAAGAACGGTCGGCCGATTCAATCGACGCTCGCGAAGCAGCTCGCGCTCTATGTCGTGATCTACAGCCCGATTCAGATGGCGGCGGATCTACCGGAGCACTACGACCGTCAGCGGCGTGCCTTCCAGTTCATCAAGGACGTTCCGACCGACTGGGCCGATACGCGCGTGTTGAATGGCGAAGTCGGCGATTTCGTGACGATCGTGCGTCAGGATCGGCACAGCGAGGATTGGTATCTCGGCAGCGTCACCGACGAACAGGCGCGCACGCTCGAAGTGCGGCTCGATTTTCTCGATCCCGCTCGCAAGTACACCGCCCAGATCTACCGTGACGGCCCGGGCGCGAGCTGGCAGTCGCGCAAGGCTTCGATCGCGATCGAAGCGCGCGTGGTGCGAAGCGAGGACACGCTGACGCTGCGACTCGCGCCGGGCGGCGGACAAGCCATTCGCTTCGTTGCGGCCGGCGGCACCGAGCGCCGCTGACGCCGCCGCGCGCTCGCGTCAGCGCGTCAGCGCGTCAGGTTCCATGCTCGCTGGAACCGCGCGAACAACTCGTCCTGGATGTCGGCGGCGACAGGCCCGACGGCCACCCACTCGAATGCCAGCGCTTCCAGCTGTTCGCGCGGCGCTGGCGTGCCGCGTCCGACGCCCTTGACGAGCGCCTGCAGCTGAATCGTGCGCCGCTGCGTTTGCTCGGCCTCGGGTGTCGCCGCACCCGCCGCGATCTCGGCCCGGATCACGACGGACCGTAATGCCGCCGCGTTGGTCTTGAGATCGCCGTCGACCGCGCGCGCGAGCTTCTGCTCGATCGCCTGCTTGCCGCCCTTCGGCCAGTGCTCGATGGCATCGATGGACTGCCGCAGGGCTGCCGCGTCGGCCGCCGGGTCGAGCTGCTGGATGCGAATGCGATTCGCGGCGTCGAACAGGTTCGTCCAAGCCTGGCTGGCCTCACGGTCGCGCTCGCGCACGAGTGCATGCTCGAACTGTTCGACCGCGCGCCGGAAGCGGTGCTGGATCTCGCGCGACTTGTCGCGCGGCAGCTCGCCGATTTGCGCGAAGGCATCCCGCAGCTCACGCACGCGCTGCGCACTGGCGTACAGCTCCGCACCCGTGCGTCGAGCCACGTCTTCGAGCTCGATGCACACGGCCAGCGCCCGCTCCTCGTTCTGCTCGATTTCGGCCATGCGATCGGTGTGTTCCTTGCGCCGCTTGTCGAACACGGCATCGCAGTGCTGCTTGAATTCGTCCCAGAGCCGCTGGCCTTCGGCCTGCGGCGTGACGCCGACGGCTCGCCATGCCAACTGCAGGCGCTTCACCTCGCTCGCGGCCTGCGCGACGTCTTCGACCGCCGCGAGCCGTTGCGCCTGGTCCACGAGCACGCGCTTGCGCTCGAGGTTCGCGCTGTATTCCGCATCGAGCCGCGCCTGCACGCTCGCGATGAGCGCGTCGAACTGCTTCTCGAGCGGCTTCGTCGCGACGCGCTCGGTGGGCCCACTCGAGCGCCACTCCTGCTTCGCCGCGCGCAGCGCATTGACGACGTGCTTCCATTCGACGGAGGACCAGTCCGTCGACCGCTCGTATTCCGCGAGTCGCGCGACGAGCGCCTTGCGCCGTTCCAAATTGCGCTCGCGGGCCTGCGACTGCGCTTCGAAATGCGCCTTGCATGGCGCATAGGCGGCTTGCGCCGCCTCGTGAAATTTCTCCCAATCGGCGTCGGAGTCCGCGCCTCCTTTCGCGAGCGCCTTCCATTCTTCCTGCAGCCGCTTGATCTCTTCAGCGAGCTGCACGGGGTCCTCATCGCTGCCGATGAGCGCCTGCATTTGCTCGATCAGCTCGCTGCGTTTCGGGGTCACCGCGAAGCTGCGCCAGTCCTGCAGCTCCGCGAGCTTCGTATCGAGCTGCTGCAAACGTTCGGCGAGCGGCTTCGGACACTGTGGCAGATTCGCAAGCTTCGCTTCGATGGAGCGACGCATGCCGAACGCCTGACGCGACCGCCCTGCCGCCAACGCATGCTGCGCCTTGCGAATCAGCTGGCCGAGTTGTCGCTCCGCGTCGTCGACCGCCGCGCGCTGCGCCGCTTGCGCGTCGAGCCATCCCTTTGCCTCCGCCTGCGCTTCCGCGACGATCGCGGGCGCGTTCTCGCCGAGCACGTGCCGATCCGCGACGAGCCGTTGCAGCCGTGTCATCGCGACATCGCTCGGCGAGGTCCGCGCCGCTTGCAACTGCTGTGAAAGTGTCCCGGCTTCGCCATAGGCGCGCACGAGCCGCTGCACGGCGTGCCGCGCGTCCGACGACTCGCGCGTTTCGTCCCCGCTCGCAGCCTTGTAGTGCAGCGTGCCGTCCCAGCGCTCCGCCAATTTCGTCACGCGCTCACCAACGTTCGTCGCGGTCGCGGGATCGAAGCTGTCCGCCACATACAGCGCGGCCAATAGCTTCTTCAGCTCGTCGACGGTCGCGGCTCGCAGCGGCTCGGCGTTCGCGACCGCGGCCTCATGGGCCGCCTGCATGCCGGCGGCGCGGATGTGTTCGGTGATCGCCTCGCGTGCTCGATCGATCGCGGCGTTGACGCGCGCCCGCAGGTCCTCCGGGATCTCGATCGTGAGACTGCGCCAGTCGCGCTCCAGATGATCGATCGTCGCGACATAGGCGCCGTCGAACGGCTTGTAGCTGTGGCGCTCGATCGTATCCGCGAGCGAATGCATGTGCGCCTTCGCCTCTTCGACGCGCTTCGCGGCGGCGTTGATCTCGTCGACCTTCGCCTTCGCGATGCGGTACACGTTCTTGTCACGCTCGCGCGCGGCCTTCATCACCGCACGCAGATCGTCGGGCGCTTCGAGACGCGCGGCGGCGAGCTGCCGCAGCTTCGCCGTCGGTCCGTGGACCGCAAGATCGAGCCACACCGACGTATCCGCGATGCGACCAGCAAGGCCGTCGAAGTTCGCGGTGTCGGTCGTGGCGGCGGCAATCGCAAGCACGCTCGCGCGGTGCTCCGGTTCGGTCGGCAGCGCGTCGATCGAGAGAGTGCGAGCGTCGATCAGCTCGGCGATGCGTTTTTGCGCACGCCGCTGCTCGGCATGCGCCGGGTCGAACGCCAGCTCGAGCAAGCGTGGGCCGAAGGCTAGCCGGTCGATGTCAGCGAACGGATCTGCGGGCGGTCGCTCCGGTTCCGGCGCCTTCGGCGTCGGTGTCCGCACGGCGCGATCGGGCGCGGGCGCCTTTCCGAGCAGGCGCGAGAAAAAACGCATCGGCAAGTCCTTGGTGGAAAGTCACGCGCGAGTATCCGAGATCGGCTCGCCGGCCGCTAGGCCGCGCCGGCGCCAAGCCTCCGGGACGGCGAGTGGCGTTTCGCTCGTCCACGGCGCTTGATTTTGCGGACCGCCCCGAATTGGGGCAGCCGACTTATTCGGTGCTCGGGGTCCGCAGCGCCTCGAACGCGGTAATGTTCGCTTCGATCGACGGCAGGAATGTTGCCTTCACCGCGACCTGCGCGCGCTGCTCGAACGCGTAACCCGCGGCAAGTAGGCGATCCTCCGTCCACGGTGCACCGATGAACGAGAGACCCACCGGCAGCCCGCGCACATGACCCATCGGGACCGTGAGGTGCGGATATCCGGACACCGCGGGCAGCGTGCTGAATGAGCCGGGAAATTGATCGCCATTCGCGATGTCGATGCGCCATGCCGTCCCGGTCGTCGGCGCGACGAGCAGATCGAGCTGGTGTTCGGCGAGCAGCCGGCCGATGCCCTGCTCGCCCGCGAGCCGTTTGCCCGCCGCCAGCGTCTCGCGATAGTTCGTATCGTCGGCCGTCGCGTCCGCCTTGACGAAAACTTCTTGCCCGAACAGCGCGAGCTCACGGGCATTCGACGTATTGAACTCGATGAGCGACCCCAACGTTCGCGTGCCGGCGTCCCCCGGCAACGTCGCGAGATACGCATTCAAATCGATCTTGAACTCCGTGTGCAGCACGAGATCCTCGGCCTCGTAGATCGGCTGCATGTCCGGCGTCTGCACCTCGATGAGCTCCGCGCCGGCATCGCGGATCACGCGTAACGCCTGCGCGTAGATCGGATCGATCTGCGGCTGGAGCGAAGCCTTGAAGCGCAAGACGCCGATGCGCTTGCCCGCGAGCGCGTCCGCCGACAGCGCGCCGAGATAGTCGGCGCGCTTGCAGCCGGTGGCGGGCGGCTCGCATGCCGGCGTCTCGCCGACCATCGCATCTAGCAACGCGGCCGCGTCGCGCACGTCGATCGTCATGGGACCCGCCGTGTCCTGACTGTGCGAGATCGGCACGATGTGCTTGCCGGACAGCAATCCGAGCGTCGGCTTCAGGCCGACGATGCCATTCATCGACGACGGGCACACGATCGAGCCATCCGTCTCGGTGCCGACGGCCGCCGTCGCGAAGCCGGCCGCGATCGCCGCGCCGCTGCCGGCGCTCGAGCCACAGGCGGAACGATCGAGCACGTGCGGATTCTTGGTGAGCCCGCCGATGGCGCTCCAGCCGCTGACCGAGTGCTCCGAGCGGAAGTTCGCCCATTCGCTGAGATTCGTCTTGCCGAGGATCACCGCGCCGGCGGCGCGCAGATTCGCGACGATGGGCGCATCGCGGCCCGTGCGATTGTTCGCCAGCGCCAACGAGCCGGCCGTCGTCGGCATCGGGTCGAGCGATTCGATGTTGTCCTTGATCAGGATCGGCACGCCGTGCAGCGGCCCGCGCGCGCCGCGCGACTTGCGCTCGATATCCAACATGCGCGCCTGCTCGAGCGCATCTGGGTTGAGCGTGATGACGGAGCGAATCGTCGGTCCGTTCCGGTCCAAGGCTTCGATGCGATCCAGATAGGCGCGCACGAGCAGCTCGGACGTCGTCGTGCCCGCGTCGAGCTCCGCGCGCACGGCCATCAGCGACTTGCCGAGCAATTCCGGCGAGGGAACGTTCGGCGCGGTCTGACTCGCGCACGCACCGAGCGCGATCATCGCCAATGCAAGGCTGCAGCGGATCGGCACACGCATACGAATTTCCGTTGTCGTTCTTCGCTCATCGCCGAGGCGCCGCCGGCGGCAGCGCCTCGAGCCGGCCTGCGCTTTCGCTCTATTTGCTCACGATCGGCAATTCGATCGACGTCGCCGCGTCCGCTGCGCGCCAGACCCGATGCGTCGCCTTCGTGTAGTCCTCGGGCTTCGCGTACATGATGTTCGGTACGAATTTCTGCGGGTTGCGATCGTACAGCGGGAACCACGTCGATTGGATCTGCACCATGATGCGGTGGCCAGGCAGGAACGTGTGGCTCGCGTGCGGCAGATCGATGCGATATTCGAGCGGCTTGTTCGGCGTCAGCGGCTCGGCCTTGGTGAAATCCTTGCGGAAACGACCGCGGAAGATGTCGGCCGAGAGCATTTGTTGGAAGCCGCCCATGCGTTCCTTGCCCGGCTCCTCGTCCGGCCATACGTCGATGATCTTCACGACCCAGTCCGCATCGGTGCCGCTCGTCGATGCGACGAGGTGCGCGATCGGCTGGCCGGCAAGCCGCACCGGCTCGGTGAGCGGCTCGGTCTGATACACCAGCACGTCGGTGCGCGTCGCGAAATTGCGCTGATCGTCCACGAGCCACTCGCCCCAGCCCGAGCCTTCGACATAGCTCGGCAGGTTCGGGCGGGGCCGATACGGAATCGGCTTCGCGGGATCGGACACGTATTCGTCGTAACGCGCGCCCTTCTCCGCCGGCGCCTCGAAGGCGAGCTTGCCGTTCGCATGCAGAAACAGCTTGCGCGACCCGGTCGTGCAATCGCTGGCGCACGAGCGCGGCCAGCCGTCGTAACTGTGCCACACGTTGGCGCCCGTCTCATACGCGAGCACGCGCGGCACGGACGGCTTCGGAGCATCCTTCAGATAGTGATCCAGGAACGGCTGCATGACCTCGCGCCGAAACCATCCGGCGGTGTCGCCTTCGAATTCGAGCGCGCCGAGCGCCCGGCCCTCGCGCCGGCCCTGGCCGTGATTCCAGGGCCCGAGCACGAGATGCACGTATTCACCGCGCGGATCCTTCGGCGCGAGCGCCTTGAACAACGCCGGGCTGCCATAGATGTCTTCCTGATCGAACAAGCCGCCGACGATCATCATCGGCACCTTGAGCGGCTCTTTCGCGAGCAGCTTGTCGACCGCCTGATGCTGCCACCACGCGTCGTAGCTCGTGTGCTCCGCGAGCGCCCGCCAGAAGCCCAATTGTTCGAGCCCGCGCGACTTCGCGATCGCGCCCGCGGAACCGCCACGCAGGAACGAGTCGTAGACATCGCGCTCGCCCCACCACCAGTTGTGATCGCGACGGCGCGCGGCCTGCTGACCTAGGACGAACTCGAGCGCGGCGCCCTGACGGAAGGCGCCGTTGTGAAACCAATCGTCGCCCATCCAGCCGTCGATCATCGGCGCGAACGGCACGGCCACCTTCAGCGCGGGATGCGGATTCACCGTCGACATCACCGTCGTGTAGCCCTCGTACGAGCCGCCGATCGTACCGATGCGGCCGTTGCTCTCCGGCACGTTCTTCACGAGCCACTCGATCGTGTCGTAGGCATCGGTCGCGTGATCGACTGGCGTCGGGTTCAACGGGCCGCGCAATGGACGGGTCAACACATAGTCGCCTTCGGAGCCCCATTTTCCGCGCACGTCTTGGTACACGATGATGTAACCGGCGGCCGCTGAGGTATCGTTCATCTGCGGTACGACCGAGGCGAGCCGCGGGCTTGGATTCCTCGACACGCGCCCGCCGGCGTTGTAAGGCGTGCGGGTCATCAGCATCGGCGCATTCTTCGCGCCTTTCGGGACGAGGATGAACGTCTTGAGCTTCACGCCGTCCCGCATCGGAATCATCACTTCACGCTGGTCGAAATCGAATGCCTCCTTCGGCACGATGAAACGCTCCGGCGTCTCGCTCGGCAGCGAGGTGACCGGCTCGACCGCAACGGACGGAGCAGCGAACGAAAGCGCGACGAGCGCCGCAAGCACGCAGGAACGAGGCATCGAGTTCTCCTCAGTCGAATGAAGGTGGGACGCGGGCCTTGGATTTGCCGACATCATAACAACGGCCGCGAGTCGCTCGCTCGGCCAACGCTCGCCCGGGCAGCCGATCTTCAGCATCGGCCTTATTTAACTCCACGGCATGTATACAAATACTCGGCAGCACGCTCATTGAGCGCAAATGATGACCCGAGTGGAGAACGCGATGAACAGACAATCGCAGCCGTACACGGCGACACAGTTGATGACGATCGAAGAGGCACAGCGCCTCTCCACGCTCCAGGGCTGCGAACTGCGGCGCGAAGAGCGGCAGCGCGCGCGCATGTGGTCTTGGCAGACCGTCGCAGGCGCGTTGGATCAGACGGTGAGCGATGAGCTCGTCGAGTCCTTGAGCCAGCACACTCGCCGCTGAGATCTCAAAAGGCGAGCGCCTCGGCGGCCTCGCCTTTTCCTTCCTCCGAACGAGCCGGCGGCTCGGACTGTCATCCCGCCGGCGACGGCTGCCCCATCGACTTCGGCAACGTCGGATCCATGCACGCCCAGGTGGGCGCTTGCGATGTCCAGATCGTCATGGCCGGCCGCGCGACTTCGGGATCATCCAACGTTCCCGCGCGCACGAAAATCAAATGCGGCCGCGACTCCGCTTCGCTGAACAAGGCCGTACCGCAGGTCCCGCAAAACCGACGATGCATCACGTTGCCGCTGTCCGCGGTGCTGCGATAGTCCGTCATCGCCCCCTCGACCGAGAGCGCCGCGGACGGAAAACACACGTTGACCGTCGCCGAGCCCGCCCCCAAGTACTGGCACAGACGGCACCAGCACACGCGCGTGACGATGGGTTCCGCCGTGATCTCGTAGCGCACGGCTCCGCAGAGACAACCGCCGGTGATCATGAATGCTCCTCGCGTCACAGTGTGGCAGTGACGCGAGTGTAGTGGCCCGGCCGCGGTGCGTGGAGTTGCCGCGCCGTGGAGCGCGCGTCTACATTACGGCTCATGCCAAACAACAAGGGACGAAGCTCGGCGGCCACCACTCTGGCGAAAGGCGCCGACGCCCTCGCATCGGGCGGGCGTGCCCCATCGAAATCGAATGCACGCGCGCGCAGGCGCTCGTTGCGCTTGCACGGCACGATCGCCCGCGATCTCGGCGTGCTGATCGTCTCGGGAAAATACCAGCCCGGTGAGATCCTGAACGGCGAGATCGACGCGAGCGACCGGCTGCGCGTGTCGCGCAGCGCCTATCGCGAGGCCGTGCGTATCCTGGCCGCCAAGGGCCTCGTCGAGTCGAAGCCGAAGGTCGGCACGCGCGTCAGCCAGCCGGAGCATTGGCATCTCCTCGACCCCGATGTGCTCGCCTGGATCTTCGAGTTCGAGCCGGACGAGGCCCTGCTGAAGAGCTTGTTCGAACTGCGCCGCATCGTGGAGCCGCAAGCCGCCGCGCTGGCGGCGAAACGGCGCACCGAAGCACATCTGCACGCGATGACCGAGGCGCTCGAAGGCATGGCGGGACACACGCTCGCGAGCGAAGCGGGCCGTCTTGCGGATCAAGCCTTTCACGCCGCGTTGCTGGACGCGTCGGGAAATCCGTTCCTGGTGTCCTTGACGAGCGGCGTTGGCGCAGCCGTTTCGTGGACGACGATCTTCAAGCAACGTGTGGGACCGCTCGTGCGCGATCCACTGCCGGATCACCGACGCGTCTATGAGGCGATCAAGGCCAGCGATCCGGTCGCCGCGCAACGGGCGATGGAGAGTCTCGTCGATCTCGCGTTGATCGACACGACGAACGCGAAGCGGCAGAGAAAGTCGCGGTGAGCTGGTAGCCGGGACTCCCCCGCCGCTGCAAGCTCACGACTCGCATTCCTTGCGTCCGGCAAGCAATTCGCTACCAGAAGTACATGTAGATCGACGCGACGATGCCGACGATCACGACGGTGTGGAAGATTTCCCAGAAGCCGTAACCCTCGCGGTCCGCCTCGATCTGCTGGCGCGTCGTCGTCGAGTACGTCAAGCCGACGAGTCGTTCCAGCGGCGCCTTGGGCGTAACGATACTCACGGCGAAGATGACCGCGCACGTGAACACGAACAGGAAGAAGCTGAAGTACAGCCAATTGATGTCGACGAGCAATTGCACGACGCCAGGCCATTCGATGCCGTACATCTCGTGCGTCGCCTGCAGGAACAGCCGCGCCATGCCGATGACGAAGCCCGAGACGATGCCGATCATGCCGGATTTCGGCGTCACGCCATTCACGAAGATCCCGAGCATGAATACCGCCGCGATGGACGGCGCGAGCAACGATTGCACCAGCTGCAGATAGGTGTAGAGCTGGCCTCTGCCGAGATCCTGCAGAAAGGGAATCCACGCCATGCCGAGCAGGATCACCGCCGCGGTCGCGAGACGCCCCACGAGCACGAGGTGCTTTTCGCTCGATTGCGGCCGTAGACGCTTGTAGAAGTCGACCGTGAACAGGGTCGCCGTCGAATTGAACAAGGACGCGAGCGCGCTCATGAGCGCCGACAGCATGCCGGCGAGCACGAGCCCGCGCAGGCCGACGGGGAGCAGATTCGAGACGAGTACCGGAAACGCGCCTTGAGGATTCGTGCCGATCGATTCGAAGCCCGGCACGCCCTGTTTGAACAGCGCGACCGCAATCATCCCGGGCAACAGAAAAATGAACACCGGCGTGAGCTTCAGATAGCTCGCGAAGATCGTGCCGCGACGTGCCTCTTTCAGGTTCTTCGCGGTCAACACCCGCTGCACGATGTATTGATCGGTGCACCAATACCAGAGGCCGATGATCGGCGACGTCAGCAGCACACCCAGCCACGGTGTCGTGCTCGGATCGAACAGAAAGCCTGGGAAGCCTTGTGTCTCGGGGGTCGTCGACAATGGCCGCCAGAGATGAATCGTATCCGGATTCGCGGCCTGCAATGCATCCAGACCGCCGATCCGATACAGCCCGACAACGAGCAGGACGGCCGACCCCGTAAGCAGGACCGGCACGTGCATCGCTTCCGTCCACAGCACGGATTTCATGCCGCCGAGCACGACGAACAAGCCCGTCACGATCACGAGGGAGAAGGCGGAAAACCAGAAGAAATCCGTCTCGCCGAGCAGCGGCACATCGATACGGTCGTAACCTAGAATTGTCTGAATCGCGAACGCACCGGCGAAGATCGTGACGGACGCCTTCGTCAGAATGTAGGAAACGAGAAACACGAGGGACAGGAACGTGCGCGTCGCGGGGGTGTAACGCTGCTCGAGAAACTCCGGCGTCGTGAATATCTTGGCGCGCAGGTAGAACGGTGCGAACACCCAGCCCAGCACCAGTATCAGGTACGACTGCAGCTCCCAATGCGCGAACGCCATGCCCGAGTCCGCGCCCGAGCCTGCGAGTCCGATCAAATGTTCCGCGCCGATGTTCGACGCGAAGATCGAAGAACCGATGAGAAACCAACCGGCACTGCGGCTTGCAAGAAAGTAGTCGGTCGTATCCCGCTCCTTCTGCAGCGCACACCAGATGCAGATCGCCGTGTTCGCGACGAAATACAGTGCTACGACCGCCCAGTCGAGCGCCGAGAAAGTAACTGCGGTTCCGGTCATTCGTCCCTTCCCCTTCAACTTCTTGTCAGCGACGAGCCGTCGTCCATCGACGAGGATGACGTCGCGGTCATCGCCGGGGACGAAACATCGGGCTCATGCGTTTGTTGTTGTGCCCGTGCGGGTGGACCGAGCGAGCACCCGAAGCTCACCTTCACCGCGGGATGATTTGCGGTTATTGTCTGAGTTATGGCGGCAAAGCGCAATCCGCCCCCAGGTGATCGCGACGGGTCGACGTAAGTGGAGTGTTCAACGATGGCTCTTTCCGGTGAATTGTTCATAGGCGGGCGTCGTATCGCTCGAGCGGAGAAATTCTTTGGCATCGAGGCCGCGAGCGGCGCGCAGCTCCAGCCCGGCTTCAGCACCGCGACCGCGGCCGACATCGACGCGGCGTGCGAACTCGCGTGGGACGCGTTCGATTCATATCGACAGCTCGCGGCCGAAGCGCGAGCCGCATTCCTGGATGCGATCGCCGAGAACATCATGGCGCTCGGCGAGGACTTGTTGACGCGCGCGAATGCCGAAACCGGCTTGCCATTGCCGCGCCTCACGGGCGAACGGGCGCGCACCGTCGGTCAGTTGCGCCTGTTCGCGGACGAGGTCCGCAAGGGCGGCTGGCAAGGCGTGCGCATCGATCCCGCGCTGCCGGATCGCAAACCCCTGCCCCGCGCGGATTTACGCTTGCGCAAGATTCCGCTCGGCCCGGTCGCCGTATTCGGTGCGAGCAACTTTCCGCTCGCGTTCTCCGTTGCAGGCGGCGACACGGCCGCGGCTTTGGCGGCGGGCTGTCCCGTCGTCGTCAAGGGCCATCCCGCGCATCCCGGTACGAGCGAGCTCGTGGCGCGAGCGATCGTCGATGCCGTGCAGGGATGCAAGCTGCCGGAAGGCGTGTTCTCGCTTTTGAACGGCACCTCGAATGCGCTCGGCGGCGGGCTCGTCGCGCATCCGCGCATCAAGGCAGTCGGCTTCACGGGCTCGCGCGCGGGCGGTCTCGCTCTGATGAAGATTGCCGCCGAGCGGCCCGAGCCGATCCCGGTGTACGCGGAAATGAGCAGCATCAATCCCGTGCTCCTGCTGCCCGGTGCCCTGCGCGCTCGCGCCGAGGCGCTCGGTAAGGAATTCGTGGCGTCGCTGACGCTGGGCGTCGGCCAGTTCTGCACGAATCCTGGCCTCGTATTCGCGCTCGACGGTCCTGAGCTCGAGCCGTTCGTTCGAGCGGCGGCGGCGGCGCTAAAGGAAGTACAACCCGCGCCGATGCTCACCGCCGGTATCCATAGCGCGTATGAGCGCGGCGTCGCCGCGCTGCTCGATCACGGACGGCTGACGTCGATCGCGCGCGGCGCTGAAACGCAGGGCCAGCATTGCGGACGCGCTGCGCTGTTCGGCGCGATGGTCGCGGACTTGGAGCAGCATCCCGAAATCGCGCACGAAGTGTTCGGCGCATCGTCGATCGTCGTGCGCGCACGCGACGAAGCCGAGCTGCTGAGCGCGCTCGACAAGCTCGAAGGCCAGCTCACCGCGACCTTGCACGTCTCGCCGGAAGATTACGCGCTCGCGCAACGCCTGCTGCCCATCCTGGAGCGGAAAGTCGGGCGCGTGCTCGCGAACGGCTGGCCGACGGGCGTCGAAGTGACCCATGCAATGGTGCACGGCGGACCTTTCCCCGCGACCTCGGATGGACGCAGCACCTCCGTCGGCACGCTCGCGATCGAGCGCTTTCTGCGGCCCGTCTGCTATCAGGACCTGCCCGAGGCGCTGCTGCCCGATGAATTGCGCGGTACCGGCGCGGGTCGTCCGCATCGTTTCGATGGCGCCTATCGAGCTTCATGAGCGAAAGCCATGACGCTGCGACTCGCACAGCTGACGACCCCTGACGGCGCACGCATCGTCGCCGCCGTCGAGGACGACGGCGCTGCAGCCCGCGTCGATGGAGTGACGACGACGTACGCGCTCGCACAACTGGCGATCGCCAACGACACGACGCTCGCAGCCGTGGTCGCACCCCGTCTGACCAACGATCTCGTCGACCTCGAGCGCGCGTTACGGGAGCAGCGCGTACTCGCACCGATCGATCATCCCGACCCCGCGCACGTCCTGCTCACCGGCACGGGTCTTACTCATCTCGGCTCCGCCGAAGGCCGCGACAAGATGCACCAGCAGGCGGCCGGCGGCACCGTCACCGATTCGATGCGCATGTTCATCATGGGCGTCGAAGGCGGCAAACCGGCGAGCGGCCCCGGCGTGCAACCGGAATGGTTCTACAAAGGCGATGGGACCTCGCTCGTCGCCCCCGAAGCCGATCTTCCCTCGCCCGCGTTCGCGCTCGACGGCTCCGAAGAGCCGGAGATCGCCGGCATCTATGTCATCGACTCGCACGGCATGCCTCGCCGACTCGGTTATTGCCTCGCGAACGAGTTCTCGGACCACGTGACCGAGCGCGGCAACTACCTGTGGCTCGCGCATTCGAAGCTGCGCCATGCGGCGCTGGGACCTGAGCTCCTGACCGGACCGTTGCCGCACGACGTGCGCGGCACGAGCCGCATCGTTCGCGACGGCCGACCGTTGTGGGAGAAGCCGTTTCTCACCGGCGAGGCGAACATGTCGCATTGGCTTGCGAACCTCGAGCACCACCATTTCAAGTACGCAGCCTTCCGGCGCCCCGGCGATGTACACGTGCATTTCTTCGGCACCGCGACGCTGTCGTTCGCCGACGGCGTCACGACTCGCGAAGGCGATGTCTTCGAGATCGCGGCGCCGCCGTTTCGCTTGCCGTTGCGCAATCGCCTGGCACGCAGCGCCGTCTCTCACATCGCAGTGAGGCCGTTATGAAACGCATCAAGATCGCCCTCGTCGGCATGGGCAAGATCGCCCGCGATCAACACGTCCCGGCGCTCGCCGCGAATGCGGCCTACGAGCTCGTCGGTGTCGCGAGTCCGAATCATCGGTTGGAAGGCGTGCCGAACTTCCCGACGCTGGAACAGCTCATCGACATGGTGCCGGGCGTGCAAGCCGTTTCGATCTGCACGCCGCCGCAGAATCGCTACGAGCTCGCTCGCTACGCGTTATCGCGCGGCAAGCATGTCATGCTCGAAAAGCCGCCCGGAGCGACGCTGAGCGAAATCGCCGCGCTGCAAGACCTCGCGAATTTTCAGCGGGTGGCGCTCTTCACGATGTGGCACTCGCGAGCCGCAGCAGGCGTCGAGCCGGCGCGCGACTGGCTCGTCTCGCACGCACCGCGCATCGGCCATATCCGCTGGAAGGAAGACGTGCGCGTCTGGCATCCCGGTCAGACGTGGATCTGGCGCGCGGGCGGCTTCGGCGTATTCGATCCCGGCATCAACGCGCTCTCCATTCTCACGCGCATCATGCCGAACCCGGTCGTGCTGAAGACTGCGGAGCTGTTCTTCCCTGTGAACTGCGAAACCCCGGTCGCGGCCAATCTGACGCTCGACGCGGGAGGCGCATCGATCGGCGCGGAATTCGACTTCCTGCAGACCGGCCCCCAGACATGGGAGATCGACATCGAGACCGATGCCGGCCGCCTCCTGTTGTCGCGCGGAGGCTCGCTCATGCACGTGAACGGCAATCCGGTCGTGGTCGCGAGCGACCGCGAGTATCCGCGCCTGTACGCGCATTTCGAAACATTGATTCGCGAACGGCGCAGCGACGTGGACGTCGCGCCGCTGCGCCTCGTCGCCGATGCATTCCTGAGCGGCCGGCGCGTGACCGTCGCGCCGTTCATCGAATAGCGCCGAATAGAGCCAAGAAATTTCGTATCGGAGCGCCGCGACGATCGCGACACGGCGCTCATGACTCACGAGAGGGGGGCCAACACATGCGATTCAAACTGCGCCATGCGGCGCTTGCGCTCACAACGATGCTCGTATGGCACGGCGGCGCCGCGGATGCGCCTCAGAAGATCAGCGCGACGGTCACGATTCATGTGGATCAACCGGGAGCGAAGATCGATCGCAACATCTACGGCCAGTTCGCGGAGCACCTGGGCCGGGGCATCTACGAAGGCGTGTGGGTCGGCCCGGACTCGAAGATCCCCAACACACGCGGCTATCGCACCGACGTCATCGAGGCCCTCAAGAAACTCAAGGTCCCGGTCGTCCGCTGGCCGGGCGGCTGCTTCGCGGACGAATATCATTGGCGCGAGGGCATCGGTCCGCGCGACCAGCGGCCGGTCAAGATCAACACGTCGTGGGGCGGCGTCGAAGAGACGAATGCGTTCGGCACGCACGAGTTTCTCGACTTCGCCGAGCTGATCGGGGCCGACGCCTACGTCGCCGGCAACGTCGGCTCGGGCTCCCCGCAAGAAATGTCCGAGTGGGTCGAGTACATCACCTCCGACACCCAGTCGACGCTCGCGCAACTGCGGCGCAAGAACGGTCGGGACAAGCCCTGGAAGCTGCCCTACTTCGGCGTCGGCAACGAAACATGGGGCTGCGGCGGCAACATGCGGCCGGAGCGCTACGCCGATCTGTACCGGCAGTTCCAGACGTTCATCAAGGCACCGCGCGACAACACTCCCGTCAAGGTCGCGAGCGGCGCTAACGTCGACGACTATGCCTGGACCGAGGTGATGCTCTCGCAAGCGGCCCGTCACATGGACGCGTATTCGCTGCACTCCTACACCTTTCCGGGACGCTGGGAGGACAAGGGCCCCTCGACAGGCTTCCCCGAAGCGAAATGGGCGTCGACGTTGAAGAACGCGATGTTCATGGACGAGCTGATCCGCAAGCACGCCGCGATCATGGACAAGCACGACCCGCAGAAACGCGTGGGCTTGTACGTCGATGAATGGGGCACCTGGTACGACCCGGAGCCCGGCCACAATCCCGCGTTCCTGTACCAACAGAACACGTTGCGCGATGCGCACGTCGCGGCGCTGTCGCTGCACGTCTTCCATCGCCACACGGATCGAGTGCGCATGACGAACATCGCCCAGATGGTCAACGTACTGCAGGCCATGATTCTCACCGACAAGGAAAAGATGGTCCTGACGCCGACGTATCACGTGTTCGAGATGTACATTCCGTTTCAAGGCGCGATTCCCTTGAAAGCGGACGCGAAGACGCCCGAGTACACCATCGATGAATGGCGGCTGCCGGCGGTCGACGTGTCCGCCGCCCGCGGCACCGACGGCCGCTTGCACGTCGCGCTCGTCAATCTCGATCCGAATCGGCCCGCCACCGTGACGGTTGCATTGCCTGGCACGGCCGCCAGGGAGGTGTCGGGCCGCGTGCTCACCGCACCGGCGATGGACTCGCGCAACACCTTCGATGCGCCGAATGCCGTGCGTCCGACGAGCTTCAAAGGCTCGCGCAGCGGAGATGCGTTCGTATGGTCATTGCCGGCGAAGTCGATCGCGGTCGTGACGCTCGCGGAGGAGCGCCGCGGAACGACGGAATAGGCGACGAGTTCGCGACGCATCAGCCCTGCTACTGTCGGATTCGTGAGGCGTCGCTCGTCCTTGATGCGTGTCAACTGAACAGGAGATCGCCATGCCTTACGTAGACGGTTTCGTCATTGCGGTGCCGAAGGCGAACAAGCAGAAGTTCATCGATCACGCCGAGAAAGGCGATAGCGTCTTCACCGACCTGGGCGCCACGCGAATCCTGGAATGCTGGGAAGACGATGTGCCGAACGGGAAAGTCACGGACTTCCGCCGTGCGGTGCAGGCCACGGACGACGAAGTGGTCGTGTTCTCGTGGATCGAATGGCCGGACAAGGAGACGCGCATGGCCGCGATGAGCAAGATGGAGGAGGTCATGAAGACCGACCCGCGCATGAATCCCGCCACCAATCCGATGCCGTTCGACGGCAAGCGGATGATCTTCGGCGGGTTCTCGCCCGTCGTTACGGTCGAGAAGTAGCACCCATCCCGTCCTGCCCCCCGCTACGCGGGGGCAGGGACAGGTGGCTCAGTGGTTGTGCCGCGGCACGCCGATCGTCTGCGCAATCCGCTGATATTTCGGTGCGCATTCGAGCACTGCGCCCGTCTGAGCCTGACTCACCTGGGCGCGCTGCATCTCTTGCCACGGCGTCTGGCTGGGCGGAATCGGGTAGCCGCCGGCGTCGATCAGCGCCTTCAAACGCCCCTGCAGCTCCTCGGCGCTGATGAGCACGTTCGCTTCGCCCTTGCGCAGGTCGACGCGGACTCGATCCCCTGTCTTGAGCACCGCGAGTCCGCCGTTCAGCGCGGCCTCGGGCGAGGCATTCAGAATCGACGGCGAGCCTGAAGTGCCCGACTGACGACCATCGCCAATGCATGGCAGATGATGAATGCCCGCGTTGATGAGGTGCACCGGCGGACGCATGTTCACGACCTCGGCCGCGCCTGGATAGCCGATCGGGCCAGCGCCGCGCATGAACAGCAGCGTGTTCTCGTCGATCTCGAGCGACGGGTCGTCGATGCGCGCGTGATAATCCTCCGGACCATCGAACACGACGACACGACCTTCGAACGCATCCGGGTCGTCCGGATTCGACAGATACCGCTCGCGAAAACCGTCCGAGATCACGCTCGTCTTCATGATCGCGGAATCGAACAGATTGCCGCGCAGCACCGTGAAGCCCGCGTTCTCTTTCAGGGGCTCCTCGAACGGGCGAATCACCGCCGGCTCGAGAATCGACGCATCGCGGCAGTTCTCCCCGATCGTGAGGCCGTTCACCGTGAGCGCCTGCTCCGCGATCAAACCGTGCTTCATCAGCTCACTCACGACGGCCGGCACGCCGCCCGCACGATAGTAGTCCTCGCCGAGATACTCGCCCGCGGGCTGCAGATTCACGAGCAGCGGAATGTCGCGGCCATACGTCTGCCAATCGTCGATCGACAGCTCGACGCCAATGTGACGCGCGAGCGCATTCAAATGGATGGGTGCATTCGTCGAGCCACCGATCGCGGAGTTCACGCGGATGGCATTGATGAAGGCATCGCGCGTGAGCACGTCGGACGGCTTGCGATCCGCCGCGACCATCTCGACGATCTGCTTTCCCGTGCGATACGCGCATTCCTGGCGATCGCGATGCGGCGCTGGAATCGCCGCCGAGCCCGGCAACGACATGCCGAGCGCCTCGGCCAGGCTGTTCATCGTCGTCGCCGTCCCCATCGTGTTGCAGTAGCCCGTCGACGGCGCCGACGACGCGACGAGCTTGATGAAACCCTGGTAGTCGAGCTTGCCGGCGGCGAACAGCTCGCGCGCGCGCCAGACGATCGTGCCCGAGCCGGTGCGCTGCCCTTGATACCAGCCGTTGAGCATCGGGCCGACGGAGAGCGCGATCGCCGGAATGTTCACGGTCGCCGCGGCCATCAAGCACGCGGGCGTCGTCTTGTCGCAGCCGATCGTGAGCACGACGCCATCGAGCGGATAGCCGAACAGCACCTCCACCAGGCCGAGATACGCGAGATTGCGATCGAGGCCCGCCGTCGGACGCTTGCCGGTCTCCTGGATCGGGTGCACCGGGAATTCAATGGCGATGCCGCCGGCCTCGCGAATCCCTTCGCGCACACGCTCGGCGAGCACGACGTGATGACGATTGCACGGCGACAGATCGCTGCCGGTCTGGGCGATGCCGATGATGGGCTTGCCCGATTGCAGCTCCTCGAGCGTGAGCCCGAAGTTCATGTAGCGCTCGAGATAGAGCGCCGTCATGTCCGCATTCGAGGGATCGTCGAACCAGGCGCGAGAGCGCAGACGAGCGTGCGGTTTCGTAGTCATCGCAATGGGTCACTTCACGGTGGAGAAACGGAAGACCATCGAGTTGTTGTACGTCTGCCCCGGGTCGAGCCGCGCGGACGGAAAGCCCGGTTGATTCGGCGCATCGGGAAACACTTGCGGCTCGAGGCACAGCGCATCGCTCTGCCGATAGATGAGCCCGCTCTTGCCGACGCTCGTGCCATCGAGGAAGTTGCCGGAATAGAACTGCACGCCGGGCGCCGTCGTCAGCAGCTCCATGACGCGGCCCGAGGACGGATCTTCGACGCGCGCGGCAAGCCGCAACGTGCCCGCCGCGCCGTTCACGACGAAGTTGTGATCGTAGCCGCGGCCGAAACGCAGCTGCTGGTCGCGGCCGTCGCGAATGCGCGCACCGATCTGCATCGGCTTGCGGAAATCGAACGGCGTCCCTGCGACCGGCTTGATCTCGCCGGTCGGGATCAGCGTCGAGTCGACTGGCGTGAATGCGTCGGCGGCGAGCATCAAGCGATGACCGAGGATGTCCGAGTTGCTGCCCTCGCCCGCGAGATTGAAATACGCGTGATTCGTGATGTTGACGATCGTCGGCTTGTCCGTCGTCGCCTGGTAGTCGATCGTGAGATCGTCGTCGTCGCTCAGCGAGTACGTGGCCCTGACCTTGAGCGTGCCGGGAAAGCCTTCTTCGCCGTCAGGGCTCGTATACGACATCACGACGCTCGCGGGCGAGCCGCTCTTGACCGAATCGATCGTCCACAGGACCTTGTCGAAGCCCACCTTGCCGCCGTGCAGATGGTTCGGGCCGTCGTTGACCGCGAGCGTGTAGGTCTTGCCGTCGAACGTGAACTTGCCCTTCGCGATGCGATTCGCGTAACGGCCGACCGTCACGCCGAAAAACTGGGGCTTCGCCAGATACTCGGCCGCAGTGTCGTAGCCGAGAACGATGTCCGCGCTCTTACCCGCTCTGTCGCGAACGGAAAGCGCTTGCAAGGTCGCGCCAAGAGTGAGGACGCGGGCGGACATGCCATTGGCGTTCACGAGCTCGACCGCCTCGACCTTGCGCCCGTCGCTCAAGACGCCGAAAGCAGCGCGCCTGGCTTCGGCGGCCATGACTGCCGACGTCGTACTAGCCATCAGGATCAATCCCATGAGAATGGATTTGGTCATCGAGCCCCCTGGACCGTCGGCGCATTCTAATACTCAGACAATTATGAACACCAGCGAGCCCGCGCGTTATGGTCGGAGGGCTGCGCGGAACGCGGGTGAAGGCAGGCCATGGGCGCTGGCTCCAAGCAACGCGGGTCCTCTCACCCTGGACCGCTCCCATCACGAGGCGGGTATTTTTCGAGCAGCGCCCGCAAGACGCCATTCGTCCACCCGAACCCGTCCTGCACCGGATACTCGCCCCCGCCCGCCGCCGCGTCGGTGCTCGTGACGTCGTACTTCTCGACGAGCTTGCCCGTCTTCTCGAACACCGCGATGTTCTGCTCGATCCAGCGCCGTGCAATCGTTTCCGCCAGCGCCGTCTCCCCGTAGTGGTTCAGCCCCTCGATCGCCATCCACTGCAATGGCGCCCAACCGTTCGGCGCATCCCATTGCTGCCCCGTCACGACCGGCGTCGTCAGCAGGCCATGGGCCGCGAGCAGCTGCTCGCGCGCAGTTCGCGCCACCGCCGCCGCCTGCGCCGGCGTCGCGAGGCCGACGAACAGCGGCGCGAACGTGGCGGCACTCAGAAGATCCGTCGTTTTCCCCGTCCGCCAGTCGAGATCCGAGAAGGCGTTCAGCCGCTCGCTCCACAGATTGCGCTGAATCGCCCGTTGCCGAGCGGCGGCCGCGTCGCGATAGCGGCGCGCGTCCTCGGGACTGTCCTCGTATGCGCGTGCAAGCGTCATCTCGAGCTGATACAGCAAGCTGTTCAGATCGACGGGTACGATGTCCGTCGTGCGAATCGATGCGAGCGTCCGCCCATCCGCAAACCAGCGCGAGCTGAAATCCCAACCGCTCTCCGCGCCGGCGCGTAGATGGCGATAGACCTCCTTGACCGGTCGGCCGGAAATCCTCGCCGTCTCGATGTCCTCGCGATACGACTCATCGCGCGGCTCGGCACGATCGTCCCAATAGCGGTTGAGTAGCGTGCCATCCGCCAGCCGCACGACGCGCCGCTGCGCCTGGCCCTGCGGCACGCTCTCGGCCCCTGCCATCCAGAACTCATATTCCCTGCGCAGCGCCTCACGATAGCGCTCGTACGTCTTCGGCCCATCGATCGACGCGAGGAGCTCGACCATCGACGCGAAGAACGGCGGCTGCGAGCGGCTCAAGTAATACGTGCGGTTGCCGTTCGGGATGTGACCGAAGCGACGGATGAGATCGGCGAAGTTGTCGCACATGTCGCGCAGCAGCTGCGTTTCGCCGCTCGCTTTCAGGCCGAGCATCGTGAAGTACGAGTCCCAGTAATAGATCTCGTTGAACCGCCCGCCGGGCACGACGTACGGACGTGGCAATTGCAAGCGGCTCGAATACGGCGGCTCCTGCGCGGGCTCGCGTCGCAGGACTTTCCACAATCGATCGATGTGCGTACGGACGTCGTCGCCGGGACGCGTTTGATAGGCCGTGTCGGGCGGTGTCGTCGTCGCGAACTCGTTCGCGACGAACGATCGCAAGTCGACGGGCGCATCGTCGTCGCGGCGCCGATAGTCCGCGAGGATGTCCTCCGGGCTGCGTTTCGGCACCGCGTCGACGAACGTCTTGCTGTCCGCGAACACGCCTTCCGTCTGCACATCGCGAAACAGCTCGCCGTACATTTCGGCGGGCGTCGGCGGACGCGCCGACTGCGTTGCGCAGCCGGCGAGCAGCAAGACGACGAAAGTTAGCGAGGAGCAACGACAGACGAGCGCAGACCTGAAGACACGTCGTTGATCGCGCCGCATCAGAACCTCACGGTGCCCATGAGCGCGAACGAGCGCTCGAACAACGGACGCGCCATGAACACGGCACCGATGCCGGTCGCGTTCAGATCCGAGCGTGGGTTGCCTTCCGTCAATCCGACCTCGTTCGTGAGGTTGTCGCCTATCAATTGCAATGTGAACGAATCGTTGACGTCGAACAGGATACCGGCATCGATTTTCGTATAGGCCGGCAGCTTCACGGTGTTGATGTCGTTCGCGTAGCGCTCGCCCGCACGGGTATACGTGGCATAGATGCGCAACCGGTCGTCGATGAAGCGCAGTGCCGGGGTCGCCCGGTAGAACTGCTTCGGAATGCGACGGATTGTATTACCGTCGGCCTGCGGCAGACCGATGATGCTGCGGTACTTCGGGTCTTGCACCGTGATCGAAAAGCCCAGGCTGAACAGATCGACCGGCCGCCATTCGCCCTCGAGCTCCACGCCTCGCGCGCGCGTCTTCGCGCGTCGCACGCTGGTCGTGCCATCCGGAAGAATGTCCTGAAACGGCACGTTGTCGAACTCCGTCTGGAACAGCGTCAGGAACGCCGCCAGCGTGTCGAGCGAGGTCTTGTAGCCCAGCTCGATGTTCGTGACGCTGTCTTTCGTCAGCACGCCGTTACGTACGTCGTCGAAGTTCGGCAGCTTCGCGGCATCCGTGTAGCGCCCGAAGATCGCGTGCCGGTCCGTGAACTTGAAGTTGAAGCCGATCGAGAACGCGAGATCGTCGAACGACTCGTCGACGCGCCTGAACGCATCGCCGATGACGGAGGCATTGTTGTCGTACAGCGTCGCCGGATTGCCGTCCAGGTCACGGGGCGTGCCCTCGCGCAGATCGCCTTTGATGTCCTGGGCGTCGTAGCGCAAGCCGAAATCCAGACGCAAGGCGTCCGTCACGTTCCATTCGTCCGACGCATAAAGGGACCACAACAAGCCGTCGTAGTCCGTGATCAGATTGAACGTGGAGTACGACACGAAGCCGTTCTCGTCCGTCACGCCGGGCAACAGCAACCGATTGGGTCGGCTGCGCGCGTCCATGAGAATTTGATTGCCGAGACTCCAGCGATCCTTCATGCCGTAGTCCGCGATGTAGCCGCCCAGCGTGAGATTGTTGCTGCCGAGATCGAACGATACGCGCAGGTCGTCCTGAATGGCGCGGTACTCCTTGTTGACGACCCAGTGGCCATGATTGCTCTGCACGTAGTTCGTCGCGGGATAGACTTCGCCGGTCGCCGCGACCGTGTACACGGCCGCGACGCCGTTCTCGGCCGCGAACTCGGTGCCCCTCACCGGCGGGGCGCCGGAGAAGATGGCGTCGAAGCGCACCTCGCCGTCCGTGTAGCGAATCAGGTTCGTGAACGACACCTTGTCGCTGAGTGCGAGCCGAACGCGCCCGCCGAGCGTCCACAGATTCGGATGGATGCCATCTTCCAGGTTCGAGCCTCGCAGGCGAACTTCGGCCGCCGTCGGGGGCAGCCCCGCCAGCGCAACATCGCGACTGCTCAACGAGTAAGTGCCGGGGTTCTGACCGTCGATCGCTTTCGGGTCGGACGGATTGCCTTGCAGCGGAATCGGCACGACGAACAGCGACCGATCGTTGATGTACTTCGCGAAGATCTGCGCCTCGCCGGTTTCGAACTCGGTCGCGAGCTTCACCCTGAACTGGCCGCCCTTGTCCGCTTTGTAGCCCGGGTCGCGAATGCCGTCCGAGACTCGGTAGAAGCCGCCCATCGCAATGCCCCAATTGCCGCCGAGCGGCGTGCTCACGGCGATGTCGGCGCGATACTGGTGATAGTCGGTGATGCCGAGCCTCGCGATGGCCTCCGCTTCGTTCGTCGGATTGCGCGTCACGAAATTGATCGCGCCGCCCACCGCACCCGGCGTGAAGATCGGCGCCGTGCCGCCGCGAACCGCTTCGACGAGCGCGATCGTCTCGTCGACGCGAATGAATTGGTCGGGGTTGTAGAACGACAGCTCGAAGACCGGATAGATCGGGATGCCATCTTCCATCAGGCCGACGTAGCGATAGCCGCCGTCCTGGATGATGCCGCGCGCAAACACGTTGCCCTGCGTCGCGCCTGACGTCGATTCGACCCAGAAGCCCGGCACGGCGGAGATCAGATCGGCCGAGCTCGCTGGCGCTTGTTGTTCGATGTCTTCGGCAGAGAATGTCGAGATCGCGACGCTCGAGTCGAATTTCGTGCGCTCCGGGACCGCGGTACCGGTGACCACGACGACTTCGACGCCGAACAACGACTTGTCGGGCGGCTGCGATGTTTGCGCTTGCGTCTGGGTTTGAGTTTGCGTTTGAGATTGAGTTTGCGTCTGGGTTTGCGTCTGCGTCTGCGCGAACGCGCCCAGCGGCAGTCCGAGTGCAAACGCAATTGCTGCTACGAGTCGAGTGTTGGCTGCATCCATATTTCCCCCAACGACCGGTGTGACACTGCTCGATGCGCCAACGCCACGCGGCGTTGGCGCAGGAACGTAAGACAATGCGGCAGCCCCCGCGTTTGTGCCATCCGGTTTGGCACGGATCCAACGTGCGCGTGGGATCGCGTCGCACGATGCCGGCACGCAACACTGCCGAGTCCGCGTCATCAATGTGACGACGCGCAGCGCGTGCACGATGCGCTAGCGAGCGGGCTCGATCACCTCGAAGCCCCGCTCGCGCAAGCGCGCCAGCAGGCCGTCGGCCCGCAGCAGCATGAAAATGGGCAATGTCGCGACGGTCGTGCGATTACGCCGCAACGCATGTTCGGCCGCAGCCAGCCAGCGCGCATCGGTTTCACGCTCGAGCGCTGCAAGCTCCGTCGCATCGAGATAGGGCCAGCTGTTCGCATACAGATCGGCGGCGCGCTCGTCGGCCGCCGCTTGCGCGCGCAACGCATCGATGTCGCCCGTCGCCCATGCGTTCGCGCGCACGCGTGCTGTGCGCACGTCGCTCTCGACATTGGCAATCGTCTGCGTGAGGAACGCGACGCCGACGCGCTCGGCCGCCGCATCGTTCGGCACTGCGCCGACCACCTTCGTGACTTGGTGATCCGTCGTCACGGGCACCTGATAGGCACGCGCGAGCCGCGCGATCTCCTTCAACACCGCGTCGGCGCTCGTGAGGCCCGCCTGCTGGAGCGCGCTCGAGCGCAGCACGAGCGCCGCCGTGACCGGTAGCGCGCGCTCGATTTCGTCGTTGTCACCGATGTACTCGCGCTTGAGCTGCCGCCACTGCGCGTAAGCCCGTCGCGACAGCAGTCGCCGCAACGGCCTGCCCTGCATTGCGAGCGGGTTCGCGCCCCGCAGCGTGAATGACGCCGAATAGCCACCGAGCACTTGCTGCGCCTCGCTGATCGCGAACTCGACCTCCGCGGAGCGCCACGTCAACCGCGCGGGCAGAGGCGCGTGTGTTCCCAGTATCCAAAGGGTGTTGTCGCCATGCACGACCTGCCACATGCCCGGTCCAGGATGCTCGCCGGTGACGAGCACCTCTTCGACCGGCGCGCCCTCCGGCGTCTGCGAATGGCGTGGGTCCGCGGCTTGCCCCATGGCGCTCGCCCCTGACAGCATGAGCGCGGCCAACATCAGCAGGTCCCGACGACGATGCATGCGAACCCTGGGAGAACGGCGGAAGCGCGGAAAGTACCGCACGAGAATGCCCTCTGTCCCGTATCACGCGCGACGCCGATCGACGACACAATCGCGGCGGGATTCCCGGTCTTGCCGCGACACTCATTCATCTCATCCGACGTCATGTTGCTTTGCCTGGGCAGGCTTCTGCTCGCTGCTGCGAGTCTCTGCCTCGCCGCGCCGACGCTTGCGCAGCAAGCGACTTCGGCGCATGAATACAACGGCACTGCGTTCCGCTCCGCACGCGCCGAAGCGACGGGACGCATTCTCGTGAAATGGCGGACGAGCGCGCGATCCATGAGCACAGCCGCCCGCGCCGCGAAGGCTTCCTCGGCCGCGGGGCTGAAGCTGCAATCCGCGGTGGGTAGTGGAGATCTCGAGGCGCTCGTGCCGGAAGCGGCCTCCGCGGCCGAGATGGCCGAAGCTGTCGCGCGGCTCGAGCACGATGCGGATGTCGCGGCAGTCTCGATCGAATATCGGCGCAAGCTGCACGCACTGACGAACGATCCGCTGCTGGTCCAGCAATGGTACTTACTGAGCGCCGAGCCCGCGGCGACGCGCGCGGACGCCGCATGGGACGTCACGCAGGGAAACGCCAGGGTCATCGTGGCCGTCGTCGACACCGGCGTGCGCTTCGAGCATCCCGACCTGCAGGGCAAAGTGCTCCCCGGCTACGATTTCATCTCGAACGCGCTCGTCGCCAACGATGGCAACGGGCGCGATGGCGATGCTTCCGATCCGGGCGACTGGGTCACACTCGAGGACGTCAATCAGGATCCAGACGACTCTCTCAATGAGGAGTGCCTGAGCGGCAGCGGCGGCACGGTCAACAGCTCCTGGCACGGTACGCGCGTGGCGGGCTTGATCGCCGCCGGCACGAACAACGCAATGGGGATCGCCGGCAACGCATGGCAGGCGTCCGTGCTGCCTGTTCGCGCCATGGGCAAGTGCGGCGGATACGACTTCGATATCGTCGCCGGCATGCGCTGGGCGGCAGGCCTGCCCGTGAGCGGCGTGCCGACGAACGCGCATCCTGCACAGATCATCAATTTGAGCCTCGGCGGCGAGGGCCCGTGCACCGCCGTTTACCAAGATGCCGTGAATGAAATCCTGGCGAAGGGAACGCTGATCGTCGCCTCCGCCGGCAACGAAGGCCAGGCGGTCAACGCGCCCGCCAACTGCACCGGAGTTCTCGCCGTGGGCGGCTTGCGCCACGTCGGCACGAAGGTCGGTTACAGCAATCTCGGTCCAGAGGTCGGCCTCAGCGCGCCCGCGGGGAACTGCTTCAACTCGACAGCAGGGAGCCCTTGCCTCTTCTCCATCGTCGTCACGACCAATGCGGGCACGACCGTTCCGCTCTCGAACACCTATACGGACTCATTCAATTTCAATGTCGGCACGAGCTTTTCGGCACCGCTGGTCGCAAGCGCCGCGGCGCTGCTGCGCAGCGTCAACGACGCGCTGACGCCCGCGCAATCGATCTTGCTTCTGAAAGATGCGGCCCGGCCCTTTCCGGCGTCGACCGCGCCGATCTGCACGGTCCCAGTACCCGCCGGCGCGCCGCAAGACACAGAATGCCAGTGCACTGCGCAAACCTGCGGCGCCGGGATGCTGGATACGGGGGCGGCTCTGCTCGCGGCGCAGAGTCCGCTCGCGGTCATCGAGACGAGCGGCACGATCGGCGCCGGTTCGACGGTATCGATCAGCGGCACGCACAGCTTCGCGAGTCAGGGACGATCGATCGCCGCGCATCAATGGAGCATTGCGAACGTCACGGGCGCGACGCCGACGCTCGCAAACTCGAGCGCGGCGACGACGACCCTCCGCATTCCTGGCGAGTCGCAGTTCACGCTGCGGCTCACGGTCACCGACGATCAAGGCACGCAAGATACGAAAGACCTGGCGCTGACGACATCGTCGACGCCTTCGCTGGCGCCGACACCGACCCCCTCCCCGCCCGCAGCGCCGGGAGCCCATGGTGGTGGTGGCGGTGGTGGCGGCGCCCAGGCCGGGTGGGAGCTGCTGACGCTGGCGCTCGCGGCGCTCGTGCGGCGCGCACGCGGCTCACGTCGAGCACGCAGTGAAGCGCCGGCAACGGAAATGCCGAACAAGCGGGGCTCGACCGCGACCAGCGTCGATCAAGCGATCAGCTGACGTAGCGACAGCTCCAGAATCGCAAGCCCTTCCGCAACGATCTCATCACTCGCCGTGAGCGGCATGAGAAACCGAATGACGTTGCTGTACACCCCGCACGACAGCAGCACGAGACCGTTCTCCGCCGCCTGCTGCACGAGCGCCTTCGTCAACTCCGCATCGGGCTCGCGCGTGACAGGGTCCTTCACGAGCTCCATCGCCACCATGGCGCCGAGCCCGCGAACGTCGCCGATGATCGGCAGCGACGCTTGCAGCGTGGTGAGTCTGTCCGTCACGAGCGCGCCGATGCAGTTCGCGCGCTCCACGAGGTCTTCGTCATGCATCACGTCGAGCACGGCCAATGCGGCGGCACAGGCGAGCGGCGAGCCGGCATACGTGCCACCGAGACCGCCGGGTGTCGGCGCATCCATGATGCTCGCCTTGCCGACGACCGCCGCGAGCGGCAGTCCGCCGGCCAGACTCTTTGCCATCGTCATCAGGTCCGGCTCGACGCCGTAATGTTCCATCGCGAACATGCGGCCGGCACGCGCGAATCCGCTTTGAATCTCGTCGGCGATGAGCACGATGCCGTATTGATTGCACAGCGCGCGCAGCCGCTGCACGAGCTCGGGCGGCGCGACGTAAAAGCCGCCCTCCCCCATGACCGGTTCGATGACGATCGCGGCAACGCGCGTGGGCTCGATGTCGTATTTGAACAGGCGTTCAATCGCGGCGAACGTATCGTCGACGGATGTACCGTGATACTCGATCGGGAACGGCACGTGATACACATCGCCCGGGAAGGGACCGAAGCCGAGCTTGTACGGCATCACCTTGCCGGTGAGCGCCATCGCCATGTACGTGCGGCCATGAAAGCCGCCACCGAACGCGATGATGCCGGCGCGCTGCGTGTGCGCGCGGGCGATCTTGATTGCGTTCTCGATCGCTTCGGCGCCCGTCGTGACGAGCAGCGTCTTCTTCGGCGTCGGACCGGGCGCGAGCGCGTTCAAGCGCTCGGCGAGCTCGATCGCAACCCGGTACGGCGTGACCATCAAGCACGTGTGCGTGAACGCATCGAGCTGCTCGCGGACGGCCGCGGCGACGCGCGGGTGCACGTGCCCGGTATTCACGACGGCTATGCCACCCGCGAAATCGATGTAGCGCCTGCCGTCAGCGTCCCAGAGTTCGGCATTGCGTGCGCGCTCGATGTACACGGGCAGCATCGCACCGATGCCGCGGGTGAATGCGGCGCTGCGTCGCGCGTGAAGGTCTGTGTTCGCGGTCATGACACCCTCAACGGCGAGCGGTGGAAGCGGCTTCTCCTGAGCGGAGAAGCCGCCATGTCATTGCGAGGAAACCTTGCCTGTCAGCTCGAGCAGGTATTCCTTGAACTTCGGACCGAGCACGTCGTGCTTCAGGCCGTATTCGACGGTCGCCTGCAAGTAGCCGATCTTGCTGCCGCAGTCGTAGCGCTTGCCCTCGAACTCGTAGGCGTACACGGCTTCGTCACCGAGCAGGTCGGCGATCGCATCCGTCAACTGAATCTCACCGCCCGCGCCGCGGCCGGTGTGCTCGAGCTTGTCGAAGATCGTCGGCGACAGCAGATAACGTCCGACGACCGCCAGTGTCGACGGCGCATTTTGCGGGCGCGGCTTTTCGACGATTTGCTTCACGCGGCTGACACGGCCTTCGCGCTCCTCGGTGGCGACGATGCCGTATTTGTCCGTTTCGGTTCGCGGCACGGTTTCCACGCCGAGGACGCTGCCGCCTCGTTGTGCGTGCACGTCCGCCATCTGGCGCAGGCACGCGGTCGGCGCGTCGATCAGGTCGTCGGCGAGATGGACGAAGAAGGGTTCGTTGCCGACGACGGGCTTCGCGCACAACACGGCGTGACCCAAGCCGAGCGGCGACGGCTGGCGAATGTAGATGCAGCTCGCCCACGAAGGAACGATTTCGCGTAGCGCTTTCAACAGGTCGGCCTTGCCCTGCTCTTCGAGCGCTTCTTCGAGCTCATGGTCGCTGTCGAAGTGATCTTCGATGGCGCGCTTCGAGCTGCCGGTAATGAACACGAGCTTGCGGGCGCCTGCCGCGAGCGCCTCTTCGGCGGCATATTGGATGAGGGGCTTGTCGACGATCGGGAGCATCTCCTTGGGGCTCGCCTTCGTGGCCGGCAAGAAGCGCGTCCCGCGACCGGCCACAGGAAACACTGCTGTGCGAATTTCTTTCGACTGAATCACGCCCCAACCTCCGAGTGATTGCCTCAACGCATCATAGCCGATGCAGGCTACGGAAAAGGATGACGCCCGTCTGAGACAGGCGTCACCCGGATACCGAGCAATAGTGAATGTGTGCGCTCGGTCCACTATGAAACGCATGCAAACGCTCAGCCGGCCTCCTTTGTTTCAGTACCGTTGAGACGGATGTTGGAGCGATTCTGTTCGAGCGTCTTCGCGCCGATGCCTTTCACTTTGCGCAGCTCCTCCACGCTCTTGAAGGCACCGTTCTTCTGGCGATAGTCGACGATCGCTTGCGCGCGACTGAGTCCGATGCCGTCGAGCTCCTTCGCGATCGTCTTCGCATCGGCCTTGTTGATGTCGACGGGACCCGCGAGCGCGAACAGCGGCACGCAGGTCGCGATCAGCACTTGCACCGAACGTCGCAAGGCACTCGAGGCTGAGAAAACCGAGTCATCCATATGCCACTCCTTGAGCAATTGAGTTGATGTGATCGACCCGCTACAGCGCAGATCGCAGCCGCAGTCTGACCGCGCGCATGCATCCGCAGGCCGCGAATATGCGGCGCGTTCGTGCAGAAACTCAGTGGGAAGCGCCGTGCTCGGCGCAAGTGCTCAAGGCTGTGACGTTGCGGAGCGCGCCTTCGCTTCCGCGAGACGCAAGGCCCGCCGCAGGCGCCCGCGCTCGGCGAGCAGCTCGGCGATCCACCTCACTTGCCACGCCAATCCCGCGAGCAGACCGAACGTGAACGCGATGACGAGCGCCACCCCGAGCGGGCTGGCAATGCGCGCGAAGGCGAACTCGATCTCGACGCGCGGCGGATTCATCGCGCTCACGAGCAACGCGAGCAGCGCGGCAAGAACGAGGACGATGGCGAGAACAAATCGCGACATGGTGGAAAACTACTAGCAACCCGCGACTCGATGCTAGCCAGTGACGCGTCGTAGCGTGACGGAGCGAGCCCTTGCTAATCCCTGATGGGCGTGCCGGCGCCTTCGTTGACGCGCTCGCGCAAATCCTTGCCCGGCTTGAAATGGGGAACGTATTTGCCAGAGAGCGCGACGGTTTCGCCCGTCTTCGGATTGCGGCCCTGGCGGGGTGGACGGAAATGCAGTGAGAAGCTGCCGAAGCCGCGGATCTCGATACGACTGCCCTGCGCGAGCGCGTCGCTCATGATTTCCAGAACCTGCTTCACGGCCAATTCGACGTCCTTGGCGGGAAGGTGTTTCTGTTTCGCTGCAATGAGCTCGATGAGTTCCGACTTCGTCATGCTCGGGCCCGTTGTTGTTCTTCCGCAGGTGAGGCGGCGGCGGCCCCCCCCAAAACATGA
>JAEYXD010000139.1 GCA_023428645.1 Pseudomonadota bacterium
GGTGAAGGCCGGCCAGGGCCGCCTCATCGACATCATCGTCGGCTTCATCGATCCGAATGCGCCGGATGAGATCGCCGCTCCCGTCAACCCGAAGCTCGCTCAGGCCGCTGCGCCTGAAGCCGAGGCCGAAGAGGACGAGGAAACCGAAGGCTCCGAGGATGAAGAGACGCTCGAGACCGGCCCCGATCCGGAAGAAGCCGCGCGCCGTTTCCTGTCGATCGCCAAACAGCACCAACAGCTGCTGAAGTGCATCGAAGAGAAAGGCGTCAAGGACCCGAAGACGATCAAGCTTCGCAAGAAGGTCGCCGGCGAGTTCATGGAGCTCAAGCTCTCGCCGAAGATGTTCGATCAGCTGATCGTGCAGCTGCGCGATCACGTCGCCGAGATCCGCAATCTCGAGAAGCAGGTCATGATGCTCTGCGTGCGCGATGCGGGCATGCCGCGCAAGGACTTCATCACGACGTTCCCCAAGAACGAGACGAACACGAAGTGGATCGACAAGCACATCCGCGCGAAGCGCAAGCATTCGGCGGCGCTCGCCCGTCTGCGCGATGACGTCGAGAAGACGCAGAAGCGCCTGCAGGCCCTGGAACAGCAGGTGCACCTGTCGATCGCGGACGTGAAGGAGATCAATCGCGAAGTCGCCGTCGGCGAGGCGAAGGCCCGCCGCGCGAAAAAAGAGATGGTCGAGGCGAACCTGCGTCTCGTAATCTCGATCGCGAAGAAATACACGAATCGCGGCCTGCAGTTCCTGGACCTCATCCAGGAAGGCAACATCGGCCTCATGAAGGCGGTCGACAAGTTCGAATACCGTCGCGGCTACAAGTTCTCGACCTATGCGACGTGGTGGATTCGTCAGGCGATCACACGATCGATCGCGGACCAGGCCCGCACGATCCGCATCCCGGTCCACATGATCGAGACGATCAACAAGCTCAACCGCATTTCCCGCCAGATGCTGCAGGAGATGGGCCGCGAGCCGACGCCGGAAGAGCTCGCCGTGCGCATGGAAATGCCGGAGGACAAGGTCCGCCGCGTGCTCAAGATCGCGAAAGAGCCGATTTCGATGGAAACCCCGATCGGCGACGATGAGGATTCGCATCTGGGCGATTTCATCGAGGACACCTCGGTGGATTCGCCGATCGACTCCGCAACGATGGAATCGCTGCGCGAGACGACGCACTCGGTGCTCGCCGGCCTGACGCCGCGCGAGGCGAAGGTGCTGCGCATGCGCTTCGGCATCGACATGAACACCGACCACACGCTGGAAGAGGTCGGCAAGCAGTTCGACGTGACGCGCGAGCGCATCCGCCAGATCGAAGCGAAGGCACTGCGCAAGCTGCGCCATCCGAGCCGCAGCGAGCAGTTGCGCAGCTTCTTGATGGACGACTGAGCTGGCAGCGCTCGGCGCATAGCGACTGACGACAAGGGCCCGAAACGCGAGTTTCGGGCCTTTGTTTTTGCGGAACCCGGCGCGCTCGCAAAGCGTCTTTCGGTCAGGAACCCAAGGGAGTTGGAGCCATGAGCTTCTTCATCTATATCGCGCTGTTCGTCGCCGCCTGCGGCTTCGGATGGTGGGCGAAGGGCAGCGAAAACCGCTCCTGATCGCAGCTTCAGCGCGTGCGCAGCGCTTTCATCAGGCTGCCGCGCCGCGAAGCGATCGTGACGTCCGCAAGGTCGAGCCAGGACGCCAGCGATCGAAGCTCCGCGCGCAACGCCTCCACGACCTCGCCTTCCCGCACGCCGTCCTCGAGACTCCCGCCCTTCACGAGCAAGCGGCCCTGCTCGCGATCCGATTTGAGATCGACGCGGCCGACGAGCCGCCCTCCACACAGGAACGGCAGCACGTAGTACCCGTGCTGCCGCTTGTGCGCCGGCGTATAGATCTCGAGCCGATAGTGGAAATCGAACAAGCGCTCGGTTCGCGGGCGCTCCCACACGAGTGAGTCGAACGGCGACAACAACGCCGTTGCATCCGCGGCGCGCGACACCTTCGCGTCGCAATGCCGATAGGCCAGCTGCTTCCAGCCCTCGACCACGACGGGCACGAGCACCCCTGCCTCCACAAGCTCCTGCACGCGATGCGCGGCATCCGCGGTCGGAATGCGGAAATACGTCCGCAGATCGATCATCGTCGCAACACCGAGCGCCCGCGCGGCAATGGTCATCAGCTCGCGCTGCGCCGCCTCCTTCGCGACCGTGACATTGATGAGATCGCTGGGTATCACTCGCTCGGTGAGATCGTACAGGCGCTCGAAATTGCGTCGTTGCGCGGTCGTGACCTCACCGGTCCAGAAGAGCCATTCCAGGATCTCCTTCGTCTCGCTCCAGCCCCACCAGCCACCGGGACCGCGCTTCGCGCCTTCGATCTCGCCGGCGCCGAGCGCGCCGCGCTCGCGAATCTGCTCGCGCACGGCGGCGACGGCCTCACGGTGCTCGGTCGCGAATTTTTTCAGCCGGCCCCAAGTACCTTCGCCGCGGCGCGCCCGTTCCATCCGCCAGCGAAACAGCGGATAGCGTTCGAGCGGAAGAAACGACGCCTCGTGCCCCCAGTACTCGAACAGCTGCCGCTCGCCGGGGTCGTATGCGGCGCGTTCGAGCAACGCGCGATCGTAGGCGCCGCAGCGGGAGAACAACGGAAGATAGTGCGATCGAGTCAGCACGTTCACGGAGTCGATCTGCACGGCCCCGAGCGCGCGAACGAGATCGGTGAGCGCTTGAACGCTCTTCGGCGGCTTGCGCCGCGGCTGAAACTGCTGTGCGGCCAAGGCGATCCGCCGTGCCTCGGCAATCGAGAGGGATTCTCTATCGTTCATTCGTCAGCCGCTTGCGTCCGAGCGCGCCGCCCCGTGAACTGGACTACTTGCCAGGCATCAACGGATAGAACTGCGGCAATAGCCAACTCAACGCCAACGACAGGATGATGTCAACGGCGTGCCGGCGCACCGGAACATTGAAGCGGTGATGACCGAGCGTGGCGCCCGGGCGCGGCACCGCTGAAGGCGAAGGTGAAGAGAGCATTCGCAGTCGGCGGAAAGCGAATCTGTCCGAATCGCCTAGCCCTTACGCTTGCTGAACGATCGGCAGTGGCCCCCGGCGCTGACAGGTCCATGGAGGAGCTGGCACGTACCGCAATTGCGCTCCCCGGGCTCGAAGAACGCACAGCCCCCACACAGCTGTGGCGGTGTTTTCGAGACCGGCACGTAACCGAGCGAATCGCGTAGCCCGACTTCCGCTGGGCTCAAGGAGCCGGAATCGACGCAGGCTTCTGCCTGATCGGTAGCGTCGAGCGATCTCGGCTTGCTGCAGCCCGCCATTGCCACGAGCGTCGCACCCGTTGAGCACGCCTTGGCGAATCCCGCCAGCAATTCACGACGCGACAATTTTTGACTCACGATGATCTCCGCCTGCGACCTGGCTACTGAATCGTATCGGCGGGAGCACGCGACTCCCGCCGATCACTTATCGATAAGTGGCTAGAACAAATACCTGACGCGAACGCCGTACTGGCGCTTCACGGGAAGCCCCAGATAAAAGGCATTGTTCAGATATGCGGGTACGCCAGTCACGGTGGGATCCGCGCCCGTGTTGGCGGACTCGAGGTAATACTCATCGAACAGGTTCGTCACGAATGCTTCCGCCGTCAGATCGCCACGCGAAATACCGGCGCGAACGTCGACCGTATTGCGATCGGGCGTCCATGCGATATTGGTTTCGTCCGTGAACATGCGGCCTTTGAAAATGTATTGGGCGTTCGCATACCACTCATACTCCGACGCGTTCCCGACGTCGTTTCGGTACTCGACGAACAGGTTCGCGCTGTCACGCGGCACGAGCGGCAGCGCGTTGCCATCCACGTTCGGCGAGCCGGTGACATTCGAGTTGCACGTGCCACAGTAATACGACTCGATCTTGGTCTCGTTACGCGCGTAGCTCATCGATGCGCGCACGTGTTCCGAAAGAATGGCGGTCGCGCTCAGCTCGACACCGCGCAGTTCCGTCTTACCTGCATTGGTGTTCGGCCGCAGAATATTCGTCAGCGCGGGATTGTTGGCATTCGGCACGACGATCATCTGCGCGATCACCTGATCACTCCAATCACCGTAGTACATGGTTGCGTCAAAGGACACGCTGCCATCGAACAGCAGGCCCTTGAGGCCCAGCTCGTACATGTCGATCTGCTCACCTTTGACGATCTTGCCGGCGCCCAGCTGGTTTCGGACCAGGTCCAATGTCGACTGCGGCTCGGGGAACAGCGACGCGTTGAAGCTCTGCGGCTGAATGCCTCGGGCAAACGACACGAAACTCGTCAGATCCGGCGACCATTTGTACTGCAGGCTGAAGCGCGGCATGAACGAGCTGTCGTCGGCCTGCTGCAGGACCTGCTCGCTCGGATACATTCTCAAGAGCTTGATATCGTCGTACTGATAGCGCCCCTCACCGGACACGACGAGCTTGTCGGTGATGTCGTAGCTGAGGCTGCCGAAGTAGCCGAGCGTCTCGGTCAAGGTGATCTGGTTGCCGGTGTTGTAGTTCGCGGCACCGCCCGAAGTCAGGCCGCGCGTCACGGAAACCTTCGGCTCGGATTCGGCGTAGCTGATGCCCGCCATCCATCGCCACCGTTGCGCGCCATCGCTCGCGATGCGAGCTTCGTGATATTGCTCGGCGGTCTCGCTCAGCGAAAAGATCAGAAAGGTCGGATACGGCAAGACATGCGGCACCGTGCCGTAATTGCTGTTCGAGCGGTGCAGCACGGACTCGGCGATGGAGTTCGTGATCGACTGGGAAGCATTCGTGTTGTACGCACCCAAGTAACTCGCGGTGGCGCCTTGCAGCAGTCCCGACCCGAACTCCTTGTCGAGACGCAGATTCACGTGCAGCGCCTCCGAATGATCTCCCGAGCGTGAACTGAGCGGCTGCAAATTGTCGGGATTGGGATAGCCCCGACTGTTGTTCCAGAGGACGTTGTAAACGTCCGGCGTCAGAGGGAAGTCGGCGCCTACGCGGCGCTCCGAGAAGCGGGGCAACTCCCCGCAGATGTAATTCAGCTGGTTACCAGGCGCGGCGCCGGCATTGCAGTTGAAATCCACCGGCGTGAGCTTGGCGTACGCCGGCACGCCATCGTGCAGCACGGAGTAGAACGAGGACAGCCGCGCAGTGAACAACTCGTCAGGCGACCATTGCACGATCAATGACGCGCTATCGGTCTCCTGCTTCGTGAGCGGGCTGCGATCGAACGCGCTCACATATTGCCCATCCTGCGAGAAGCCGCGACCGCTCAAGCGAAACGTAAGCTCATCACCGAGAAGGGGGCCTTCGATGGAGCCGCGAATATCGGAAAAATTGCTGCTTGCCCGCGTGTATTCGAGCGAGCCTTTCCAGTCGCTCGAAGGTGCCTTCGGTACGAGGTTGACCGCGCCGGCAAAGGTCGAACGGCCGAAGTATGCGCTCTGCGGTCCTTTGAGAACCTCCACGCGCTCGAGATCGCTGAACGTCGTCGATGCGCCTCCCAGGGCCGGAGCGCCATTCACGAAAACGCCGGTACCGCCGCGAGATACGCCGCGCATCGACAGATTCTGAGTATCGCGTCGCGCGCGCTGTGCTCCGTACTGATTGAGAGACAAGCCCGGCGAAAGCATGGAGATGTCCTTCATGTCCTTGACGTCGCGAGCGGCAAAGTCCGCGGAGGTCAGCGCAGAGATCGCCATGGGAACATCCTGCAACGACTCCTCGCGCCGTCTTGCCGTCACGGTGACCGACTCGATTCTCAACGAGGCCGTGTCGGCGCTCTCTGTGGTCGACTCCTGCGCACGGGCAGCCCCATGCATCCCGAACGCCATCAGCGTTGCGAGACTCAACGTCAGCGCTGGCTCGACCCGCGCCCGGAATAAAGACTCACTCATCGACTGCTCCCCAACCTCGATATGAGGCCTTTTGTGATTTATCTGGCCTGAGATCGCATGCTCGTCGCACGCCGACGAGCGGTGCGTCTCTGAACTGAGAACCTCGACGAGCGCTTCACTTGAAGATCGTCATCCACTCGGGGCGCGCGCGATTCAATTGGCCGCGCGCCTCGCCGTTCGGATACTTCTTCGTGGAGATCAGCACGTAGGACCACCCCGTGAGCAGATACTCGATCTGCGCATCCGTCAGCACTGCACTGCCCTTCACAGGAGGCCGCAACTCACCGGTGGCGAGATTGATCATCGGAGCGCCGGTTGCGCCGGGCTGTCCAGGCGCGTGCAACCAGACGCCTCGAGGAGCGCTGGAAAGCTTTTCGTAGCGGATGTCCCACGACAGTGTTTTCGAGTCCAGGTCGATCTCGAACTCCGCGCGCCCGGTTGCGTCGCTCGGTGTATAGGCCGTGTTGTTCTTCCAGGAGATCTCTGCAATGAAGTGACGTTTTTGGCCGGCCGGCAGCGACGGACGTTCGTCCGCATGCGCGGACATCACGAGCGCCACAGAAAGCGAAGCGAGCAGCAGTCGACGCAATCGATCAACACGCATGGTCATTTTTCCCGACGGTACACATCGTGGCAGCTCTTGCAGGTCGCACCGAGCGCCGCAAAGCGCTCGACGAACGTCTCGTGATTGCCGTCATCCGCCGCGGTTCGCAGCGCGGCGGCCGCCGTGATGAAGCTCTGCTTCTTGGCTTCGAAGTCGACGGGGTTCGCCCAGATCTCCGCGCGCGCGTCGGTCTTCACGCCCGCCTGCGGGCCCGTGCCCTCGGCGAACAACTCATCCTGTCGTGCCGAATAGACGGCGATCTCACGCGCGCTGGAGCGCAGCGCGTGATCGAGCGTGTCCCCGCGCTTCAGCGCATCGCTGATGTTCTTGAAGTTCGATCCGATCTCTCGGTAGACGCCTTGTCTGAGCTGAACCGCTTCGAGAACAGCCGGATCGACCGGCGCCTTGTCAGTGCCGCACGCGGACAGAACAAGGACCACGCTTGCGCATGCGATGGCGCGCCGATGACTCATAAACCTTTCACTCTCCGCATTTCGCTCCAGCCTCGATAATGTCGATCGATAGGTGTCGGACGCTTTCCGCACGTCTGGTATCAGGCTCACGCTCGTGCAACTCGAGCGTCGTGCAGAAGACATCGCCGCATTCGATGTAGTGGATAAAGATGATTGGCGACAGCGCCGGTGTCGAGACGTGAAATCGAAACTCATCACTTTTCATCAAATCGTCGCCGCACGATCATCGAAGACAGCGCGCAACGCTCGCGCTCATGAACGAGCGCGAGCACACGAGTGAGAATCAAAGAGCAAACACGAGAAGAACATTCAGCGCGACGCGCCGAACGCGCGGCTCGAATATGAGCGCCGCGCCTTGTGGGTGACTGATCGACAGGCAACGAAAACGAGACGATGACGCGCTCACGAAGCGTCATCAGTGCGCTGCAGAGGACGAGCCATGAGGGCGTCACGCCCTCATCGTCTGTTCAATCCAGTCCTGCACGCGCCGTGAATACGCGTGAGGTCGTTGTTCAGTACACCTTTCTGCGGATCGGCGCCCATGGGCCGGCCACCGCGACGCCGGCGGCGAACTTGTCACCCGCCGTATCGCCCGGCTTGCGGTCGCGGCTGTGCGTATAGAGGAGCTGGCCACGATAAGCCCATTGCCACGAGCCGTCGTCTTGCTTCAGTACCGACCAGTCGCCTACGGGCGCCGCTTCCGATTCCGCGACGACAGCGGTCCAGTGTGCCGCGACACATTCGGCGTTGCAGGTCGTGCGGTGGAGCTCATTGAAGTCGCCTCGAAATGCGTAGAGAGTCATGCCCCGCGCGTCGGCGTACACCTGGCCGATATCGGTCTCAACCAATTTCATCCACGCTGGCGCGGGCGGCGGCGGCCGCACGAGGACGATCTCCCAGTCGCCCGCCTCGTCGACTTGCCCGAGCGTGTCGCCGGGACGTCGATCGAGAACGCTCGTGAAAAGCGGCTTGTCGTTGAACGCCCATTGACGCGAGCCATCGGGCCGCGTCAACACGCTCCAACTGCCTTTGTCGTTCGCAACCATCGGTGCCGGATGCGGACGCCACTGTGCAAGACACTTTCCCGAACACAGCGATTTCAGATCCGCGGAGCCGGCTCGCGGCGTGTAGAGCGTCATGCCCGCTTGATTCGCGAGCGCACGTCCGTAGGGTCCTTCCGTGATGGTCACATCCGACGGCATCGCGAGCTGACCGAAAGCGACACGCCAGGCATTGCCGAAGTCCTTGCCGAATGCAGCACCCGGATAGAGATCCTGCGTGTAGGTGTACAAAGGCTTGCCGCGGTAGGCCCATTGACGCGCTCCGTCATCGCGCGCAACCAGAGTGAAACTGCCGATGGGTTTTGCATCGGCTGCCGCGGTGAATGGCGGCCAGGTCTTTGCGCACGCGCCGATGCACGTCGACTCTCCCGGCGTCGAGTCGCGGTCGTACGTGTACAACGTGAAGCCGGCGGCATTCGTGAATAGATTCTCGAAGCCCGACTTGACGATTCTGAGCTCTGCCGGCAACGGCGGCGTGCCCTCGGCGGCAAGCGCCGTGCTCAACGAGCACAGCAATGACATCGACGCTATGACGATCTTGATCACGCGAGCACTTCCGTCAACGTCTTCGATGTATTGAGCGAGTCGCTGCCCCACGATGCGATCGGCAGACCCACGGCCTGCATCGCCGTCAGGCCCACGCGGGTGATCGGATCGCCGTTGCCCAGGATGTGCACGCCGGTCTTCAAGCGCCCCCCACCGCTGCCGATCGTCATGATCGGCACGCCATCGACGGCGTGGATCTTGGCGTTGTTGGTATCCGTGCTCGCGAAGATCAACGTGTTGTCGAGCAGTGTGCCCGGCCCCTCCTTGATCCGCTCGAAGGCCTCGATGTAGTCGGCAAGGCCCTCCATGCTCCGCCTGTTGTACCACGCGACTTCCGGCTGATATCCCAGTTGATCGTCGATCGGCTCCTCGTGCGTCAGCGTGTGATGGGTGTGCGATTCACCCGCGCGGCGCACCATCGAGAGCGACTGCGAGAAGAGCATGTTGAAGACACGCGTCTGATTGCATGCCACCGCCATCGCCAGCATGTTCGACAGAATCTTGTGATTGACGACCAGGGTTTCGAGCTCGATCCCGATCGGCCCGTCGGGCGGCGCTGCCGGCTTCACGCAAGCCTGAGACGTCTGTGGCGCTTGCAACATCAGCTCGAGCTGATGCTCCATCTGGCGAATGGACGTGAAGTACTCGTCCATGCGGGCTCGGTCGGCGGCGCCCACCGTCTTGAGGAAGTCACGGCTCTGCTCACTCACGGCGGAGAGCACGCTCTGCCGTACGCCGATGGTCGGGTCGAGCTTCGCGCTCGCGCCGCCATCCAACGCGTTCGCGCCGAACACTCGCGCGTAGAACGCGAGCGGCGAGACTTCCGCGGCATTGCGCGTGCCTGTGTTTCGCAACGTGTACGAATCCTTGGGATCTCCCGTCGCCGACAAGTCGAGCGTACGAAATCTCGTGCTGCCGCCGATCGCGTCGGAAACGAGCACGTCCAAGGTCGGTGACGCGATCTCACCGCCCCGCAACGGCACCGTCCCGGTCCTCGCCGCGACCCACCCAGTGAAGTGCACCGCGCTCACGCGGCCATCGAGCGGCGCATTGAAGGCGCTGAAGTAGTTGATCTTGCTCTTGTAGGGATTGAGCGGCTCGCACTCCTCCAGGAACTCGATAGGCCCCGCTTTCGGCGCGATACCGCGACCTGGCGTATGCCCCAGCCCCCAGAACCAGGTGCCGAATCGCACCGGAATCGGCGCGCCCGACGCGAGTGCCGTCCCGTTGTCGTTCAAGAAGCAGTCCAACAAGGGCAGTCCAACCGCAATGGCGGTACCGCCGAGCATGCCGCGCAGAAACGAGCGTCGTTCGAGTTTTCGTTTCATCGTGTCTCCGTCCGTCAAGGATTCGCAGTCAGAACTGCCGTCAGCTCGCTCTCGTCGTTCGCGCTGGATGTCGCGGCCTTGACGGCGATGAAGGCGTTGCTCGTTGCCAACGTGCGCAACAAGTCGGGGAATCGAAAGCCATCGTCCTCGAATCGCGTCCGCAGATATTCGAGGGCGGCCAGATCCGAGCGTGCCGGTGCGCGACCCGTCGAATAGGCATACAGGCGGCGCACGAGACATGCGGTGACCGCCGGGTTGTTCGCAACCGCCTCCGCGAGACCCGTCGAGTCCGCGTACTCGACACCATCGAGCTCGCCTGAAGTATCGATGAGCTGCCCGCCTTCCATCGTGCGCCATTGACCGGCGCCGTCGAAGCTCTCGAGCGTCAGGCCGATGGGATCGACGAGCGCATGACAGCCGGCACATGACGGTTCGCTGTTGTGGATGTGCAGCCGCTCGCGCGCCGTATTCATCGGAGACGCCGATGCCGAGTTGAAATCCGAGAAGTCGACATTGCTCGGGGGATCCGGCACCCGCTGACACATCAGCAATTCGCGCACCGCGCGCCCCCGAATCGTCGGCGAGCTCTTGCCCGCATGCGCATGCAGCGCCAGAAAGCCGACGTGCCCCAGCAAACCGCGTCGCTTGTCGGCCTCGGAGAACTCGTACGGCACCCAGCCATTCGGATTGCCGACCGGCAGTTGGTACACCATGCCCAGCGGGCCGCTCATGAAGGTGTGACGCGTCGTGAACAGCGACGGATAGCCTGCCTTCTTCTCGAGCAATTCGGACACCACGAGCCGCAGTACCTGCTCGCGAGAGTCCTCCATCGTTGCCATGACGAACGCCGGATAGATCACCGAGTCCTTCGACAACGTATCGAACCCGTCCAGCGCCAGCATGTCGGTGAAGAAGGCGCGAACGCTGTCCTCCACTCGATGCGAGAGCAACATGCGATCGACCTGCGCCTCGTACTCCTTCTTGTCATGGAGCGCGCCTGACTCGGCGGCAGCGAGCAGAGCATCGTCCGGTGTCGAGTTCCACAGCAAGAAGCTCAAGCGCGATGCCTTCGCATACGCGGTGAGACGCTGCGTGCCCGGACGCGCCGGATCCACCTCCACCGTGTCCGAGATGAACATGAACATCGGCGACTGCAGCATCGCGGCAATGCTGTAGCCCAAGCCCTGATAGAAATCATCGAGCGAAGCTGCGCCCTCGTTGGCCACCTGAACCAACCGCGCTTCCTCGTTGACCGTGAGCTTTCTGCGATACAGGAGCCGGCCGATCTTGCCGATAGCCTCGCGTGCGCATGCCTCGTCTGCCGCGGTCTGCGTCGCGGGCGCACAGGGCAACAGGTAGTCACGATTCGCCGGAGAAACGACCTGCCCCGCGATGAGCTGTGCCAGCGCCGCATACCGCTCGTACGCCGATGGCGTGATCGATGCCGCCGCAGCGCCGACCGCGATCAAGCCTTCCTCGCGCGAGATTGGATCGAAGCGAGCCACGGTGTTGATCCCGGGACCGAACACGTCGCGAATCGTGTTGCGATATTGAGCCTCCGTCAGCCGGCGCATCACCGGCGGACCTCCTGGCGTCTCCGGCTCCTTCGATGCGCAGCCGCTGGTGAGCGTCCCCACGACGAACGCGGCCAGCAAGATCGCACCTCCGCGCAGGGAGTTGCCAATGTATCGGGCCCTGCTCATCGATGCTTCCTCGCCGTCTGTTTACCCAGCGATGCCAGTCTCGTCGCGTCGTCGGCGATCACGAAAGCAGGTACGGCATCGACATGAAACGCGGACGACAGCGCCGTGCACTCGCCGGTTTCAGGATCGGGGAATCCGTCCGCAAGCTCGCGCGCGGCGACGTAGATGCCCGGGCAACTGAACTGTCCCGTGACCGAGAGGAATTCGATCTGCTTCATGTACGACCAGAACGAGTCGAGATCGTAGTAACCGACCACCATTCCACGTACGTTGCGCTCATCCTTCTGCGGCTCGAGCGGCAGTTCGATGCTCATCTCGCGCAGCACGAACTCCTGATGCGTCAGATTTCCATAGAACGGCAGCGTCACGTCCACCGGATCGGTGATCAACACGCCGTTTTCGATCCGGCCGCGCGTGGTCGCCCCGTAGCGACCCGACAGGTCGATGCGATAGCTCGCGTTGGCGAGGATCATTCCCGTGTGATCCTTGTGCAGTACATCGCCATCTCGCTTCTTGTAGAAGGCGACCCGCACATCGTCGTCGTTCTGCATGTCGTCCACGCCGCTCACTTCCACCAGCGTGATGCCGTGTGAGGTATCGCGACGCTCGCCGTTTGCGTTCGAGTCGACGTAGCCGTGGCGACGCCAACCGTAGTGGCAGCCCATCAGACGATAGAGTTGATTGTCGACTCCCGGCGCGCCCGACGGCGATACGAAGTTCGTATGCTTGCAGCTCTTGGGCGTTGGATTGCCGGTGCTGTCGCCATCCAGGTCCTTGCCGAACGAGGTCGGCCCTTGCACCGTGCGCAGCGGCGGATCCTTGACGACCTCCGGATTCCAGCAGACATCTTCCCCATTGGGCCCGCGCACGCCCGCCATCGCTCGGCGCGATGCCGTGACGGGCTCGATGGTGCCGTCATTGGTCAGGCGCGCGCGCACTTCCGGGTCGAGCGCCGTCCACCAGATCTCGTCATTGCCGATCGCGAGCCCTTCGGGGCACTCGTCCATGTACTTCGTTTCGTAGACGGCGGTCGTCCAGCCAATGATCGCGAAGCCGAGCGTCTTGCCCTCGTCGTCGGGCCCGCTGCTGCAACCCGCGAGGAGCAGCGCGGCGGCAACCGCGCCGTAGCTCGGCAAGTGCGAAAGATCATCCAATCTCATGCGGTTCTCGTGTTCATGTGGTTCGCGGGCTGTATAGCGCCGCTGCTCGAGCCGTCTCAAGTTGACAAGTGTGAAGTGCATCGGGCGCTCGCGGCACTTAACACTTCGCTACACAAACGCATGTGCACTTGGAGGCACGATCGGGAGAACAGCTCGGGGAGCCATGGACTCGCGATTCTTCCTGCTCGCGCCTGCGGCAATCGTCGCGGCGCTGCCCGCGTCCGCCATTACCGTCACCACGGTCGACGACGCGCGTCTGCGCTTGTTTCCCGGCGAATCGGCGCGGGCCGCTTCGTTCTCATTGACTGACGAACAGCTCGTGGCGCTGCATGAAACCCCGGGCGTGTCGATCCTGCATCGACGCGTTCCGGCCTGGCGCATGAGCAACGGTGGCTGGCTCTTCGTGGAGCGCGGCTATCCACATGGCACGACGCTCACCTTCGCGGTAGCGATCGCGCCGGACGGCACCGTCAAGGGGATAGAAATTCTCGAATATCCGACGCGGTACTCGCCCGCGATGCTCGCCCCGTCATGGCTCGATCAGTTCCGTGGCAAGAAGCACGGCCGCAGCCGCTGGGAGCTCGGCATCGCCACGATTTCCGGCTCGACGCTGTCGAGCGAAGCTGTCGGCAGCGGAGTTCGACGCGCGTTGGCGATTCACGCGCTGATCGCGGGGACAGCACGATGATCCGACGGATGCGGCCCATGATGGGCACGTTCGTCGAGCTGGGCATTCTCGGCCTGGGCAAGCGCGCGTGCGAGGCGGCGCTGGAGCGTGGCTTCGCGGCGATCGAGAAAGTCGAGTCCCTGCTCAGCTCGCACCTGCCGACGAGCGATGTATCGCGGCTCAATCAGCGAGCGGCGCTTGCCCCCGTCTCCATCGATCGAATGACCCTGAAAGCGACGCGGCTCGCACTCGCGATGTCGCGCGCCTCCCACGGCCTGTTCGACATCACCGTTGCCTCACACTTGGTTCGACGTGGGTTGCTGCCGCATCCCGGCTCGGCTGTAGAGCCTGCCGACGTTGCAAGCTGGCGCGACATCGTCATCGGCGACGGTACGATCGCGTTTCGGCGACCGCTCTGGATCGACTTCGGCGGTATAGGCAAGGGGGTCGCGGTCGACGAGGCCATCCGTGCGATGCAGCTGCCGGCCTCGGCATCGGGCTACGTGAACGCCGGCGGTGATATCAGGGTGGCCGGCCATCGCTCGACCGTCGTCCTGCTCGACGTGCGCCGGCCCTTGGATCGCGACTCCGTTGCACCTGCGCAGGCCGCGATCGAACTGTGCGCCGGCGCGATCGCGAGCAGCGATCCTCACCCCTGCGCTCGCGCTGCGGGTACGCCGTCATCCGGCGTGCTCGTCATGCCGGCGCACTGTGGGCGACCGCAACTGCCCGACGCATTCGTCAGCGTTGCCGCGCCGAGCTGTGCCATCGCGGATGCGTTGACGAAAGTCGTGCAGGCAGCGGGTGAAGCGAGCTCGTCCATTCTGTCCAGATTCCGGGCGCGCTCCTACTATT